>JAIYDQ010000295.1 GCA_027487375.1 Planctomycetaceae bacterium
AATCGTTGCGGGCTGGAGAAAAGAGAAGCGGCGACGTAAAGGTCGTGGGAGCCGAAGGTATTGGTTTCCGAAGCGTTTCGTGGTCTCAGGTAACCGGTAGCTATCGACGCGAGCGATCGATTGAGGGGCTACTCGTCGGTGCATCGGTCGGAGATGCGTTGGGTTTGTGCAGGAAGGGTCTGTCTCGTCGCGCGGCGATATCCATGTTCGGGCGATCAGCGTTAAGCTACAAACTGACACCCGGACTTGGGTTGGTCAGCGACGACACTCACCGAATGCTGATGACCTTGCAAGCCATGCTCCGATCAAGGTCGCAGCTAGATAATTTTAGAAACAGCTTGGCAACCAGATTGCGATGGTATCTTTTGACCGGTCCGGTGACATCGGGCATTGCCACGCATTTGGCTGCACTTAGGCTGTGGTTGGGTGTCGCACCGGAGTTGTCGGGTGTGCCGTCTTCCGGGAACAGCCCTCTGATCAGCGCCCTTGCTCTGGCAACGGTTCTCCAAGGAACCGGTCATTCCGTAGAGCGCTGGGTAACCGCCTCGACCAAGCTGACGCATAAATCTCCAGAAGTTACAGAAGCAGCGATTTTGATTGCTCACGCTGCTCACATGGCATTGATGGTTCCCAAACGCGAGTTTGATTCGCTTCTTGTCATGGAAGATTTGATTGCGTTGACGCAAGAAACATCTCTCAACCAGATGCTGGTTAGCCTCAGAGAGCCGCTGGCACGTGGATTTAGTGTCAATCGAGCGGCAAAACGAATTGGGTTTGGCAAAGGTATCCCCGGGTCCGCCTCGGCCACTTCCGTAATGTCGGTTTACGCGTGGCTCCGGCATCCGGACGGTTACCGATCGGCAGTTACGGCGGCCGTGAGAGCTGGTGGTGATACAGATTCTGTCGGTGCGTTGGTGGGTGGACTCTGTGGAGTGCGACTAGGTGCGGACGCTATTCCGAGTACCTGGGCGAAGCAAGTTTCCACTTGGCCTCAAAATCGACGCTGGATGGACCGCCTGACGGGTCGACTAACGGATTGGCCACATGGCAGCGAAGACTTGCATGCGGCCCCTGCACTGCCAACCTATCCGGTTCGGCAACTGCTCAGGTCGGTAGGACTCGCTTTTGGAGTAGCTGTGGCAGCTGTGCTGCGAGCTCCTTGGCAAATTGCGACTTGGCTGGATCGACGATCTACATAGCGATTGAGTACAACTTGCTACCGGGGCAGTAGCTTTAGCGGCAGCAGAATTCTTACAAATCCGTCTGCGCTGAGTTTTACGCTGAACAAAGCACCCGCTGGGCAGGAGTTTCATGGTTAGTGGTTGACAATTCGCCCAACTCCCTTTACGTTGCCAGTTTCTGATTCTTCTCGGCTCGTGTTGGTCGGGGCCGTCGGTCTGGCTCATTGTTGAAAATGCGTTTGACTGGGGGTGCGAGTCACACTTCAGTCACAACCTGCCGACCGGGCTTTTTGGACGCATGAATCCACAAGAATTGCTCCGCATCGCTGATTCGCTCCACCGCGAGAAGAACATCGACCGAGAACTCGTGCTATTAGCAATTGAGTCGGCGTTGGTTACCGCTTTTAAGCGACACTACGGTGAAGAATCGGACGTTCAAGTAAAGATCGCCCGCGATGGCGGATCGATTATTGCTACTTGCGACGGCCGTACTCTAGACCAAGAAGAAATTGGGCGAATCGGTGCCCAAACAGCCAAGCAAGTTATCATTCAAAAGATCCGCGAAGCCGAACGCGATGCCCGGATGGACGAGTTTGAAGACCAAGTAGGTCAACTTGTTACAGGGATCGTTCAACGCACCGAACGTGGCGTTACCGTCGTACAACTCGGCCAAGTCGAAGCGATCCTTCCTCGAAGTGAACAGATCTCCGGCGAAAGCTACCACAATGGCGAGCGAGTCCGTGCTGTCATTTACGAAGTAAAGGCAGCAGGAAATCGAGTCAAAGTAATTCTTTCTCGCACCAAAACTTCTCTGATTCAGCGACTGTTCGAACAGGAAATCCCTGAAATTGCCGAAGATGTGATCGAGATCAAGGCAATCAGCCGCGAACCGGGCTATCGAAGCAAAGTCGCCGTTACAAGCAGCGACCAGCGTGTGGACTGCGTCGGCGCGTGCGTTGGTATGCGTGGTAACCGAATCAAAAATGTGACCAGCGAACTCGCCGGTGAGCGAATCGATATTGTTCGTTGGAGCGAAGACCCAATTGTCCTGATCACCAACGCATTGCAACCGGCTGAAGTTCAGCAAGTCTTGCTTTGCGATATGATCGGACGAGCGATCGCTCTTGTAGCCGATGATCAACTCTCGCAAGCGATCGGTCGATACGGCCAAAACGTTCGATTGGCGAGCAAGCTTTGCGGCTGGGACATCGAAATCATGACGGCCGATGAGCTCGAAAGACAAATCGATCGCGCGATCAAAGCCTTCATGGAAATTGAAGGCATGACCGAAGAACTTGCTCAACGTTTGGTCGAACAAGGCTACTTATCGTATGATGACTTGTCGGTGATTGAACCTGACTCCCTCATGGAATTGGGTGGACTGACGGAAGAACAAGTCGAAGCGATCGTAGATCAAGCAGATATCAAAGCTGCCGAGAACGAAGAAATTGAGAACGAACGGAAACGCGTCGAGCGAGCCGAGAAAGAACGGCTTGCCACCGAAGCGATCATCGCTGCTGAAGAAGCAGCAAAGCAAAAGAAAAGAGCTGATGTAAAGCCAGCGTCGGAAGCAAGTGCTGACGAAGCGAGCGATCCATCGCAATCCGCTGTGGGTGACTCCAGTGGGGCGTAGAACAGAAAAGTTGGTGGTTGTTCTCCCGCGAAAGCGTGTGCAATTCGTGGGGGCGCAATCGAGCGAGCCTTCGCTGCGGAATACTTTGGTTACCGTGCGCAGGAGCGCAACCTATGTAGTTTGAAACAAACCTAAGATTGGGAATCCCAAGGAAAATTGGCCTGTGGCTGTACGTATTTATTCGCTCGCAAAAGAAATGGGTCTCGACAGCAAAGAGCTGGTGGATCTGTGCACGCGGATTGGGATTCTCAACAAGGGAAGTGCCCTCGCAAGTCTAGAAGACGAAGAAGTTTCTCGCGTTAGAAAGCACGTGGCCACGCAAGCCGCCGGAGCCGCTACAGCCGCCGCACCCGCGAAGGCTGTTGCAAGCTCGGCTGCGACTGCCGCACCTGTCGCTCTCGCTCCTGAACGTCCAAGCGTCAAGAACGTCGGTGGTCCGATACGACAGATTGGCCGACCTGCCGTCATTGGTCGCACCAAGCCGAAGGTGACAGCCGATACGGAAACGGCCACGCCGACCGATAGTGTCGCCCCGAAATCGGTCTCCAGCGAATCCGATTCGAAGGAAAGCAGCACAAAGGAAGCCGATCTAGAGATTGCTGCGAAAGGACAGTCTACCGATTCAGCAGATGACGTAGCGGTAGACCAGTCTGTCGCCGAAAGTTCTTCGGAACCGAAATCCGATGCCAGCGGAGAAGCTCGTGACTCTCAATCGGGCGCACCGGTTCGCCAAGATCCAAACCCTCGACCAGGGATCGTTACTCGCGGTATCCGAGTCATCGGAGCACGGCCGTCCAAAGCGGGTGAGGGACTCACCAAAGCAGGTGGTGGAGAAGATCGCAAGAAACGGCAAAGCATGGAGCCAGTCATCAATCTGAAGACTCGGATTCCAAAGACTGCAGCACCTCCTCCAACGAAGACAAATGAAGTTGCTGCCCAAAAACCGGAAATACGACTCACCCCCGATATGATCGCTGGTGGTCGACAAGGTATGCGAGCCCCTCTGGAAAAACTCCAGCAAGACACAGCCAAGGCCGTGCGAGGCCCCGCAGCCCCACCTCCAGGTTCTGGGGTCGCAGCCGGTGGCGGCTTGAAGAAGTTCAAGGATGCAGCCGATCGCGCCGCTCAAGCCCGAGGCAGCGGCAAGAAGAGCATCGCTGAAATCGCTGAAGAAGGAAAAGCAGCAGCCGCCGCTCGTTTGGATCGCAGCAAGCGCGGGCGAGACAACAAGATTAAATTTGGTAATTTCGACGACGAAGGAGATGGTCGCCGTCGACGTGGTCGCCATCAAACCAAGGCTCCGAGCACCGCTGCGCCTCGAAAAGATAAAGTCATTCTGGATATTCCTTGCACGGTTCGCAGCTTCTGCGAGGCGGCGGGTGTTCCAGTCGCACGCGTGCTGCGTTCTTTGATGACGATGGGAATTCCGACTAGTATCAACGCCAACCTAGATGCTGAGCAGGCTCTTCTCCTTGCAACTGAGCTTGGAGTAGAAGTCGAATTCCGCGAGGCCGTTTCAGCCGAAGCATCCATGCTCGATACCCTCGAGAAGATCGAAGATGCCGCCGAAGATTTGATTCCACGAGCTCCAATCGTGACTTTCTTGGGCCACGTTGACCACGGCAAGACATCGCTTTTGGACTACCTGATTGGGACCAAAATTGTTGCCGGTGAAGCGGGTGGAATCACTCAGCACATCCGCGCCTACCAAGTGGAAAAAGATGGTCGCAAGGTCGCCTTCGTGGATACTCCTGGCCACGAAGCCTTTACTGAAATGCGAGCTCGTGGAGCTAACGTAACCGACATCGCAGTTCTGGTTATCGCAGCTGATGACGGGATTATGCCTCAAACGGAAGAAGCAATCTCCCACGCAAAAGCCGCTGGCGTACCAATTGTTGTAGCTGCAAACAAATCGGACCTTCCATCAGCCGATTTGAATCGCCTGATGACGCAAATGACCGAGCACGGGCTCACTCCAAGTGCTTGGGGTGGTGACGTTGAAGTCGTTGCGACCAGTGCCATCACCGGTCTGGGAATGGATGAATTGCTTGACACCCTTCTGACGGTAGCCGAACTCAACGAATACAAAGCGAACCCGAAACGAGCCGCTATTGGCGTTTGTTTGGAAAGCGAACAAGCTTCCGATCGAGGCATCATCGCAAAGATGATGGTTCAGAACGGAACCTTACGCGTTGGAGATATTGTTGTCTGCGGATCTACTTACGGTCGCGTAAAGGCAATCTACGATACGCTTCGACGAAACAAACAACTCACCGAAGCTGGCCCGTCGATGCCTGTAAATATCACCGGACTAGAACACGCACCAGACGCAGGTGAGAAATTCTACGTCCTAGACGATATTCAACAGGCACGAGAAATCGCTGCTGTCCGCGGTAACCAAACCCGGTCCTCTTCCCTCTCTGGAACCACCAAGGTTTCATTCGAGGCTTTCCAAGAACTAATCCAATCCGGTCGACTAACCAAGCGTGATGAGCACAAGGTTATCCTGAACTTGATCATTCGGGCCGATGCTCGTGGATCTCTTGAAGCGATCGAAAAGGAACTGACCAAACTAGATCACCCCGAAGTAGAGCTAAAAATCCTACAGCGATCAGTCGGTGGAATCTCGGTCGCGGACGTTACGCTTGCATCCGCCTCAGGTGCAGTTATCGTAGGATTTAACGTGATTCCGGATGAAGCCGCTCGAGGACTCGCTGACCAAAAGAATGTAGAAATTCGTCGTTACGACATTATTTACAATCTTGCGTTGGATATCAAAGCGATCGTCGAAGGTCGCTTGAAACCAGCCGAAAAGATCGTCGAACTAGGACGAGCTCTTGTCAAACAAGTCTTCACGGTATCTCGAGTCGGTACAATCGCTGGATGCTACGTTGTTCAGGGAAGCATCGAACGCGGATGTCGAATTCGAGTTAATCGCGACGGACGAACTATCGGCGACTATCCTTTGGATACACTTCGTCGAGTCAAAGATGACGTCAAGGAGGTTCTAAGAGGCTTGGAGTGCGGTATTAAGTTATCGGGCTTCAATGATGTGAAGCAGGACGACATTCTCGAAGCCTACAAGATCGAGGAAGTCGCTCGAACGCTAGATATGCCAGTCAATTAATCATCCGAGGAAATTAGCCTCGGGCAGCAGCAACCATTTCACCTTCGGTGCAACACCTTGTTTCGCCGGCCTTATGTCTCGAATACCAACTGATTTTATCCTTGGCGTAATCCAAGTCATTAAACCGTGAGCTCTCGTCGTCTACTTAAAGCTGGTGAAGCAATTCGCGAAGTGGTCTCTATGGCCATTCTTACTGAGCTGCGCGACCCCCGAGTTCAAAACGTAACGGTACTCGGTGTTGAAGTCATGCCCGACATGCGAGAAGCAAAGGTCTTTATCAGCGTGCTCGGGACTCCTACCCAGCAAAAGACCGTGCTGCGTGGGTTGCAGAACTCCGCCGGGTTTCTTCAAGCGAAAATCGCAGACCGAATCGAAACACGATACACTCCGAAACTAACTTTTGTCGCCGATGAAGGGGTGAAAAAATCGTTAGCTGTCGCGCAAATCCTTGAACAAATCGCTGCGGAGAAGAAAGCAAAGAATGCTGAAAACTCGAGCGGCCCGTCGGCTGACGAGACTCCGTCTGAATCGAACTCGGTTGGAATCGATTCTGACGCAGAGACCGGCGAAGGATCAACAAACAACGGAGATTCCTCCCCCGCAATTTTAACGGGCAAGTACGCCCCAGCAGACCGAGACTCATTCTCGGAAGAACGTTCCAACGATTAGTCGTCATTTGATTTCGATCGCTAATTCTTTTTGATTTTTATCTAACATCATCTATGGCCAGCAGCAATCGCGCCGATCGTTTCGATCACCTCTACAAAGCTCTTCGTAAGCATTACAAACCGATCGTTGATCCAACCGACCGGAGGGTGCTCGACTGCTTGCTATATGCTTGTTGCTTGGAAGACGCATCACACGAAGCGGCCGACGAAGCCTTTGCCAAGCTCCAACAAACCTACTTTGACGCCAACGAGATCCGCGTAACAACGATTGCGGAACTTTCGGAGTCGCTCACTAGCCTCCCGAAGGCGGCGGCAGCGGCTGGACGACTCAAAAAGTCTCTCCAATCTCTCTTTGAAGCTCGTTACTCATTCGACATCGACGATCTCAAGAAAGCAAACTTGGGCAAAGCGGTAGAGGAAGTCGCCGCTTGGGAGGGAACATCGAAGTTCGTCATGGGCTACGTCACGCAACATGCGTTTGGTGGACACTCCATTCCTGTTGATAACCAAATCCTTTCTGTATGCGTTGCCTTGGAACTACTGACAACCACGGAAGCTAGCAAGGGCGTATTGCCTGGAATCGAAAGAGCCATTCCGAAAAACAAGGGACTTGAATTCGCTTCTTTGCTCCACCAGTTCGCAGTGGAATACGCAACGGATTTTCATCATCCGATAGTGAATGCGATCTTCAAAGAAATGGGAGTCGCCAATAAAGTCCGCGTCTCTTTTGTTGCTCCACTCCCTGTGAAAGAGACCGAAAAGGCTCCACTTGCGGGAACGGCCCAACACCTCGAAGCGACAAACGCCAAAGCAAAAGCGGAAAAGCAAGCCGCCGCTGCCTTGCTCGAGCCGTCAGCTCCACCGGCTCCCAAAACTCCAGCCAAAACCGCTTCCAAACAAGATTCACCTGTCGCCTCTGCCACCAAGCCAACAAAGATGGCTGCGGTCAGCTCAAACATCAAGACACTGACCCCCAAAGAAGCCGCCCAAAAGGAAAAAGCATCGAAAAAAACATCTGCCAAGAAGCCCGTCGCTGTTGATCCAAAACCGACCAAAAAGGGTGAGACAAAAGCAGGTGACGAAAAAACACCTGCAAAGGGCGACGCAAAAGCTGCAGGAAAGCCTGCCGAGAAAAACGCCAAGGCAACCCAATCAACGAAAGCTTCCGCTGCTGCCAAATCTTCTGATTTGAAAGCTGCTG
>JAIYDQ010000411.1 GCA_027487375.1 Planctomycetaceae bacterium
TCCGCAGACCGGGATTCATTGGATCGAAGGCCGGCTCTGTGTTGATAAGCTCATTGAGCCGCGTGATATGCTCCTCTCGTGTGACTCGCCAAATACGGGCTGGCGTCGAAGTTGGGACCAGCGTGATGCCTTCCGGTAGTGGACCAAAGAGCAGATCGTGATCCACAAAATTTCCTTTATTTGGATCGAGATGCTCACGGAACTCGCCTTTGTCTCGCATTACTTGTGTGAGCTGACCGATAATCCATTCAGAGAATCGCAACCGTTCGATGACCTCTGGTTGCTCAGCGTCACGCGGAGGCATCTCCTTCAGCGTTACCTGGGCCCAAACACTATGCCATGTACTTGCGTTGACTTCATCGATTGGTCCAAGATCATGCAACGAAAGTCCTCCTTCAGGATCTTTCTGGCCATGACAATCCAAACATCGTTTTTGAAGGAAGCCGCGAGCGAAGTTCTCGTAGTTACCCTCTACTGATTGTCCTGGTGTAAAGCCATCGCTGAAGGCGACTATAGGCAGCAACAGCAAGAGCACGCAAATCGAACAAACGAATCTTATGATCATTACAGCCTGATTCAGAGACGCACCATTGGAAATGGTCCCAGATAAAACGGTCCTGCTCATGTCAGAACTTCCGCGAGTGGCCCATTACCCGAATCGTACTTCTTAGCAAGTTGATCGGTCATGTTGAAGCGGTCGCGAGGTGCTCCAACGGCATGAAGAAGAGCCGTGTACAACGCGTTGATCGGACGACTACCATCCAATTGAGTGAAACAACCTGTTTTGAAAGCTCGGTCGATGTTGCCGAGCAGCACCACTGGCCAGTTAGCACCGCTTGTGTGTTGCTTGTCGGCATTGTTGCTGGTGTAAACGATGAGCGTATTGTCCATCATTGTGCCGCTGCCTTCTGGAATGCTTTCAAGTTTCTCCATGATTCGCACCAACATGCGGCTGTTGTATTGTCGAATCTTGATCCAAATCGGATTGCCTGGCTGATCCATGTGACCAAGGTTGTGACCTTGCTCTGCGATGCCAAGGCCCTTCCACGAACCAAAAATCTCACCACGACCAGAACCGATTGTGAGTGTGTTGGTGATTCCTGAAGTGAGCGATGAAATACCAAGGTCGAGCAGCACGTCATGCCAATCCGTTTCAAACTCCGGCTTGGTGTAGCGACTGTCAACTTCAGGAGCAAACTTTCGCAAATGATCGGAGACCTTCTCCAGCCGCCCACGTAACCCGTTGATATCTTGGAAGCCTTGCACGTACTGCCCGTAGCGTTGACGTTCCTGCGATGGAAGCGACTTTGCTCCCAAGGCGGCCATCGATTCGATTTGGTTCAACAGAGTCGATTTTGCTTCATGTTGACGACGAATATCACCGGTGGAAATACCTCCGTAGAGCATCTGATACAAATGGTTCGGATTTGAATGCATAAAGATCGGCTGACCAGCACCGCTGGCCGACAGAGTAGCCAGAGTCGGCTTGGTCGTCATGTTCTCCATCGAATCCATCCCGATACACAAGTGCGGCAGTAATGTCTCCGGAAGCACCTTACTCAGTTCATAATCGATAGTCGGTCCGCTCGGTGGCACGCCATCGCTTCCTCGATAACCACCTAATGCACCGAAGAAGGCACTGTGAGATGGGCTAGTGTGCAGACCATGGAGGCCATTGATGATGTGCATCTTGTCTTTGAAAGGCTCAAGCGGTCTGATCGGCTCTGGCAGTTTCTTGCCCGCTAGCGAGCCACTGCGTTTCATTCCTTCAGGAATACAGGTCGCCGGATCAAACCCCTGGTTCTGTAGAAAGAAGATTACTCGTTTAGGCGATGTCGAACCAATCTTTGAAGATGCTGTTCCCGGTGTCGCTGCTGCAAACATTTGGTTTGGAAAAAGCGAAAATCCCAATGCAGCACCTGCACCCGCGGCCATTCCATGAAGCAGGTTTCGTCGATTGAACATTGAGGGTTCTTTCTGTGGGAGGCAGTGGGAAGGAAAGTTTATCGGCGGGCCCCCCAGGCGTTTGAATACCGAGGGTGGATATGCAGGGGATCTAATACGTCGATTTGACACCTGTAGCGAGAACTATAATTTGACGAATATCCAAACGCAACGCAACCTTTTCACGAACAGGGATCTGGCATTTAAACGGAAATCTGATTTTTGCTCACCGAGAATCGCGATTCGCAGTATGATCACGTTGATCCATCGTGATCAGCATAGGCCGATTCGGCGAAGTTTACGTTGTGGGACTCGGTCGCTTGGCTGCATTGTCGAACAACGTAAGTCGCACTTACAACTTGCCGTAGCCAAAAGCATTTGACACTATGGTTCAAACATTGTGTCAAATGTCTGTCACGGAATGAAAAATCATGATTTCGTATTCCGCTTGGCTGAGCGACCACTGGGCTTGTCAGTATCGTACGCTGGATTGGGGACAGGGAATTTCGCACCGACTTGTTTTTGCCACTCTTGCAATTCAGCTCGAAGGCTTTCGACTCGTTGCGGCTCCTGTTCAGCTAGGTCGGTAAGCTCGCTAATATCGTCGGCGAGATTAAACAACTCAACACGGTTGTCCTCCTGCCATTCAATGAGTTTCCAGTCGCCACGTCGGACAGCCGCACTCGGTGCACCACCTTGATTTCCGTAGTGCGGATAATGCCAGAATATTGCTCGCTCGGGGATTGAACCTCCCTTTAGCAGTGGCATGATGCTGATACCGTCAAGCGTCTGATCGGGCTTTGGTTTTGTGGCGGTCGCGTCTAGCAAAGTCGGAAAAAAATCGGGGCTGCTGACAGGAGTTTTGATAACGCTGCCGGGCTTCACAACGGAAGGCCAACGAACAATCAACGGTTCGCGAATACCACCTTCATACATCCATCCCTTACCTCCGCGGAGAGGAACATTCGAGGTTGGCCAGCCTTCGCTCGTGGACAAACCGCCATTGTCACTAGTGAAAATGACAAGCGTGTTTTCTGTAAGTCCTAATTCGTCGAGCTTGCGAAGCACCTTACCCACCGCTTGATCCATGGCGTCGACCATCGCTGCGTAAACAGAATGATCCTGAGTTAGCCGGACATCGCGTTCAAATTCACGCCCCCACTTCTCCTGAATGCCAATTTTCTTTCGCTTTTCTTCGTACTTCTTGCGCAAGTCATCACGAGCCATCAGTGGCGTGTGAACGGAATAAAACGATAGGTACGCGAAGAACGGACGATCTCTATGATTCTCAATAAAGGTTGCGGTTTCCGTTGCCAGACGATCCGGAAGATGTTCACCCGGCGGACCATCGGGCAAACGCGGGTTCCCATAAGGTGAAAAGTATTTATTCCCACCATACGGACCACCACGATCGGTTCCGCCCATGTTGAAATCAAAGCCTTGATTCTCTGGCCACCAACCTTCAGGCCCAAGGTGCCACTTTCCCGCAAAAAATGTTGCGTAGCCGGCACCTTTGAGCGACTTCGCTAGGGTCGGCGTTTCGAGCGCTAAGCGGTCGGCGTAGGGTGCTGGGAGTAGCTTTGTATTGCGCTTCCAATCGCTTGATTTCAAAGGCGCACCAATGTAGTCAGTGATACCCGTTCTTTGTGGCCAATACCCCGACATGATGCTGGCTCGCGTTGGAGAGCAAACAGGACAAGCAGCATACGCATCGGTGAATCTAGCCCCACCGGATGCAAGTCGATCAATATAAGGCGTTTCATAAAACGTGCTTCCATAGCAACCAAGATCACGTTGACCAAGATCGTCGACTAAAAAGAAAACCACGTTAGGTTGAGCTGCCGCCAAAGTGGAGCACATGAAACAAAGTGAAGCGGACCAAATCAACAAGGGAGTGAAAACCATGAATCGATGCAAGGTTGATGTTCCAATCAAAAAAATCTCGGATGTAAAGAGTTCACCGTTGCACTTAAACAACAATGAAACCGCCGTGACGATAATCAATTGTTGTTATGACCAGCAGGTGGCGGCCCCAATTGTGACGACTTAATTCCTCTTGGTTTAGCGAATATCGAATTGTAGCGACAATCGCATCGCAGCGAACATGAACTGAACCAGCTTATGATAATCGGTATTGCGCGATGAACATCATGCGTGTTATACGAAGCTCATGTTGGCACTTTACTCTTCGCTTTATTTTGACCTTTTCGCTTTCTCTTCGATGTTTCTGAAGACGGATTCGTCTCTTCGTTTGTTATCACGTGAGTTCGTTTTGCCCAAGCATCATATTGCGCAGCCATGGCAGCAACGCGGTCGGGATGACGGGAGGCGAGGTTCTGCAATTCGGTACGATCCGCATTGACATCGTAGAGCTCCCACGGTTGCCCTGCTATAGCGACCAACTTCCATGAACCATCACGAACAGCTCGATTGTTTTCATGATTGAAGTAGATCGGCTCCTCGCGTTCAAATTGCTCGCCAGAAAAAGCTGGCGTAAGGCTAACTCCTTCCATCGGCTCGATCGTATGCCCATGGTGTTGCTTCGGATAGTGGGATTTAGCTGCTGAGACCAGGGTTGGCATCAAGTCGATGAGGTGAGCTGGCTGATGACTCAATTTGCCATGCTGTGATGAGGCGATACCGTTCGGCCAGTGAGCGATCAGCGGACTTGCACAACCTCCTTCATGAACAAAGTGCTTCCATTTACGAAACGGAGTGTTATTGAGCGTCGCCCAATTCTGGCCAAGAAACACATTCGATCGTGCGTCGCCGGGATTTGATCCTTCGTAACGTCCGTTTGGACCAGACTCGGCATTACCTCCATTATCACTAAGGAACATGATCAGTGTGTTATCAAGCTGCCCGCGTTGACGAAGTCCATCGACCACAACTCCAACACTTCGGTCCATCGTTTCAATCATTGCAGCATAGA
>JAIYDQ010000476.1 GCA_027487375.1 Planctomycetaceae bacterium
CGTTATTCGTCGTGTAGAGAATATCCGTTTGCGAGATGTAGGTCAGCTTGTCGGTTAGGGCGGAAGTGATGAGGAAGCTGTTAAGCGCCCCATCTTCTCCAACGACCTTGCCGAAACGACCCAATGTGGTTGCATAAAGGAACGATGTCTTCTCGGTCAATTGACGCTTGAATCCACCGAGGTAAGCACTACCGTTACGCTCGAAACCGGAATCCCAACCAGAAGTCCAACCGTTGTACAACACTGTCTCGTCATCGAAGTTGTAGGTCGAAAGAGCACCGGTGTGGGTGAACGGCTCGGCATTGTAGAACGTAAACTGACGGCTGTAGAAGAAGTTACCAGTGGACTGGACGACTTCATTTCCGATTATCGTGAAGAACTTACCAACCTTCACGCTGAGGTCGCCGCTGGCGATTTCACCGTAAGCTTGAGGAATTGCGTGGCCGTAAGCAAAACCATTATCCCAAAGGTTATCCCATTGAGTTGCGGTTCCACCGACACCGAAGGCTTGAGTGTCAGGACCATCGGTACCATAGAGGTAGTCGATACGTCCGCCGAAACCCAATCCTTCGCTTCCGTCTGCAATCTTCTCAGCGTAGAACCATTGCTGGCCTAACTGAACTCGACTGTCGTAGTTGTTGAAGTTGAGGTTCGTGTTGGCCGAGTGGTATCCAACGCTTGTCCAACCACCGAAAGTCCAACCGCAAACGTCGCCATCACATAGCTTCCATGGCTCGCCGAGGTCACAGCAGCTGAGGAGGCCAAAGCCTGCTCCGCATCCGCTTCCTAGTCCGTCACATCCGCTTGTGTCGCATCCGCTGGTATCACAGCTAGCGTCGCTGCAGCTTGAGCTTTCGCATGGTGCTGCTGCGTCTTCGCTGAAGTAAGAAACTGACTTATATGGGGAGCCGTTGGACTGGGCTTGTTGACCCATAGCCGTTCCCCCAAAGCAAGCGCCGGCGATCATCGCACTCAACGCTAATCTGCTAATTCTCATCGTTCTGGAACTCCTATCCTGAACCTTGTTAAGCTTGGTTTGGCTGAACGGTCAAAAAGGCTTTAAGACCGCGCCGTCGACGAACATGCCGCAATGAGGGTTGTCGCTTAACCTGACCGGGTAAAGGTCGGGACGCTTGACCATCCATGATCGCGTTTCAAGAGTAGGTATCGGGGACTTGGTTAAAAGAAGTTCATGCAGAATCTGGCTGTCGGCACGTTCGATACAATCGGCAACCGCAGTTTTGGCAAAGTCTGCGGCCTACGTAAATTTTCCTGGAGCCCGATCCTTACGTTGGGATTGCTATCAATCTGTAAGGGGCTTCAAAGACTGCTGCTGTAATACAACTATTCACGTAGCCGATCGCAGATGGCGTTACGCGTTGCAGTAGATGGCTTTAGGAATCATCGGACGTCCGTAGAAGTATCCCTGTGCAAGCTGAAAGCCAATCTCGCTACAGACTTCTGCTTCTTCGGCGGTTTCGATCCCTTCGGCTAGGGGAGTCACTCCAAGGTCGAGAACAATCCGCACCAAAGAGGCAACCATGCGTTGTCTTTCGGGTGTTGCCTTATCAATATTTCTAATAAGAGACATATCGAATTTCAGAACATCTGGTGGCGATTCGATAAGTTCAGTCAATCGATTCTGGCCGGCTCCGAAATCGTCGTAAGCGATATCAACCTGTATGTCTCTCATCGCTTTACGCAATTCTCTCATCGCGGCAGGATTCGTTATTGCTGCCTCGTGGATCTCAAGGGTGATCGGCATGTCGCCAGCATACTCGCGGGTTGCCGCCACGTTTCGAACAAGATCATCCCGATCCAGCTCGAGAGGGTGGGTATTGAGATACATGCGGTTCATATCGGGAAGACTCAAGGCTTCGCGAATACCTTCCCAACGAAGCATCTGGCTGAGTTCGACTTCCATATTCAGTCGCGATGCGGCAGAAAACATCGCCGCCGAGGTTTCGAGACCAAACATCCGACTTCGAGCAAGCACTTCAAAGCCACGGACCGAGGAGTCGCTAACATCGATGATGGGTTGGAAAAATGGCGTTACCATTCGCGTTTCCATCATCCGGTCGAACTGTACCAAAGCGAGCGCCTGATCGCAGATATCCTCTGAAATTGTATTGGTTGCAGTTGCATGATCATCGCATCGAACACGAAACGCCACGTCAGCAATCTGCACTAAATCATCCACCCTCACGACAACTGGCGACGTAACTCGTTGCCCGTTAACATAAGTACCGTTAGTACTTTGTAAGTCCTTAAGAATTAGTTGGCCGTCGTGAATATCCAGTTCCGCATGCTGGCTGGAGACCGCTCTTGAGCTCAATTGAAGGCTGTTCCCAGACTTTCGACCAATCGAGAATGGAATTGGATGAATAACCGTTAATGGGCTCGTCTGCTGCGAAGGGTTCGCGCTGGCGAGTATCCACACGACTGGACGATCGACGTTATTCGAACGACGTGGAGTAGTAGTTGCAATGGAAGCTGGATATGCCATTTTCTTGTTCTTTACTAACCTACTGAACTGAGCTGCTTAGACTGAGATTGCGAACGGAGTTTACGAACTGGTCTACTGAGCAGTTGCTACCTTGCCTGAACGGAAAAGGTAGTTGCCACTCGAACTTTCAACCTCGTTACGCCTGTATGAGATGTAACGATTAAATCAATCACCTGACGTCGTTTCTTAACGCTTTTCCGCCAGAGCCCGACTTACTCTAGGTCATGAAAATCGCGATGTCAGTCATTTTCGGAATTTTATTGATCCCGTTCATCTAGCTGACAATCAGGGAACCGATAACCAGTTGGTTGAGGAATCCTTGCTTTTGAACCGCTACGGGCGATTTATTCATGCAGTCATCTAATAACTTTAGAAAAGACACCGACTCGTTCGCAGGCGACGTTCTACCGTCAGTTATGAACGACGATGCTTTCTGGCCCTCGGAGCCGCGAACCCTCCAAGAGGCGGGTATCACGGAGATGCTGCTGGAATCTCTCATCACACAGCAACTATTGAATCTTGGAACACTGAGTGGACGAAATCTGGCCGAGCGAACAGGCCTCGCGTTCGGAATCATCGAGCTCGGGATCGTCGCTTTGAGGATGAGGCAACTGGTGGCTCATGCCCGTCCCGCGCCTCTAAACGACTTTTATTATTCGCTCACGGAAAACGGACAGCGCCGAGCCCTCTCGCTGCAGAAGGTTTGCTCCTATAGCGGGCCCGCGCCGGTACCGCTGATGGATTATGTATTAAGTGTCGAAGCACAAGCTCGCCACTTCGACCCGGTCACCGAAGATCGTCTTATTGAAGCCTTAGATGGTGTGACCTACGATCCAGCGTGGTTGAGCCTACTTGGACCAGCAGTTAACAGCACCTCTGGAATATTTTTGTATGGCTCGCCGGGTAACGGGAAAACAACACTTGCGAAATGTCTCACCGCATGCCGAGGTGAAGAGATTTGGATTCCTCACGCCATCATCGATGATGGCAGCATCATCAAACTTTTTGACGCCTCGTATCACTTCCCCTCGGCCAGTCAAGCAAGTTCCTCACGAGTCACCGCCAATCGCGAACATGACCGTCGATGGATTCGTGTTCGTCGCCCAACGGTGATAGTCGGTGGTGAGTTGACGTTGGACAACCTAGAAGTCCGACATGATGCACGAAGCAATGTCAGTGAAGCGCCTCTTCAATTAAAGAGCAATTGCGGGTGTCTCTTGATCGACGACTTCGGACGACAGCGAGTTGCTCCGGCAGACCTACTGAATCGATGGATTGTTCCGCTGGAAAGCCATATTGATTATCTAACGCTGCCGACTGGAAAGAAGATTAGTGTCCCCTTCGAGCAAACAATACTCTTCTCGACCAATCTTCAACCTGAGTCTCTGGTCGATGAAGCATTTCTTCGCAGAGTACCTTTCAAGATTGAAATTGGTGATCCATCGCGCGGCGAGTATATCGAGCTATTCCGCCGGGCATGTCAGGGGCTCTCGATTGACTGGCGACCGGATGTGATTGACTCCTTCTTGGAGCGTCACTACCGATCCAAAGGTCGACCGTTACGTAGATGCCATCCCCGCGATTTACTAGCACAAGTTACGGCTCTTGCTGCTTATCGCAATGAACGTGCAGAGCTTCGTATGGAGTTTTTGGATCTGGCCTGCAACAACTATTTTGGACTTCAATCACCAGCCCTCAATAGGATTAATGGTCGCGACGCGATCCTTGGAAACACGCCGCAGCCTATGCCGGTCCACACGGAAAGAACCCTGGCGAGACCAACCCAAGCGACGATGAATCCCGCAACCCTCAATCAGCCAATCCTGCCAACAGCGAAAACACCTTTGCCCCCCGGCAACCGCCCCTCTCCCCAGACCTTGCCGACCAATGTCCTTATGAATTCCGTTGGGCTCAATGCAACCAACCCCGTTGTTAACCATCCGTAACATGCTTTGTCGTACTTGTTCAATTAGTAGGTATCCCGAATGGCTTCGATGATTGCCGGCGCAGAGACAGGCTTTGAACCGATCCCGGGCTATGTGCTTCGCGATAAGATCGGAGTGGGTGGATATGGAGAGGTGTGGCTTGCGGATGCCCCCGGTGGTCTGAAGAAGGCGATCAAGTTTGTCTTTGGATCGGTCGACGAAGAGCGTGCTGGTAACGAATTGAAATCGTTACAAAGAATTCGCGAGGTGCAACATCCGTTCATAATCTCTCTTGAACGTATCGAGATTGTTGACTCACGTCTGATCGTCGTTACGGAACTCGCCGATGGCTCACTTCTTGATCGCTTTCGTGAATTTCACGAACGCGGTTTAGTGGGTATTCCTCGAGAACGACTGATTGAATACATGAAGGACAGCGCCGATGCGCTAGACTTCTTATGCCAGCGCCATGACTTGCAACATTTGGATGTGAAGCCCGCCAATTTATTGCTCGTCGCGGATCGAATCAAAGTCGCCGACTTCGGTCTTATCAAAGATGTTCAGCGAAATAGCATGTCGCTCATGGGAG
Source organism: Planctomycetaceae bacterium (assembly GCA_027487375.1). Lineage (GTDB taxonomy): Bacteria > Planctomycetota > Planctomycetia > Pirellulales > Pirellulaceae > JAIYDQ01. The sequence goes on from JAIYDQ010000476.1 coordinate 5,021, forward strand.
GCATGACTCCCACCTACGCAGCTCCTGAAATGTTCGATGGGCGTCCAGGACGTTACTCGGATCAATATTCTTTAGCGATTGTCTACCAGGAAATGCTCACTGGAGGACTTCCATTTCGTGGCCGAACAACTGCACAGCTCGCAACGGAACATCTTCACAAAGCTCCAAACCTGGAAGACCTGCCTGCAGCAGAACGACCAGTAATCGCCCGTGCTCTTTCGAAAAAACCAAACCAACGCTTCGGTTCATGCCGCGAGATGATTGATGCGCTCATTGCGGCTCATCAACAATCATCAACCACCTCGACAGCAGCGGACCTCGCTAATAAAAACGGTGCGCGAAAACCTGTCACTGCAAAGTCAACACCCGTTCGACCATTCGCGAGATCCGAAAATCCCTCGCGTGCTTCCAACGATCCCAAGCAAACGAAATCGTGGACGTCTCCATCGCCTGAGACCGCAACCACGGAAACGCGTGAGGTCAAATGGCTTCCACCACTTGATCTCAACCAAGAGATAAATCCAACGCTTTCGCCGGCTCTCTTCATCGGCTTTGGAGGGACTGGTGCTGAGATACTTACCTCTCTACGCAGTCGACTTCAATCATCGAATATTGATCTTCGAGAGCACAAGGACTTAGGCTGGTTGCTGGTGGATACAGATGAAAAGACCGTCCAGCTTTCGACCGATGCGGGAACCAGTGGTCGCCTTCATTACGAACATATTCTTCTGACTCCTCTGAAATCGTCGCAACAATATCGTGAGCGAGCTCAAGAACCGTTTGCTCCATTGTCACGTCGATGGCTTTATAACGTTCCGCGATCCCAAACTACCGAAGGGGTTCGTCCCCTCGCCATGTTGGCGTATCTTGATCACGCTCAACTTTGTTATAGCGTTTTGGAACAGATCATTCTGAACCTCGCTGCGCAAATGCACGAATCGAATTCCGAGGATTCGTCCAAGCCACCTATTCGAGTTTATCTTTTGGGCTCTGTTCACGGTGGAACTGGAAGCGTACTGAGTATCGAGTTTGCTTTCTTGATTCAGCAAATGCTCAAAGATCTGAATTTGTCAGCACAGATCCAGTTGGTTCTCACGGCCGCAAGTGAAAGTACCATGATCGCGTACGAACTTGCCACTGCCGCCGGCGTCGCCTGTTTGAAGGAACTGAATCACTACTCCTTTAGTGCCGGTCTTTATCCTGGGATTCCATCGCTTCCTGATTTTCAGCCTACGAAGGCACCTTGGGAAAATGTGTTTCTTGTGCACGGCGGCAAGTTAGGCGACTCCACATTCTGGTATTCGGCAATCGAACAAGTTGTCGATTTTCTTTACATGGATGCTTGCACCGCACTCGGTGGAATCTTGGATAAACAACGTATCTCGAGCGGCAAATCGACGAACGCCCATGAACATGGACCGAGCGGCAAATCCAGCAAGCCGGTGATGAACAATGATGACGTTCACGAGTGGGCTGATTGGCTGCGGACGATAGGTTCTGAGAGGATCAATCTCACTTCCAAATTGTCTCCTGAACCTTTCGTCAAGTATTTGAGTCTCCAAGCTCTCCAGCCGTGGTTATCAAAACTCTCACCAACTCAAAAGATTGAGCCGGAATCGCAACGCGTCGCAACTGCTTCCCAGATTGATTATTTCGTCAATGATTTGTTTCGCGAGAATCGCTGGACCGCGCAATCTTGGGTTCGGCAGTTTACTGAAACTCTGATGAGTGGTAACGAAGGCCCAAAAAATGGCTCGGTTGCTGCTTCCCTAACGGACTCACCACTAGCCGATTTAGAGTATGCGATCGATGTGAAGTCTGCTGACTTAGACCATGTTGTGAATCAATTAGGTCTCTCGATTGACGCTTCTCAGCGGCAAGCCAGCGGATTACTAACCTCGTCGTCAGCAAGCCTATACCATGCCGTCACGAGTCGTTGGTTAAAGTCGAGTGATCGATGGTTGAGCCTTTCAGACCTCCTTGAAGAAGTAAGCCAACGATTTAAAAAGCAGCATGTTTCCCTCAACACGGTCGCGCAACGCTTCCGTGACACGATCTCAATTCTTCGCCAAAATCAAAGCTCGGAAGGTACGCAAGCAGGCGATGCTTCCGAACAACTGAATAATTCAAAAATCGAAAATCAGATTCTTGGCATCGAATTTCAAGCTGCCACCCACCGGTTTGCTGGGCAACTATTGCTCCGTCTCAGTCAGCATGTTCAATCGTTGGCAATGGTATGGAATTCTCAGTCGAAGGTACTTCTCGATCAATTCAGGCTATGGTCACACACGCTTGCAAACGATCTTGAGATCACAGTGGACGCAAACGGGCTTATTCGCGACGATCGGACGCCTGTTCCTGGGTGCTTCCGAGGTGCTCGCAACGCAGTCCAGCGCGAGATAGACAGCCAGCTATTGCACTTTGTTGAAACTCGATTCTCGCAGGCAATACAAAACCTGTCATCACCGGCGTCATCGGTTGGATCCACTGAACCAAAGTATGATTCGCCGGAAACGGTCGATCGGTTTATCGATAATGATTCCTTAAGCCGATGGACCGATCAATCGATTGCTCTTCTGATTAAAATCTCACATGAGCTTGGTATCGAGTTATCCGATTCTTCTGATCCGAGCGTTACCGCCTCATCAGCAATGGTTTCCGATCCCTCGGTCGAAGCAAATCGAAACCAAGGCGAAAGTAATGAATTGCCTCTTCTGATTGATGGGGGTGCAAAACGATCGATCCTGATGATTCCCAAAAACTCCGTTGAACCTGACGACCTTGCAAGATGGCAAGCAGCGGGGAATAAGAATGTAACCGTTGTGGAGATCGAAGGGCTTAAGTCGGCTCAGTTGTATACTGAGGGTGAACAGATATTGCTCGCTCCCATGATACAAAGATTGTGGATGCCAAACCAAGAGCGATGTCAACTTGCTGAACGAGTCCATTCTAGAAATGACATCGATTGGCTACCGATTCGATAGCCGTGCATTCATTCGACCGGTGTAAAAACAGATGGTTACCAGCGTATAAGCGCCGTACCCCAGGATAGCCCCGATCCAAAACCGCATAACAAAACGTTGTCCCCACGCTTCAAAAGGCCTTGTCGGTTAGCATCGTCCAGTGCGATTGGGATACTCGCTGCCGATGTATTACCATACCGGTCAAGATTCACAACGACACGATCAGACGGGATACCAAAATCACTAACGGCAGAGTCTATAATTCGAATGTTAGCTTGATGCAGGATAACTCGATCGACGTCACTAAACTCTACTCCAGCGTAAGCTAAGCAATCTCGGCAGCTATCATTGACTACTCGAACTGCCCATTTGAAAACGCCGCGTCCATCCATTGTCAGATACTGCTGACCGTGTTCGATTCCTTCTGCGGTAAGCGGTGTTCGCGAGCCACCCCCTGGAATACATAACATTTGGCCGCCACAACCTTCTGCGCCCAAAGTGTAGGCCAACAGACCAGATGCCTGTCCGGTCAACTGGCCAGCAGACTCTTCACTCGCGTCGTCAATATGGATATCGTCGGCAACCAATAAAGCAGCACCGGCTCCATCTCCAAAAAGTGGATAGGTTTTAATGTCCGAAGGATTGATTGTGTTGCTCATCACTTCGCTTCCGATGATCAACGCTTTTCTCGCGGTGCCAGTCTTGATAAAGTTTGCTGCCGTCACCAGCCCATACATGAAACCAGCGCAAGCCGCATTGATATCCATCGCAGGTGCAACGCATCCTAATTGACGCTGCAAAAGGCACGCAGTCGAAGGAGTCAAAAAGTCAGGTGTAATCGTTGCGACAAGAATAAGGTCTACTTCATCGGGTTGCACGTTTGCGTTTGCCAAGCAGTCGAGTGCAGCAGCATAAGCCAAATCGCTGGTAGCCTGGCCCGGTGCAGCGCGACGCCGCTCGCGTATCCCTGTCCTCTGCACAATCCAGTCGCTATCGCACCCTAGAGCGATGAGGTCTTCATTCGTGACAACCTGCTCGGGAACATAGGAACCAGTCGCCGCGATCTTAACACCCATCAGCTTACCAAGCTTGGACCGGCCACTTAATTGAAGATGAGATTGCGTAGTCAACTGTTTAGCTCGATCTGCAAACTTTTGTGAATCGATTTTCCCGAATCACTGGATGTCAAAGTACTTAAAAAATAAAAGAGCCTCTTAGTGTACACACCGCCGCTCATTTCGAAAGCCGAACCGCTATGTCGTATATTCCGAATTAAATCGGACATATTCCGTGTTCAAATCTGTGGTCCAGTGAGTCGCTTTTCCAGCTCCATAACCCACCAAAAGATCGATTTTCGTGAGTTTTCTCGACTTAATCGAGCTACTTACCTCCGCAGCGGAGAATGGCAACGGCTCCCCTTTGTCAAACAAATGAATCCCGTTCAAATGCAGGGAAAGGACGTCCGGTCGGATTGGCACCCCTGCGTAACCGACCGCCGAAACAATTCGTCCCCAGTTCGGATCGCCGCCGGTGATTGCCGTCTTTACCAAATTGCTCATCGCGACCGACCTTGCGATTTTGTCTGCGTCAGCATCGTTGGATGCACCATCAATATCGATTTCGATCAAATGCGTCGCACCCTCACCGTCGTCGGGAATTTTCTTCGCAATCTCAATGCAAATTTCCGTTAACGCAATCGCAAAAGTTCGTTCGTCTTCTTGACTCAGTGCGGGCGATGCCTCAGTTGGCCGCGACGCCAATAAAACGAGCGAATCATTCGTGCTGGTATGCCCTTCCACGCTGATACAGTTGAATGAACGATTCGCCGCTTGTTGGAGCAATCGCTGAGCTTGAATTGCTGAAAGTGCAGCATCCGTAATCAAGCAACCTAGCATGGTCGCCATCTTGGGACCGATCATTCCTGCACCTTTGGCCATTCCAACAATCGATACCTTCTTGCCGGAAGGAAGAACAACTTCACGGTCTCCAATTTTTCGAGCAATGTCGGTAGTCAAGATTCCGTCGGCTGCATTCAAGTAAGCCTGTTCTCCGGTAGCTAATTCCTTCGCAGCTGCTTCGATACCTCTTGCAACTTTATCCATCGGCAAGAATCGTCCAATGATACCAGTGCTCATCACAATCCACTGATCCTCAGATGCAGCCGTCTGCGTAGGATTCGCCGCAGAGACAGCTTTTGCAGCAATCTTGCCCATCTCGATCGCGTCGTTCATTCCGCGAGAACCTGTGCATGCGTTTGCGTTGCCACTGTTGACAACGATTCCTCGAAAGCGTTCGTTAGGTGTTCGCGATCGCGACAACACAACAGGTGCAGCAACAACTTGGTTCGTCGTATAAACACCTGCAGCAGTGCAATCCGAATCCGAAACAATCAGCGTCACATCAAGAGCTCCTTGTCGACTCTTAATCCCTGCTGAAACTCCTGCGAAACGGAAACCTTGAGGCAACTTCATGCGATTAAAACCTATCAACGAATTGAATAACTTTCGAGAACTATTGAATCCTAAACTTCAGATCTCGTATCTTGAAATCAGGGAGTGCTGCTTTTAAGCTCGACAGGATCTTTTGCTTGCTGAAATGCAATTCCTGTAAGACCAGATTGTCTGAGACGGCGACATACAAAATGCCACGCGATATGTTGCCTGGCGTTGTGTATTGAGCAAGCGCCGGTCCTGCAGCAATCCTCCATTGCTCCTGAGTCATCATCGCCGATTGCTCGTCGCTGATGCCTCGCGATACCATCAGCTTCCGCACCAAAGTACCAATCTTTTTGGCACGTGGAATGTAAGGTGCGGAGCGATTTTCCAGATCGTGAATGAGATTTGCTTCTTCAACCGCATCCAAGGCATCAGACTGACTTTTTTCATCCATGATCAAGGACCATCAAATTTGCGTTTTGATTCTTTATCGATTGTTGGAAAATCAGCCGGTACTGTTTGCTGCGTCACTTTACCTGTCGCCGCCCATTCAGTTCCACGCAAAAGCAAAGTGATAAAGCCGACACACTCAAACGAGTAATCCGCATGTCCTAGTGGCGAATGAAAGACGCGACCTTGCTTGTAATCAATTGTCATAGCTACAGGTTCATGTCGATCGGTCCCTCCGACAGACTTTGAAGCAAATGCTGTTGCCAAAACGTTCATCGATTCAGCCGGACCACGAAGCTTGTCATAGAGTTCATCCTGAGCATGCATCCAGTTGCGTGGCAGTCCCTTGGTAATTGGATGCTCGGCATCGCGGATGACAACTTCGAATGGATGTTGCTTGCCATGGCTTCCTACCTTGCCGGGCGATGCGTCACGAATCATCTTGCCGGAATCATCGAAGAATACGTACAAGCCAACTTTGTCATTGCGACCTCCCCATCCTCCAAGTCCCGTCATTAGGTTGTATTCTTTCCAGTTCCCGAAACTATTATCGGCAGCATGAACGGCGACGAATCCGCCACCCTTACCAACAAACTCTTCAAAGGCGATCTTTGTTTTTTCCGGCCAATCAGCAGCTGAGTTACCGAAGTTCGACACGACAACTTGGTACTTTGAAAAGTCGGGAGCAAAGTCTGGATCTGCTTTAGGCTCCTTCAATGACTCTCGCTTCACGCCATCATTGAGGGGATACTTTCCAAGCCATTCGTCACCCTTCCAAGTGTATTTCGTTCGTGCAATATCTACTGAGAAAAGGCCACTCTCCTCAAAGTATCGCTTCATCATCATCGTGGTTTTCGGCCAGAAATCATGATTGTTTTGGCCATCAACGATCAAGACCTTGATACGTTCAGCACCAAAGGAATGCTGCGAAAGACCACAGAAGACGAGAGCCAACACGCAACCAATCAGCGCTCGGTACCAAGAACTTGTTCTGCAATTCATTTCATCCACCTACTAACGATTCAACACATAGTTAAAAATCAACGGCGCCACGATGGTCGCGTCACTTTGGATCATATACTTAGGAGTCTCCGCTGTCAGTTTATTCCAAGTGATTTTCTCGTTGGGAACCGCTCCAGAATAACCTCCGTAGCTGGTCACAGCATCACTTATCTGAGCAAAGTAGGCCCAACGTCGTGTTTGTGTCTCTCCGAGGTCCTGAATTAGCATGGGAACAGCACAAATTGCAAAATCGCCGGCTATGCCTCCACCGATTTGAAAAAAGCCGATCGGCGCTGCTTGAGATTCGGTTCGATACCATTGGGCAAGCATTTGAAGCTGTTCAGTACCACTGCGAAGCGCTTGGTGATTAGCAACTATTCCTTCCATCACCGCCGCAGTGAACATGTTGCCGAGAGTACTGTCTTCGATGCCCGGCGAGAATATCTTTAAATTCTTTTCCTTGGCTGCATGCACCCAAGAATGCTCAATAGGAATTTGATAGAGATCCTTCAATTCAGGATCGTCTAGCAACATATACATGTACTCGTACGGAAAGTATCCCTTCTTTTCCTCTGCGGCATTCTTCCAAAGGTTCAGCAACCTCCCTCGCGTGTGCTTCATCACCGACTCGGGGATACAGGTGTCAGTTACGCGATTGAAACCACTCTCGAGTAAATCGATTTCATCTTGAGCACTTAAAGCTCGCCAATTGTCGATGACCTTGTATTCTTTGTGAGCGAAGAGATTGAAAAGATCTTCTTCAAGGTTGGCTGCCGTACAACATATCGCGTGAATTTTATCTTGGCGAATCATTTCGGCCAGCGAGATACCGATCTCGCCTGTACTCATCGCTCCGGCCATCGCCAGAAACATCTTCCCGTTCTGCTTCTCGATAAGATCAACGTATCCACGGGCTGCTGCGAGCGTTTCTCTTGCATTGAAGTGCAAGTAGTTTAGCTCCATAAATTCACGAATCGACATTTTGCTCATGTATTTTCTTTTCTATCGATCTCGCGCCATTGGCATGATTACGTTTAGATAACCATCCTCCAGTTTGAAAATAGCGGGTTCAGTATTTGAGCTCAGATTGATTGAGAAGTTTGTATTCGGTTCTAGAACTCGAAAGAAATCGCCGACATACGAGCCATTCAATGTCATCTTCATATCGGGTCCGTCGTAAGCGACTGGCAATTGTACTGTCGACTCGCCTACGTTCGCAGTTGCTGTTTGCATCGTAACGTTACCCGATTGGAAGTTGAATTCTACACCTCGGCTTTCTTGATCAGCGACAATGCTTGCCTGCCGAACCGATGTAAAGAATGGTCCAACGATCGACCCCACGTTATAGGATTCTGTTCGACTTGGAATGACTTGTCGCCAGTTGGGATAACGACCTTCTACCAGTCGAGAGAAGATCATACATCTTTGTGTTCTCACCAAGATGTCGTTTTGTCTTGCAGCGATCTGCACCACTTCATCTTTGTCGCCGATCGATTTTTCCATCAAGCTCAAGGTCTTAATCGGGACAATGACGTTGCTACCGGAGGTTTGAAAACCGCCTACCGATTTACCTGGGCCAGACATTTTCGCAAGGCGACGGCCGTCGGTCGCAACGGCTACAATTTCTTCTCCACTCATCTCAAGCAGAACGCCTCCAAGAGCGTATCGTGTGCTTTCAGTATCGGTAGCAAAAACGGTTCGTCGAACTAGTTCA
>JAIYDQ010000119.1 GCA_027487375.1 Planctomycetaceae bacterium
AGTACAGCCTTTAGGCGCCGAGCACCTGGGATTCGCCCAAAGCGGCTAAAGCCTGAACTCCAACGCATACAGATCGCTGTAAAACTAAGCTTTTTGTGAATAAGGTCCTAATTGGGAATGATTTTGTCGAGCATTGGTTTCAGTCGCTCGGCATAGATTGCATAGCCTGATAAAGATAAATGGATGTTGTCAGGTGTATATAGCTCTTGCTTAAGCGTTCCATCGGCTTTAAGAAAATCGGTCGTCAAATCAAGCGTGTGGATCTTTGGATCGTTGTCTAGCTTCAAATGGTTAATCGCGGTGTTGGTCTTGATGATGTTCTCGTAGAAGTCGTTGCCAGGCTGATGGGCCGGCAGGATGCTTACAACAATGACATCGGCAGCTGGAAATCGGCTTCTTAGATTTGCGATGCATGTCTTAACACCTTCGGCAACCGCTTCCACTCCAGTCTCCGGTGCAAAGAACATGTTGTTGTTACCGATCATCAGCACGATCGCCTTGGGCTCTATCCCCGCAACGCCTCCATGATCGATTCGCCAAAGCACATTCTGGACTTTGTCACCACCGATCCCGATGTTTATCGTTTTAAGTTTCGCGAAGTGCTTCATCCAAGCATCGTTAAGTACTCCTTTATCTAGCGGGCTTCCCCATTGCTGAGTGATGCTGTCACCGACAAGCAGCACGTCGCACGGACCCGAATTTGATTGGACATATTGCACTAGTTTTGCATGCGTATCGATCCAGCTGGTGCCTCCCCAAAAGCCCGCGGACGGGGTTACGGGCCACATTTTTGGCAGATGCTTATTCGCCTCGCGTCCTGGGCGACGCTCATACTCCGGTCGCAGCGAGAAGGATCGTTGTTCATCACTTAGTGGCCATCCGGTCGTTTGCGGATCCATTGCTCCCTGATTGTAAGGTTCGTAAGGATACTTAAAGGAATGTTGATCTCCTGCAGAAGCTTGGGAAGTAAACACAGTCCCGATGATGACGGTTGGCAATGTGGCTGCAAGGAATATGAAAACAGCGAAGGATCGTAGCAGTGCAGGTTTTCGAGGGCTAAGCATGGTTAGGAAACTTTCTTGTAAGTGTGTTAACAATACTGACTGAATCGATTTATGTTGAGTAGGAAGTTGGTTCATCGTTAGGAAGACTTGCTCTCAAGGCCAGTAAGTGACCCATGTATATCTCCGAACGCGTCGGATTCGATATCCAGGTTTTGAAGCATGCTTACAAACAGTTTCGCGAGCGGAGTATTATTGCTCTCATCAAAACGAAGGTGAGAGCCATGACGAAATCCACCACCTGCTAAGATCAAGGGCAAATTTTGATTGCTGTGCGAGTTTGCGTTTCCCAGGCAACTTCCATAGAGAACCTGTGTGTGATCTAGCAATGAGCCGTTGGTTTCTTGTACGGTCTGCATTGAACTTAGAAGGTTATTGAAAGCTGTTATCTGAGCTTCTTCAATTTTTCGAAGTTCGGATATCTTTTCGGGCTCATTACCGTGATGCGTCAATCCATGGGTTTCATTTTTCACGCCGGGCACGTGGGGGACTACGGAGAAAGTACTAAGGGATAAGGTCACTACTCGAGTACTGTCCGTTTGCAATGCAAGGCAAATTAGATCGAACATCAGTTGTGATTTCGCGATCACTTGATTCGCATCGGCAATGTCCTTTGGCTGCGCATAGTCAACATTCGGCTTTGGAAGCTTCTCCCACTCGATTGTTCGTTGGAGCTTGACTTCCATGTCGCGGAGGCTTTGTAAGTACTGCTCGAGTCTTGCACGGTCTTCGCCCTGGATAGATTTCTCAAGCCGCTTTGCTTTGTCCCGGATGAGATCGAGGACGCTTCCGCCGGCTTCGATGCGTCTCATGGTGGCTGCTTTCTCGTCTTTTGTTCCTGCTACGAACAATCTTCGATAGAGCCTTTCTGCACTTGTCTCTGCCGGGATGGTCACTCCAGATCGTGATACTGCGATTGAATCGGCATAATGCTCACCTTGCCGAACGGAAACAGCAAGCGATGAAAAGCGGGTATCACCACCAATCTTTTCGGCTACAAACTGATCCAGCGAAATCGTATTCCGAAATGTCGGTTGCCCAGGATGGGGAGCTCCTGTTAGAAAACATTGCCCAGCATGATGATTGCCATCGACCCCAGGATGTGACAAGCCTGAGAAGGTCGTGAATTTCGAGCGATGCATTGCAAGAAGGTCGAGATAGGGGCTCGACGTTTCTCCGCTTTTGGGAAAGAAGTATTGCGGCATCATGCCTAAGGGAACGTGGATCGCAAGCAATCGTTTTGGCGATCGCTGTTCGGCAGCCCGCGCCATAGCAGGAATCGCGATACAAGCGCCGGCGGCACGGAGAAAGTTACGGCGATGGATCATGGTTTTCGAAACTCATCATGCTTGTCGGAGAAAGGAAACAATGGCTTGCTTATGGTTAAGGCTTAAGTTTCATGGTTTTGTCTTGGAAAAGTGGACTCTTCGCCAGTTCATGAATTAAGGATCTTAGGCCATGGTTTTTCGGCTTTGTCAATTCAACAATTCGGCGGATTTCTGATCGATCCGAGAAGCTAATATCAGTACCTGTCGCATAGCGTGTTAGGTGCGAAACGAACGCCTCGGCTAGTTCGTCCGGTGCGGCAAAGAGCAAATCATTCAAAGCCATCGGCCCATCGAACTCGCGGCCACTTACCAAGGCACCGGACGCATCGACTTCTGGGCCAAGTTTGTAGGTAACGCGCCATGCTGTCCGGCCTTTCTCCGTGGGAACGTCACCTTTTCCTGTACATCGATACCGCTTACGGAATCCTCCGATAGGATCAAATGCTTCTAATGCAAAACCTGGTGGATCGATCTTCGCATGACACGATGCACAACTAGGGTCTGCACGGTGACGATCCAATTGCTCCCGGACAGTCGTCGTGCCTCGCGTGTCAGGATCAATCGCAGAAATGCCCGGTGGTGGTGGAGGTGCAGGATTGTTTAGCAATCGGTCCATCACCCAAACACCGCGTTTCACCGGAGTTGTGGTTGTTCCATTGGCAGTAATTTTATGAATGGATGCCTGTCCTAGTAGACCACCACGAACGCTAGGACTTGGTAGTAAAACCTTCCGCACTTCTACACCATAAACCCCCTCGATGCCATAATGCTCGGCAAGTCGTTGCGTGAGCATTGCGAAATCTGATTTGACTAAGTTTGCAATTGGAAGGTTATTTTGAATTAGCTCTCGAATGAACGCGCGGCTCTCTGCAAGCATCCCCTCGCGTAGTAAAAATCGATACTCGGGATAGAGTACTGGATCAGGAGTGGTTTCATCAATTCGGCTTAACTCGAGCCATTGGTTGGTAAAATCTTCGATGAACCGATTGCTTCGGGGATCATTCAGTAGTCGATCAACCTGTGTTGCGATCGCATCGGCATTGCTCAATGACCCGTCCTTGGCCGCTTGAAGCAATTCATCATCGGGCGGACCATTCCATAGCCAATACGAAAGACGCGAGGCAAGCTCAAAGGTAGCGGTGTTCTTCTCGTCTGGTAAATGAAATAGAAACTCGGGCGATGTTAACACAGCCACGTAGACTCGACGCATTGCATCTTCAAAACAATCTTTGGCATCCAACCGATCCTGCAGCAATACAAGATAGGGTTCCACTTCATCAGGCTTCACATCCCGGCGGAACGCCTTTGGTAAGAATTCTTTCAGCAAGCTCCTGGCATCTTCGATAGGTTGCGTTGACCGCACAGTTTCAATCGGGGGCTTGCGTTCGGTAAGTGGAATGTCAACGTAGTAATTTGGCAAATAGCCACCGATTCCGTGCACGGCTTCACGCCGCGGAGGTACGATGTCACCTTCTGTAGAGAACAAAGTGATTGGCAGATCACCAAACAAACGCTTGTGACTTGTTGGAGGCCAAGTCTCGTTGATGGGGCCTTCGATTTCAAACCAATCGATTGCGACACCAGGACCGATATGCTTCGCCGCGCGGCCTGCCACTTGTCCAATTCGCAGTCCGTTCCACGGGATCGAAACGGGATCAAATACAATCGATTCATGAGCATCAAGCCACTGGACGATCTGCACTTCATTGGACTGTAGCGACGGAGCGGTGAAAGCGCTCAGTAAACGCCCACCTTCTTGTTGCTTTCCTTCCGCGTGAGCCCGAAGCACCGCGGCTTGCGGTGAGAGGCACGGTTCAGGTTGTCCTTGGTTCCAATGAAATCCCCAAAGCGATAGCTTCATGCGATACGTCCCCGAGTAGATTGGAGCGACGTTCATCGCTGCTTCGTAACCGGCAAGATTTGGATTCAATAGTCCGACTGAACTTTGGCTTTTGGAAGCGATCACGGCTTCCAGTTGTTTTTTTCGATCCTCGAGATCTGGCCCCTGGTCACCCACATGTCCTTGCTTCTCTTCAAAACCACCTCGGACCGGTAACGCCGGGTCTGGTTTCTTGTCTTTTAGAAGGACGAATTGTCCTTGAGTCAGATTAGCTCCAAACTTGAAGAGACCGGCAGGATAGATGCGTCTTTGAAAAGTCGGTGGAGGCGTACTGCGAGTTGCAATCGCAGCATCGAGAGCCACTTCAATCGCCTCCTCGTATGCAGAAAGATGTGCAGGTGAAATATCAAGCCCGCTTGCTATCTTGTTATAGCCAGCTACCCGTCCATCCGCGGGTAGCAGTTCTTTGATCTCAAGCCTTGATAGCGCAAGTAAATCCTTGAGCGAGTTTTCAAATTCTTCGCGTGTCATACGACGCAGTCGCACTCGCCCGAATTGGTTTCTTGATTTCAGTTCCGCATCATTAATCTGACTTGCCAGAGTCTTAAGAAATGCACTCCGGTCACCCTTGGCGGGCTGTAAAGAATCCTGTGGAGGCATCTCGAGTTGGTCAATGGCATCATGTATTCTCACCCAACTCGCCAATGAGGTTGCTTGCGAATCGGGCGCACGCAAATGTGAAAGATCCAATCCGCCAGACTTCGTATCCGCATTATGGCAATCATAGCAATAACGTTCTAGGAACGGTGTTTGTGCAACAATTGACGAGCTCCAGAGATTCATCGCAGTCAAACCAAGAATGAGTCTGCACAAGCGAAGACTGTTGAGAGTGAAGCGATGGCTATTCATTGGGGTTTGAACGGGCTGGATAGTAAACGCAAGGAGTAACTGAGAAGCTGGCGACGAATGATGAAAGCAGGAGCAGGACTGTAACATATCGAGGCGTGATCGAACGATTGAAAGGCACAGTTCATTCTTGAGTCGCTGGTTTGTCTTTTAAGCTTAGGGGCAACAATTTGTTATGGTTGGATTCGCTTCTAACGGGGTTTTCAACGATTCGAACAGGTAACTTCGGTTGAGTCTTTAATACAAGCTGAACATTGTCGACAAAGAGGTTATCGGGCATCGGTACGCGCAGGTTTGGCATCGCAGCGATATGAACCACTGCGAAGTCTGCATCCTCGGCAGCGAAGCATCTTGCCGTAATCGTCTTCCAACAACTTTCACCAAGCGTTATTGCCTGTGCCGATCCACTTGACAAGGATTCGCTAATAATCGCTGGCCAATTCTCATGAGCTTTGGTCGCATCACCTCGAAACAGATACAACTGACAGAAGAACGTGATCGACGGATTGGTACCATTGGGACGGCTATCAAGAAAATCTGCCGACAACTCTAGCACTGCGTCTTGCAGTGCGTTGCCATGATTGCGTAAAGCTTTCAGATCAATCAGCTGAAATTGATCGCAAGCTATAGCTCGTCCATGAACGGTGGCTGCATCAGGTCCCGTAGCAACAAATCTTAAGGCGTTCCCTTTATCTGGCGAGCTTGCTGAAAATCGCTTCTCAATTGCAGCATCGTCTCCCGACCACTCTCCTAATTGCAAGGGGAATCCTTTACCAAGAGTCATCGACTCCCGTTCGAAACTGCCATCGACCAACGCTTCGACTGCTTGTGATGTGGCTGCCCACATCGATGACGAGTAGGCCCACACTGCCGTTACCCCCAAGCCACCTGCGAGCATACCAAACAAAATCGCGAATAAAGCTTGACGCATAAGAACCGCGGGCATGAAATTCGAAAGTGACGAGCTATCGAAAACATGCTGCGGTATCGAGGCTCGTTTGACTGCCAACGAAGCTGCGGCCGCATGCAACAATCCGTGCATCGCAGCAGCCTCGCGGAATCGTTCTCGCGATTGCGCCGAAGACCTTAATAATGTGCTCAATTCGTTCGCTTCGTCAGAAGCTAAACGCCCCTCGCTCCAAGCCTCAAAGAGCTCATCCAACCGATTTGATTTCACTGGCCATGTCCCTCCAGAGCTTGCTGTCGTTCTAAGCATTCGCGAAGCGCGACCCGTGCGCGCGTCAATGCAACTCGCACCGCGTTGACTGACCACTGGACAGATGTAGCGATTGCCTCAGGCATGTGTCCTGAGTGGTAGCGAAGCAAGATCAACTCACTCGCTCGAGGCGAAAGCCGCTGCAGGCATTCCGCTAGTTGGGCGACCTGATCTGTAAATCGCTCATCGACGGCCTCCTCCGAGTGAAGCAAGTCTAAAACGTCATGGTCAAGCGTTGCTCCCCGACTCTTCGCGGAACGCAGATGGTGCATCGCTTCATAACGAGCAATCGCGCAAGCCCAAGCGATGAAGTTAGAGCCGCTTGTCCATGTGGCGGCTTTGCGAGTAACCACAAGAAACACTGCTTGAACAATATCCTGAGCGTCCGAAAGATTGGGGACGATCGAAAGGACGTAGGCTAGCAGCGCTTGCTGGTGCTTCACAAAAAGCTGTTGGACAAGCAATGTGTGTTCGTCGTGCAAGACGTCTTCTTTGTTGGACTGTTTCGAGGAGTTTTCCATGAATATTAACTCCGTTGACTCCTCTAAAATTAGCATGAAATTTGCAAACTACCCGGAATTGCCAACGGATTTTTCTATCAACCGTGATCCTTTTCGAAGTGGCGGTTCGAGCAGGCATGGAGTACGAGTATTGTGGATCGAGGGCCTCGAGGCGCCTAAGCGGATGTTGTTAGCCATGGTTTTCAATTCAGCCACGACTTAGACAATAGTAATCAATGCGATTGTTTCGTAACTGCGCATTTGGCATACCGAACCAGGAAATCGTAGTCGAGTTCGGTAAAATGGTGCTCGTGATTGAATTTTAATTCGAACTGCCGGATTCGAGTACGAGTACGAGCAAGAGCACGAATGTGAGTATGTGCTCAATAATTTTCTATCTCAGCGCAGGCGCAGGATTGCCTCATTTGCACCACGATTGGTTATCGCGGTGATGAGAGTCACTGATGTCGGGAAATCACTTTTCGAATTGAACAAAAGCGACATGTCGAATCGAGTCGTCAAGGACTCATTTCTCATTGCGCAGGATTGCGGTTTGCAATCGAATTCGCGAGTATTCCCATGCGTTTCCCGCCATTGAGCTCAAGGCTTGGCAACTAGGCTGTTTCGGATGATAGGTTCAAAGATATCAGCTTGCCTCATGAAGCCCAAGTCATTCGCATGGGAAGCGTCTGTTGCACCTTCGGTATCTGTTCCGTAGAGCTCATCGCCGGGGATGTAGTGCAAACCTTTAACGCCGTCCTTTACCAGCGTGTCATAAGCAGCTCGAAGTGCCGCGTGATTGTCTGTGTGAAACTGATGTTTCGCAGGAAGGATCCAGTCGTTCGTAAATCGTCGATCTTCCACTAAGATAATCGGTGTCGTCGGCTTGGCCGCGCGTAGTTGTTGAACAAGCGGTATACACTTTTTCGTTACGTCAGCCGGATTCATATTCGGCAAGCAATCAATAACGAAAGCGGCTGCGTCGATCTGAATCAAATACTCTCCGACTTCTTTATCCATTCGGCCATTTCCGGAAAATCCTAGATTGACAACCGGCATATCCAGTCGACGGCCCAAGATAGCCGTGTGGACCATTCCCGGACGACTCGCGCTGGCTCCGTGAGTGATGCTGGTACCATAGAAGACGATTGGCTTTTTGCGTGGCGTTAGTCCTTCTATCTTGCTCCCCTTGGGTACGCCGATGCTCATGAACTCGACACCGTTATAGAGAGGCAAGTAAGCAGCGTACTCACGCTCGCCAGGGGCCAACCCGCTGACGATCTCAGCTTTTACTTCTTGCGTGGCGGGCTTGGAAACCTGAACCCACTTCCATTTCCCCTCGCCGTCTCTCGCGTAGAGATCGACACCACTTACACCTGTTGCAGGCATGTGTGGCAAGCCCAGTTTGTCTTTGTTGAGTTTGTAGTGCACGTGAATCGATTTAGCGTCGGTTTTAAACCGAGCCATCATCCCCGCACTATCACGACTGAGGTTCCAAACGTTGGATGTTACTTTCCCTTTTGCGGAGCTTGGTAATCGGTCGAACCAACTGAGTCGCTCTTTGTCGCCGAGTATTCGACCTTCTACTCCCCATTCTTTCACATCGTACCAATCAAGGTTTGCCGCAGCGGCTTTGTTCACTCCCATCGCTGGATCTAGCTTGGAGACAGCAGGGGCTTCTTGAGCCCATACGGGTTGGCAAACGAAAGCCGACAGGACAACGAGCGAAAGATACTTTTGAAACATCATGATGTTGGAGACTCAATGCGTGGAGAGGAATTCGGGGCAATTCAAAGTAGATACTGACCTTCAACAGTTTACTATGTGCCGAAGGCAGATAACAGTTGCCGCAACAATCGAGCCACAACAATCTGAACACTCTCGCAAAGGTGCAAAGCTCGCCAAGCTCTTTTCATCAGGAGTCTTCATCAGGCGTCGAGCGAAGCACGTGCTTGAGCCCATGCCCATGGAGTGAACAAAAGCACTGGAAGCCATGCTCCGAAGAATGGGCTGATCCACAGTCCGGCTCCTGCGGCTGTTTGGATACCCATCGTGATTGCCATGAATCCGCCGACGGTTGCGAGTGTTACTCCAGCAATATAAAAGAGGTGTCGGTCTTGCCGCTTGAGGACAATGGGAAGTCCAATCATGAGCAGAGTCATATCCATGATTGGTTGAACAAATCGAGCGTGTACGGATACTCGTAAATCGTCGCCGTAATGACTGGCGGGACTTCGCAGTCGTTCAATCATATCGAGCGTTGACGCGTATTGCTTCCATCCCGATCCTCCGCGTAGCTCGCCAAACTCCACGTCTGTTTTTACAAAGCACTGATCAGGTTGTAGCCATGGATTCTCTTTCGGCGTTAAGATCACATAATCGCCGCTGTTAACGGTTGAACTAGATGGTGGAGTTGTTGATGAGGGAGTATTGGTTGCTGATGGAGTTGCTGCAGATGGATCAACGTCACGAACCGAGGCGATGCTGCTTAAGTTAGCCGGGACACGCACTGCGACCATCAAAAATCCTGATGGGTGCGCGTCGGTCGCATCTTGATAGTAGGCTTCCTTCGCGATGACTTGTTTGGCTGCAACCGATGCATAGCCGTCCATTCGAAAGATCGGTTCAAGAATCATACGGTTCGCAATACTCAGCGACCGGCCTCCGATCAGGATTCCGTTTTTGCCGTCGTATGTTGGCTTAACTGCTCTCAAGTGGCCTTCTGAAAGGTCTTGGGGATTCTTGCCGAGCATCTCTTCGTAGCGAGGGATAACCAGCTCGCGATTGACGGCGAGGGCTGCAAAGAAAATGCCTGATGCGATGATCGGATAGATCAAGATTCTTCTGGGGCTGATTCCAGCCGCCATCATCGAAGTCAATTCGTTTGTCCGCTTCAACCAAGAAACAACAAACATGATCGCCATTAAAGCTAGCATTGCCCCGAACTTGTCCAGAAGAGCAATTGAATATGGTCCGTAATATTCACCTAATGCTCGGAGCATGCTCCCGCGAGCCTTCCCGAAAGCAATGAATTCATCCAGATTTGTGAATGCATGCACGACAACAAGCAATCCAATGAGGCAGCAGAAGCAAATCACGATCACTCGTAAGAATAAGAACAAGATGTATCGATCGATGCGCGTCATAGGGAAAACTTGTACAATACTCTCCTTTCGCAAGTCAAATACAGTCTTCCTCGCGTTGCTCCCTTGAAGAGTGAGTGGGTTCCTCATGTCGATACTGATTGCCAACGAATCGATCATTGCAAATCGCGAATCTCGGCGTGCCGAGTTCTTGAATCGTTTTTGGGATCAGTCTTGTGAACTGTTGGGGCGAACTCAAGACATCTTGTTTCCCGCATTTTGTCAGTTGTGCGACAATTCTGTTCAATGGCCGTTGAAAGGTGGGATTTGTAAAGCATGCCTGGATAGCTTTCCGACGGTAACTCACGGATGTCGTCGGTGCGGCGCCGCGTTGCCATCGGTAGAAAGTGCGAAGCACAACGCGGGCGAAGCTTGCTCAAACACTAATGGAAGCGTCGATTCGATATCTCATGCGGCATCGGAAGCCGAGTTGCCGAAGACCATCGCAAGGAGTTCTGAAAAGCGAGAGAATTCGACCGGTTGTTTTCATTGTCGGCAAGGTAAATGGCCAGCGCGTCGAGTTTACGCCTTTGGAACTTATGGAGGGAATCTCGCAACGGTGCTTGTCTTACTCAAACGTCCGGGGAGCGAACCCTCGGCGGTTGCGTTAGGTAGCGCGATGGCCGATTGGCTCAAACGCCAAGTTGCTCAGGAATCATCGAACCCCGAGTTGACTGGCGAGTTATCCTTTGATGCCGTGGTATCGACTCCAAAGTATTGGACGCGGCGTGTGTCGCAACGACACAATGCATCGGAGTTACTTGCCGAAGCGATTGGAAGTCGGCTGGGAGTTCCCGTTTGGACCGATGCGATTTTTCAAACTCGCCCGACTTCCAAGCAGGGGCTACTCTTGGCTGGTCAGAGACGTCAAAATGTTGCCGGGGCGTTTGCCGTGAACTCAGCCAGATCGTTTCAGGGGCAGCGAGTTCTCGTTGTTGACGACATTGTCACTAGCGGTTCGACCATGGCTGAAATAAGCTCAGTCTTAAAGCGTGCTCAAGTCGCGTCGGTTGACGGATTGTGTGCGGCTCGCGGTGTTGGAACCGGTGGTAAGTAAACATGCAAGTTTATTCCGAGAGAGATTAAAGCGAGTTGATGGCGTCACTATTTGTAATACGAGGTAAGAACGCTGGTCAGCATTTCTCGCTACGAGGCCCGCGAACCGTACTTGGTCGCGACGCATCTTGCGATATTCAAATCGTCGATCACGAAGTCTCAAGACAACATGCGGAAGTTGTTATTCATCCCGAAGGTTTCGTTCTGATCGATCTCAGCAGCAGTAACGGTTGCTTCCTAAACGGACATCGTGTTTCGCGGCAGTTGATCCAGTCGGGCGATCGACTGCAAATCGGTAGAACTCTTCTGGTGTTCAATGGTCAGAACAAAGATGGGAGCACGGGTAAGACTGCGCAGCAGCGATCAAGCCACTTGGGGTTCGGAGTCGAAATCGTCAAAACTCCCCAAGCAGAATACGCTCAAGCTGAATATGCTAAGTCAGAATATGCTCAAGCAGAGATGCCGGTTTCGCGGTCAGCGAATGAAGAGCTCTCGCAGATTCGACACGTTTTAGGTGCTCCTGATTTCGCATCCAACGAAGGTCCATTTCAGATCGATTCGCGACCGCCTGACTCGGCCGTACCCAAGGTTGGTGAGACGGTCTCCATTCATCGAGACAAAAGTCACTGGGAGATCATGTATCGAACAGTTCTCGCAGTCAGCCGAACACTCGACCTGGATCAGTTGCTTGAACAGATACTTGACCTGATATTTCAGTGGGTGCATTGCGATCGAGGATGCGTCATGTTGATGCATGAAGGGACGGGAACGCCACGACCCGCCGCGCGAAAATTTCGAACGGATGATCGCTCTCAGGCCCGCTTTGAAATTAGCCAAACAATCCTCGAGTATGTTATTCGCAATCGCGAAGGTGTGCTGACAAGCAACGCTGGTGACGACACGCGATGGGAACCCGGAGCAAGTATCGCAGCGGCAGGTATTCGCGAGGCAATATGCGTTCCGATGCAAGGACGCTACGGAATTGTCGGAGCGATCTACATCGATACCTCGCGGACTGTTGTCGACTATGCAAGTGAGAAGAGCGCGCCGATGTTCGACGAAGAGCACTTGAAAATGATGGTCGCAATTGGACATCAAGCTGCGCTCGCTGTTGAAGACACCTTCTATTATCGAGGAATGGTTCAAGCGGAAAGACTGGCCGTTATGGGGCAGACGATCGCTAATCTTTCACATCACGTCAAAAACATTCTTCAAGGACTCAGCGGTGGCAGCTACTTGGTCGACGAAGGAATTAAGCGACAACAGATTGATGTTGTTGCAAAAGGGTGGCGGATCGTTGAAAAGAATCAGGAACGAATCGCGTCTATGGTGATGGACATGCTGACCTACAGCAAGGATCGGCAACCGGTGCTTGCTGCGACGGACCTGCGCGAAACAATCGATGACTGCTACGAGCTGTGTGTATCGCGAGCAAAAGAGATGGATGTCGCACTCAAGTGGAATCGACCTGATTCGTTCCCTTCGATCATGGCAGATTCCGAAGCGATGCACCGAGCTATTTTGAATGTCTTGCATAACGCAATCGATGCGGTTGCCGACATTCCAGACGGTTTGGTCGATGTGTCACTGACGTTCGCTCGTGAATGGGTAGCGATTGAAATTCGTGACAACGGAGTTGGGATACCTGCCGAGGATTTGCAAAGAATTTTTTCCGTTTTCGAATCTTCCAAGGGTAACCGTGGCACGGGACTGGGGCTGCCGGTGAGTCGAAAAATCCTCCAGGAACACGGTGGCGACATTGAGGTGACTAGCCAGATCGGACAAGGAAGCTGCTTCCGGCTTGCACTGCCAAATCGTACTCCGTCCGCAGAAACACAGCCAATCCACTTGCAACAGACTCTTTTTTGATTGTTCGGTTATCAACCGTAGGATGGGGCCATCGCCCCGTCCCGCTTCGCGCCTTAAGCAAATGTCGCAAGACATCTGAGCGCCGAAGGCCATGTAATCATTAGCGCAGACGCCTGAATTTTTACGAATTCAGCTACTCAAATTCTTATTTGTACAGCGTCTGGTTTTTTCCGCCGGTCGCTCGGCTTAACGGGCGGCATGTAATCTGGTAGGCTCTCTCTCCATACGTCACCTTTTGGCATGGGAAATTGACTGCCAATTCGATTTTCATGCTATGGCATTCAAGTGCGACGTAACCACTAAGACGTTTAATTTGACACTAAGGCTTCACAAGGACACTGGCGACTTCGGATGGCGGCACCAAGAGTACTCGTTTTACGTGCACCG
>JAIYDQ010000077.1 GCA_027487375.1 Planctomycetaceae bacterium
AACTTTGCACCCGCGAGCAACTCACCCTTGGTCCTAATCTCTTCATCGTTCAGCGTGACGCCTCCGAATCCGTAAGGCTTACCGATCTTCTTCGCAAGTTCAGTCTCTTTGGCTCCCACAAGCCCCGGTCCAGATCCGTGCAAGAAGAAGTCGCATTCTTCCAGAGCCTTTTCTCGATCGGCTTTACTTGTTGCGATTTTTAGCTTTGGAAATCGCTTCATCAAAATTTCTGCGACTCCTCGATCGACACTACTAGGCCAAAGAGTCACTTCTGCGTCCGGCCGATGCCGCTCCAACAACGCCAACATCCCAGGCGTGTGGGCGATGTCACCTATGTTAACTGTCTGCCAGGAAGATCGAAGTAGGATTCGTGTGGCCGGTTTATCTTGAGCTCGCAACTGCGAAGTCGCTGATAACGCGAGTGCAGACTGAAGGAATGTACGACGTTTCATTTCAAACCTAATAAGCAAAAGTGGAAAGCAAAGGCGACAACGGATTCTGTGTAAGATTTTAACTCAAGAGCCGCCCATTATCCACGCAACGCTTCATCCACATAAACACGTCGGCTGATGAAACTTAAGCCGATGATACTTACCAAGTGACGCTCACGTTGGGGGCAGTAGAATAATGAACGCCGAACAAGGAATGTCGAATAACGAAGTGTTGTATGGCTTCTTTCGAAATTCGACATTGTTTTTAAGCCGCAGGTCTAAAGTGAGTGCCATTGGGCGCTAGCTTAACGGGTTCGACATTGCCAAAATCTTTCAGATAGCCACCAAGGCTAATGCTGCGTGCTTGTGGGACTTCTGCTGCTAAAAGACTGAACTTTTTGAGCAATATCCGGGACGACTTTCTCCAAAGGCTTCGAGTATTTCGACACCAGCCCGTCATCAGTTCGATCAACCAAAAGCACAGCCCATTCGTTATCTTCGGCAAGTCGCAATCCATTCTTACTCCCAAGCACCATCATGCAAGTCGCAATCGCATCTGCCAATGCGGCGTTACTAGCCACGACCGAGCAGGAGGCAGTTGAGTGTGTAACTGGGCGACCAGTTGGAGGATCGATGGTATGTGAGAACCGCGAGTCGCCTCGCGTAAAGAAATTTCGGTAGTCTCCACTCGTTGCAAGCGCGGAATCAGAAAGCCCGATAACCAATGCAATCGAACGTGTAAAGTCTTGCGGCGATTCGATTCCTATTTGCCACGGCTCGGTCGCGTTGCGATGACCGCGCGTGACGATCTCGCCACCAATTTCAACGAAGCTGTCTTGGAAACCCTGGCGTTCCAGCAATTCACTCACACGGTCTGCTCCATGTCCCTTTGCGATCGCCGAGAGATCAATGCGTAGATTGGGAATTAACTTCCGCAAGCCTGGTGGGCTTATCCGGACTTCTAGATTTTTATATCCAACAAGCTCTCTCGCCGCTTTGATCTCCTCATCCGAGGGAATGCTCTCGCGACGCATTCCCGGTCCAAATCCCCATAGATCGACGATAGGCCCGACCGTCACATCAAACGCCCCGTCAGATATGTCAGAGATCTTCTGAGCGAGCTGAACGACGTGGGCAGTCTCTGAAGAGACAGCGAACCACTCGGAAGATTCCCAGCGATTAAATCGCGATACCTCGGAGTCCTCGCGGTAGGTCGACATCTGAGCGTTGACTCGCTCCAATTCATCATCAATCAATCGTTGAACAACTTCGCGATTCACATGTTGATCGCTTGGACGATAGCGAACGCAATATGTCGTTCCCATCGTGCGACCATTCAGAACAACATGATCAAGCCGTTCGGTTTGGTTTGAATGATCCTGTTTCTCGTGCGGTAACTCCGATCGACAACCACCACACGAGCTCAGCAAGGCAACAGCCAACAGCATCAATGAATTTGCATGCAAACAGCGTACTGAGCGTAGGTAAAAAAACGCCACCGATCTTTTAGCTTTGGATGTACTCGCGGAGATAGTGATTCTCAACAACCAACGAATCATATTGGGCTTTCACAATGTCACCGATCGAGATCATTCCGGCCAAGCGACCGTTATCCATGATCGGAAGGTGACGAACACGACGACTGGTCATCGTTCCCATGATATCGCTTACGTTGTCATTCGGCTCGCCGGTGACCATCTCGCTAGTCATGTGAGCGTGGACAAAGACTTCGCTCAGCGGGCGTCGCGAATCGGCAATGACTTTCATGATGTCTCGCTCGGTAATGATTCCATAAATGGATTCTCCATCTGACACTAAAAGCGATCCAATGTTGAAGTTCACCAACCGATCGACTGCCTCGGCAAGCGTCGCATCTGGAGAGATCTGATAAACCGAATCGCCTTTTCGGCTGAGAATTTCTTGAACTCGCATAGTGAGACCTCGAGAGAAAAAGGGTGAGCGAATAGAGATAGTTGGCGGATTAATGGGTTGGCCGAAAGGCTTGAAACGACTTTGCGGACGCAAAAACTAGCCTCTAAGGTGATCTCTTATGCTTTAGGGGCCGCCAAAGCGATTCTATTTTGCACAAGCCGGGTTTGCAAGTCGTCTTTCAGATATCAAATCGATTTTGACGGGCATCACGCCAAACCGCCAAACTAAGATTGTGTTTACAAAAGGATTGCGAAATGGATTTTGGAAATTACAATCCTCACGGGACGTTTCGGTTCCCTTAGGGGTGTGCAATGCACCAGTGTGTCGCTTTCCGTGAGATTATTTGGCCATGAATCGCCTGTTCAATCGATTGTCATTCTTGTTCTTGTTTATTCCGGCTTGCGTTTTCGCAAACCAGGCTCTTTCGGCAATCATTTACAACGAATCGGTTAACGGAGAATTGTCCGGAACCATTGGCAGTCCCACAGTCATCGGTACTCTTGATTTGGGAGTCAACAACGTCATCGGTTCGACAACGTCGTCACCTTTGGACCGAGATTTCTGGAGAATCACCATTCCAACAGGCCAGAGGCTTTCGTCGGTGATTTTGAGATCCTACACAACGACCGACGCGGGCGGGGGCGGGTTTTTCTCTGTATTCACCGGGACGCTTACGGCGATCCCAACAAATGATGCGGCTGGTCAAAGCCAGCTTTTAGGCGGAACGCTTGTTGGCTTTACTGCTGGACGACTTCAAGGAGACAACGTACTAGATGACCTCGGTGTGTCTGCTGCCGCTCCGAATGCGCAAAGGTTTTCTGGCCCGCTCCCTGCGGGCACTTATACTTTCTGGACCCAGGAAGCTACCGGCAATCAAACTTACAATTACGAATTCAATGTCACTGCTGTTCCAGAACCCTCAACCATCGCCTTGGTTGGTCTTGTCGTCGGAGCAGTAGCACTACGAAAATTTCGAAGCCGGATTAGTCGTGTTTAGGAGAGAGGAAGGCTCAAAACACAAAACGTAGTTTGGGACCATTGTCCTGAACGGTCAGCAGAAAAAGTCTTAGAACGGGACGATGGATCCGACCGAAGCCGAAGTGGTGCATCAAAGCCCAGCCAAGTGCTCGGCCAACCGACAACGAAGCCGCAACTTCGGAATTGTTTGAAATTCCTAAATAAAATCTGCCTCGCCCATTGCGTGACGGTGTGTTGGGTTCTTACGATTGAGTTTCTCGCCTCTTAGGCAACCTGAGCTTTACCAAGCTCTGAGTTGAATTCAACCTCTCCCACCACCAAAGTTCCTATCATGACAGTGTCGCAGATATCTATCTCGCTCTCTGCGCGAATTCACCGATCGTCGAGGTTGAGTCTTTCAACGTTTAGTACTTCGATTCTCATTTTGTTTGTGCTAAGCCTTCCGGCCTCGATGTTAACGCTTTCATCGGTTGTGGCTGAAGATGGAAAAGGCTCTGCTGATGGCTTGCAGGGTATGCGACTGGTATTCAGCGAAGACTTCGAAAGCGGCCGCGACAAATGGGAAACGACTGACGATGCCTCCTGGTATCTTCACGAAGAAGCAGGCAACAAATCGTTCGGATTGAACAAACGAAAAAGTGCTTATGAGCCCAAGGTACGAAGTCCCCATAACATCGCCTTGATCAAAAATGTGGAAGCATCCGACTTCGTGCTTACGTTTCAAGTCAGAAGCACCAAGGACACAGGCAACCACCGCGACTGCTGCGTCTTCTTTTGCCATCAAGCCCCCGAACACTTTTACTATGTTCATCTTGGCGCCAAACCAGATCCTGCCAGCGGCCAGATCATGATCGTCAACGGCCAGCCACGTCGACCGCTAACCGATAACAAAGCAGAAGTCCCTTGGGATGATAAATGGCACAAGGTCAAACTCATCCGCGACAGTACCGCTGGAACGATCGAGATCTACTTTGACGACATGCAAAAGCCTCATATGACAGCGACCGACAAAACCTTTGGTAAAGGTCGAATCGGTATCGGATCGTTCGATGATATGAACGACTTCGATGACGTCCGTTTGTATGTCAAGTAAATAGCTTGGTTGGATATCGCTACTTCGCGCTGGAGTCCAGGCTTTAGCCGCTTTGGGAGCATCCAAGGTGCTCAGCGCCTGAAGGCTGTACTCCAGCAAATGCGATAGCCCGTTGTAATACTTATGGTCCTACCTCTTTTTGGAATCGATACAGATGAAGAAATTTCTGATTCTCGCCCTATGTGTTCTTTCGTCGAATCTTATTGCTCAAGAGCAAGCAACTCCAAAGGCTGCTCCCAAGGCAAATGCCAGCGGGGCCAACAAGGCTGGGGCGAAAGCGAAACAGCCTCCCGAGCGTCCAGCTCCGACCTACGCGGATGTCGTCTATGGCACCGATTCAGAACGACAGAAGTTTGACTTCTGGAAAGCCAAATCAGAGAAGCCAACTCCGGTTGTCCTATTGATTCACGGTGGCGGATGGATGAACGGCGACAAAACCGGATATGGAACTCGACAGATCAAACCATTTCTTGATGCGGGCGTCTCGGTTGCCGCGATCAATTATCGATTTATTCCTCAGGCAATGGAACAAAAAGTAGAACCACCAGTAAAGGCATGCGTACACGATGCAGCACGTGCCCTTCAAACGATTCGCTCCAAAGCGAGCGAATGGAACATTGACCCTAATCGCATCGGTGCAACAGGTGGTTCTGCAGGTGCATGTACATCGCTATGGCTCTCGTTACATGATGACTTAGCCGACCCAACAAGTTCCGATCCAGTCGCGAGACAATCAACTCGACTCCAATGCGCAGCCGTCACCGGAGCTCAAACTTCGCTGGACCCTATCGAGCTTCGTAAGTGGATCGCTAATTCAACATACGGTGGACACGCATTCGGATTCACAAGCAAAGGACGTGGACGCGCAGAGGAATTCGCGTTGCTTACTGAGAACCGCGAAAAAGTCCTTCCGTGGATCAATGAGTACTCGCCGATGGCTCTCATTTCCAAGGACGACCCCAAGCTGTTCCTTGAGTATCCAAACCAAAAGAAGGAACCTGTACTCGGAGGTACTGAACCAGACCCAACGCATTCTGCACTTTATGGCATCGAGTTTGCCAAGCGTTGCAAAGAAATCGGCGTCGATTGCATCGTCACGTACCCAGGTGCGAAGAATCCAGATTATGAAACGTCCACTGACTTCTTGTTAAAACACTTGCAATCAGCGCAATAGCCATCGACCCCCTTCCCGTAGGATGGGACCACAGTCCCGTCCGTTCACAACCTCGCTTTA
This sequence comes from Planctomycetaceae bacterium, assembly GCA_027487375.1. GTDB lineage: Bacteria > Planctomycetota > Planctomycetia > Pirellulales > Pirellulaceae > JAIYDQ01. The sequence goes on from JAIYDQ010000077.1 coordinate 5,669, forward strand.
TCGGATCTTCTCCAAACGTTAGACAACACCATGAAAATCGTCTTCACGTTATTCGCACTTGCGTTTGTAACTCTGTTCGCAAACGTGGCCCTATCGAGTGCTGCATCGAAACCGAACTTCATCGTGATCAATATCGATGATCTCGGGTATGCAGACATTGGTCCTTTCGGTTCGAAGCTGAATAAGACTCCAGCTCTCGATCGAATGGCAAGCGAAGGCTGCAAGCTTACATCTTTCTACGCGGCTCCTGTTTGTTCTCCGTCGCGAGCGGCACTGATGACCGG
>JAIYDQ010000385.1 GCA_027487375.1 Planctomycetaceae bacterium
AGCGAGGACTCCTGTCACGGTCTTGGTATCGCCCGCGTCGACGTCGGTGTCGTTGGTCAGGACATTTCCGGTCGGATTCGTTCCTGTTGTGCCGTTGCTGACACCACCTGCTTCAATGGCGGTTGCGGTATCATTGAAGGATGTTGGAGCATCGTTGACGGCGATGATGCTAATATCGCGGGTCGCAAGCGAATTGGTGTCGGTGCCATCGTTAACAGTAAAGCTAATAGTTCGCGAAGCAGTCGGCGCTTCACTGATGTTCTGATAAGTTACCGATTGCAACGCAGTTTGATAATTGGCAACCGTCGCGGTACCGGTGAGCGTCAATACGCCCGTGGACGCGTTGTAGCTGCCAGTAATACCAAGCTGATTGGTAAAGGCGAGAACATCCTGGGCCGCATTGAATCCACTGGTGAACTGCACCGTCGCACCGGCTAGATTCGTACTGTCAACGTCCGCAAGGCTCAGCGTCGGATGAATGGCGGTGGCCGAAGCGTTCTCTGTATAAGAGAATGATCCCATCAGTCCATTGAGCTGTCGGACAGAGACATTGTCTAAAAGACCATCAACGCCATTGGTACCTGTCGCTAATCCTGATTGATCCGACGTGTCGTTGAACGTAAGCGTTGTCGAGTTGGAATCCGCTACGAACGTGTAAGTGTAACGAACAACTGAACTCGACTGCATGTCGGTGACGATTTGGCTTGTCGTCAATAAATTGGTAGTACCTGCAACGGATACGACCACAGATTGATTCCGCCCAGCGATCGTTTCCCAATAGTCAAATGAGAGCTGGTATGTCTGGCCGGCAACGGTCGCGATTGACTGAGCTAGAGAATGCGGACCTGCAACATTACCCGCACCGAAACGGGCGGACGAACTCCATTGTGATACCGCACCAGTCGTTGTCCAGCCGCTTAAGTCGCTAGCGAATGTCCCGTTGGAAACTAGTTCGCCTCCAAGGAGTCGTGGCGCATCATTGACATTGTTGATGGTAATCGCTGCTGTATCCGTCGCCGTTGAGAAGGCTGTTGCGCCGCCGTTAACACTCGTATTGGCCAAACTACCATTGCTGCCGGAGGTTCTATCCCATGCGCGGAAGGTAATCGCATCCGAAAGCGTGCCGCTGAAATCGGTGCTTTGTGTCGGCTCGAAGTATAGCCGTGTATTTCCATCCGCAGCTAGCAACCTGGCGCTAGTGTTCTGAACGTTGCCCACTCGCAACCAAGTAGAGCCGTTGTCGAGCGAATACCACCAAGTTCCATAACTAGAGTTGGTGCTCGTAATTGCAACACCGGTAGTTGCGCCTGCATCCTGATCGGTAACGTTGTCGACTTGTCCAGCGGGAGTTGCAAAGTCAACCAGACTTGAAACCAGCGTACCAACGGCTCCTACCGGTGCTCCACCTGTTTCGCTGACCGACATCAGCACAGGTGACTTCGAAACATCCAGAACCGGTGCTTCGTTTACGTCCGTCACACCAATCGTCATGGTGCGATCAAAAGTCAAATTACCTTGATCGGTAGCTCGTACGATGATGGTGTGGCTTGTATTGGTTTCAAAATCTAGCAGCGATCCGTTTGCGACAGTAATTTGTCCCGTGGTGTTATCAATGGCAAATCGCCCACCAGCATCGTTCTGAAGACCGTAGGTCAGAGTGCTACCGGCATCCAAGTCCAATCCGGTTGCAGTCGCGACCACCGCTCCGTTAGACGAGTTCTCGGCGATCACTGCCGCTGCCGAGGAACTGGTAAGTCTAACGTTGTCAAAGCTGGCTTGTGTTCCAGTCGTTGAAAGCACGATTCGCAATGCTCCGCCGTTCGCGCCAGTAAAGTTTGCACCACTGGTGACAATATTAACTGTTCCAAAGGTTCCTCGATCTGCCGTCGTGTTTGTGTAACTGCCAATCTCGGTGCTGCCCGCAAAAAGCTGGACAGTGTAGGTAGCAATCGGAAAATCTTCGAATCGGCGTCCGACGTCCACTGCCAAACGATAATTGAGCGAGGAATCGAAGTTAGTCGAAAGTGTTTGCGATATGGAGGACGCAATAACGATCACGACGTTCGAACCATCTGGTGCCAATCCGGAAGGATAGCTTACGGTCGCTGGATTGAAACTTCCCGCCGTTCCGGTAATCGTCCAACCACTCACTCCTCCAGACTGCCAGTTTCCATCAGCAAGGACATTCGCTTCAAAGCTGTTGTTCGTGATGGCGATCGATTGCGTGGATGTGCTGATGTCCAATGGCGCTTCATTCACGTTGGCAACGCTTACCGTGAATGTCTTGTCAAAAGTCGCATTGGAAGCATCAGTAGCACGCACAACGATGGCGTGGCTTGCATTCAGCTCCCGGTTAAGCCGCGAGCCATCGGCAACCGTGATCTGACCAGTCGAGCTATTGATCGCGAATCGTCCACCTGCATTATCCGTCAGGCTGTACGAGAGAACTTCACCGTTGGCCGATGAATCGATATCGACCCCAGTCACCGTTCCAATAGCAGTTGTGTTCGCGGCATTTTCGTTGACACTTAAAGCACCCGAGGTGATATCGCTAGGATTATCGTTGGCACCTTGAATCGTGACCGTAATCTGCGTTGTGCTCGTCGAGCCCGCAGTGTCACGCATCGTGTAGGTGAACACGTCGGTCAATGTTTGGCTTGATAGTCGCAACGCTTGAACGGTTGCATTGCTGTTATCGACCGTATATGTATAAGCACCATTGGCGGTGATGTTGATTGAACCAAACGAACCGGCGACTGCCGAGCCAACGTTGGTCGATGCACTGCCAACCGTTCCCGCTGCAACTCCGCTAACGGTCCTTGTATCGCCAGCATCGACGTCCGTATCATTGGCGAGCACGTTGCCAGATGGATTTGTACCGGCCGTACCATTAGCGGTTCCGCCCGCTTCCACTGCTGTTGCTACATCAGCAACAGCGACAGGGCCTTCGTTGACGTCGTTTACAGTGATCGTAATGACTTTATCGAACGTCAGACCTGCCGCGTCCGTTGACCGAACTGTCACCGAATGCGACGAAGCTGATTCGAAGTTGAGCAAGCTGCCGTTGGCGACAGTGATGTTTCCTGTCGTGTTGTTGATCGTGAAGCGACCATCTGCATCGTCTGTCAATGAATACGAAAGTGTATCACCGGAGTCATTGTCGATAGCCTGTACTGACCCAACTATCGTGCCAGTTGTTGCGTTCTCGTTGACATTGGGAGTGGCTCGACTTGTCAGCAAACCCGTACCGACCTGCCCAAAGTTATTCCAGGCACTGCCACCAGTTCCATCGATAGCGATACGCGATTGCATGCCGCCGCCCGTGTCGTCATCGTTGATTGCAACTCCATAGCCAAGTACTGTATTGGCAGTTGGTGATCCAAGGCCTAATGCACTCCAGGTTAACGCTACTTCCATGGTATAAGACGTACCCGAGTCAATCACGGACGCTCGGAAGTCGGATGTATTGAACGTCGCGAGGGTACCGGACCCAAAACCGGTCGTACCAGCGTTGCCGGAGTAGACGTTGATCGTACCAGCCGCGTTGATCACAAATTGGAAATCGTTCGAGCCGTAAGAACCTGCACTATCGTTGCCGATATCCAAATAGAGCTCGACACCATCACCGTTCCAGAACGTTCCGTTGGTCGTATTGGTAAATCGCGTCGCATCGGTGACTTGGATTAAGAAATAGAGGTTCTGAGAATCCCAAAGAGTCCTTACGTTTCCGCTCAAGTCCGAGGCACCAGAGATTGCTGCTCCACCACTGATCGGCCGATATACGGGCGTCCCATTGAAGCTGTTCCAAACCGACTCGATCGCGTTCCCGTCGATCGTCATCGTAGAACCAGTTTGAGCAATCGCAACTTGTGCAGAAACTGCCGCTACCGGCGACGCAATGATATCCACAGGTGCATCATTGGCACCTTGAATCGTGACGGTGATTTGCGTGGAGCTGGTAAGGCCAGCCGCATCGCGCATCGTGTAGGTGAACACATCGCTGAGTGTATTGGCAGTTGTTCGCAGAGCCTGTACTGCCGCGTTGTTGTTGTCGACGGTGTAGGAGTAAGAGCCATCGGCTGCGATGTTGATCGTGCCGAAGGTGCCAGCGACTGGTTGACCAACGTTAACAGCGGCTGAAGCCTGGACTCCAGCGAGTACCCCAGTCACTGTCTTGGTATCGCCAGCATCCACGTCCGTGTCATTCGTTAGAACATTACCTGTTGGATTCGTACCCAACGTTCCGTTCGCGGTTCCACCTGCTTCGACGGCTGTAGCAGTATCCGCCACTGCAGTTGGTGCATCGTTCAGAATACTAGCTGCTGCGTAGTCCACTCCGTTGAAGCGGAATGTCTCGAAGTTTGTCACCGTGTCGGTACCATCTGGCGAACTACCGCGATTGTCGACAATCGTATAAGTTGAATTGCCCGCATTGAACGTGATAGTGTAGTCGGACCAGTTGCCACTGTAGATCGCAACGTCGGTTCCCACGCCGCCGTCGATCGTATCATTGCCTGCTCCACCGGTAATGATGTCGTCACCGCTTTGACCGAAGACAGTATCGTTTCCGCTGCCCGCATCGATAATGTCACCGCCATCGGAGCCCGGATCAGTGCCAAATTCGTGGAAGCCATAGATGACGTCGTTTCCGTCACCGCTATTGATAGTATCGATGCCCATACCGCCGAATACTCGTTCGTCTACAGCACTTCCTGTGAACGTGTCGGCGTGGCCGGTCATCGAAACGACTTCGATGCTCACGACCGTATCAACGCTCGAATCGGACTTGGTGACGATGCCCGTTGCGAGATTGATATTGACGGAAACCGAGCCGGCGATGCCTCCGCCGTAGCTGAGCGTATCAATGCCTGCTCCTCCATCGATGTAGTTCGAACCATCTCCACCGTACAGCAGCTCGTTACCTGCGCCTCCATAAACGGCATCGTTCCCCGCACCACCCCAAAGCGTATCGTCCCCGCTACCGCCCTGAAGCAGATCATTGCCGTCTTTGCCGAACAAGGTATCGTTACCCGCGCCACCGGTAACCCAGTCGTTCCCAGTGTTTCCGTCGACTGTATCGTTGCCGGAATCATTTGTTGCTACTACCGAGACGGCAGCCAAGAAGGAACCGCCCGCTCCTGCAGATAGGCTGGCAAAGCTAAGCGTTGTGTTTGAGCTCGTTGCGGTGAATGTAAAGGTTCGTTCAACGAACTGTGACGAAACATTGCCAAATGTTGTACCAGCGTTGTTGGTATGACTATAGTCCTGCGTAACTCCGGCAGCCTCGACGCGTAGACTTGATGTTTGGCTCGGAAGGCCAGGATTGGACGCTTGTAAGAAGGTAACCGTGTAGCTAGTTCCATTGACGGTCGCAAACGACTGTTGGATGGTTCCTGGCGTATTGCCATTCAAATCGATCGCAATTCCACCCGCTGGTCCCCAGAAGTCGCTGTCGATGTTACCTGTGCTGATATTCCATCCGTTGAACTGAGCGCCAGACATGTTGCGAGTTATTCCAGCCCCTGCAAAGTTTCCATTGCTCAGAAGATTTCCCTCGCCGAAGAGACTGTCATCTCCGGCCCCACCAGTGATCACATCGTTGCCCATTCCGCCTGCGATAATGTCGTTGCCACCATTTCCAGCGATCACATCGTTTCCATCGCCGCCATCGATCGTGTCATTGCCTTCACCATTGGTCGTTAGCACCATGCGAATGTCATCCAGACG
>JAIYDQ010000095.1 GCA_027487375.1 Planctomycetaceae bacterium
CGTGCGTAGATGGTTCGGATGCGCCCGAGTGCTTCCTCGGTCCAATCGTTTGCGGATGTGCTCGACGAAAAGCGGATACCATCGGGGAGTAGCACCATATGACGCGAAACTTCTTTGGCCGCATCGAGATACTTACTCAACAGTGCTGGCGACATCACTAAAGCTGCACCGACGTTGGTGAACCCCTCCCCCGCTGCGCCATCGACAGGAAATTCTCGAGCCGGATCGAGCGTGTCGATACCGGTGAGATCACGCAGCGTGTACGTGTACTCGTGATTCGACAATCGACGCAGCACCACCGGCCCAGGATCTCCAGCATTCGCGATTGCAACTTCATCGAGCGTCTTCCTGACCCAAGTCATCAATTGCTTTTTTTGATCGATCGAAAGTGGCGTAGCATCCTTGGGTGGCATCTCACCCAGTTCCAGTTGCTGTAGTACTTGTTCCCAGATTTCGGTGTGCTGTTTGACGATGCTGGCGGAATGAAACTGTTGCAGGTCGAGCTCGCCTTCCAGTTTCTCGGTCGAGTGGCATGTGATGCAGTAATCGCGCAGGATAGGCTGTATTGATTGCTCAAATTCGTTCGCTGCGATCGCTGGACCAGCGACACACACGATCAAAGAAAGACAAGTTAACCCTCGCCAGACTTCATTCATGGGAAGCTCCTAAATCGGTAGAGGCCGCATTCAAGCGGTCGAACAGCTTCTTCAGTCCACGAGCGTGACGACGAGCAAGCTGCTCGCACCGATCTGCATCGCCGGACTGAAGCGCCTTGAGCAATTCACGGTGCGACCTTGCCGTTTCCGACTTTGTCCCGGTAATCACCGAAGCATGCAATCGCTGCATGTTCGCTAACCAGAACTGCAGCTGCGGTCGGAGCAACTGCCATGCAGCAAACATCCTGGAGTTATCGGCGGCCCGGATGATCTCCTCATGGAAATCGATGTCCAACACGGTTAGTTGCGACAGTTGTGACGCCACTTTGATCTGCTCAATACAGTAAGTTAACTTAGCGACAGTATCCTTGGTCAGCCGCGAACACGCCAAACGAATTGCCGCTGCATCGAGCACTTCGCGAAACTCGACAATCTCTCGAACATCCGCCGGGGTCAGGATGCGAACGCTGGCGGTGCCTCGCGAGTCAAACTCCAACAGACCTTCCTGCGCCAATTGAAACTTGGCCTGTCGTATTGATGCTCGGCTAACACCGAATTGCATCGCCAATTGCGCCTCCGCAAGGGACTCACCCGGTTTCAAGCTTCCGTCGAGAATTGCAGAGCGCAATTGACTTTCGACGTCGTCAGTGACGGTTTGCTTTTCAACCTTACGAAACGAGGTGCGGATTTGGGGATTGATTTCCTGTAGTTTGCTCATTCCCACAAAGTATCCTGTCGACGGTCGACCGTCAACAATAGCAATTTGTTTTTTGGAGATGGATTGCTCTGTATTAGCTGCGCTAGCAGCAGGGCGGTGAGGACTGGCCGGGTAAGCTTTCCGTGGTTGTTCTTGTCGGCAGCTTTCATGATGCGCTGCATCAGCGTGGTGCTGGCTTCCACGGCGGTGAACGAAGTGGCGGTGAGTAGGAGCAGAAGGAGTGATTTCATATGTTTAGGGGAGCCAACGGGCTTTACTTGCGCACGAAAGTCCGCAAACTCATGCGAATCTACAAGCCAATCAGCAGGGTTCAAAGCACAGGCAATGGTGGCACAACGATCATCCATTTGAAAACGTAAGCCTGAAGCATAACGAAGATACCCATCAGAACGGCCAATGCGATGCTGTGCCAAAACACAGCGCGTAGAATCGTTCCGACGTCAGGACTGTCTGGCTGCCCGCCGGTCGCGACGCCAGCCACTACAATGCTTTGTGCATCAATCATCTTGCCCATGACGCCGCCGGAGCTATTCGCCGCAGCAGTCAGAATGGGAGAGATATCGAGTTGCTGCGCGGTGACTTTTTGCAAGTTACCAAACAACACGTTGGACGACGTATCGCTGCCCGTCAGTGCTACCCCCAGCCAGCCGATCAAAGGCGAGAAGAATGGAAAGAGCACACCGGTGGAAGCAAACGCTAGTCCCATCGTGGTATCGGTGCCGCTATAGCGAGTTGTAAAGCCAAGTGCGAGCATCAGGCAGATGGTTAGCAACGACGTGCCGACCCGATGGAGTGTGCGACCGTAGCTCACGACGAGGTCGAGCGGTTTCAAACCAAGCAAAAGTCCTGAAACAAGCCCCGCAATGAGTAGGGCGGTACCGGTTGCGGAGAGTAAATTCAGTGTGAACTGCGCGGGTTCAGGCTCGGGCTCAAGCGAGACAGGAGGAACTTTTTGAACCCCAAGATGCAGAGCCGGAATAGAGATTTTTGGCGAAAAGGTTTCGTTGAGGAAGTTCTTGATCGGCGTTACGCTTGATAAAGCAACAAAGAAAGTCAACATTATCCACGGCAACCAGGCGCAATAGTTTTCCTTACTATTAGATACTGTCATTGTTGTGACTGCGTCGGGGGCGGTCTGCAACCGCTCAGAATCTACCTTCAGATCATCTACCTTCACATCGCTAGGTTTCCAGACTCGCAAAAAGAGTACAAGAGCGACGATCGAACTGAGTCCCGCTGCTGCATCGACTAAGTGCGGCCCATGGAAGTTGCTCACTAAGAACTGCACGACGGCAAAGCTTGCCCCAGCAACAAAACAGGCAGGCCAGACTCGCAACATTCCGTTCCAACCCGTGAGAGCTGCGATCATCCAAAATGGAATGAGCAATGCGAAAAGGGGCAACTGCCGCCCGACCATTGCGCTGAGCGCACTTTCATCAAGTCCAGTTACTTTTGCCAAGGTAATAACCGGGATGCCAACCGAGCCAAACGCAACCGGCGCAGTGTTACCGATAAGGGCAGCCTTCGCGGCATCTAACGGGCGGAATCCCAGTCCGATCATTAGCGCTCCGGTGATGGCTACTGGCGCGCCGAAACCAGCAAATCCCTCAAGAAACGCCCCGAAACTAAAGCCGATCATCAGCGCTTGAACACAGCGGTCATCCGACAAATTCGACATCTGATTTTGCAACACTTTGAATCCGCCAGTATCGACTGAGATACGGTAGATAAAAAGAGCGTTCAGTACTATCCACCCAATGGGAAATAACCCAAACGCAGCCCCGTATCCCGCCGCAGCCAAAGCCAGCTTCGAGGGCATTCCATAGACCCAAATCGCAATCACCATCGCTACCAGCAACGCGGCCAGTGCCGCCACATGTGCGCGCACATGCCAAAAAGCCAATAAGCTAAGCAAGGTCACGATTGGCAGTGACGCAACTAGCGAAGACATGAAAATGCTTTCGCTGATAGGTGTGTAGTTTTGCGACCAAGTCATATTTGATTTTGCCTGTATGAAACAGCGACCTATTTATTGATTGTCTATCCAGCTCATCAAGGCAGCCCATCCCGCTTGAGCAACTTGTCCATCTCGCGCACTAGATATACCTCACCCATATTGGATGATGATACTAGTGACTTTCATGGATGGGCGAATAGCTAGACTTCCGGCCGCCTCACCAAGCAACACGCCCATCACTACCTTGGTTTCGCAGCCACCCAGTGGAGGCTTTTTAGCAAGGAGACGCCGCTCCAAGTCAAACCGCCTCTCTAAGTTTACCAAGTCCTACTCACCTGGGTCCATTTGATGCAAACCGGCGTTGTCGATGTAAACCTCGTCACACTCAACGAGCAAGCAAACCTAACCTATATCAACGACCTCATCGCCCAGAAGCTTTCTGGCCTCGAGCAAGGCACACTCACCTCCGCCGACCGCCCGTTCCACGAATCCGAGTACAACGGCTAACACGCGAGCTAGAAGAAGCTTACAAAACATTCGCGCTACCAGAGATGCCATCCGCGCGAGCAGATCTAAACGACTTGCTGGGGCGACTGCGTCTCAAAGTATAGTAACATTAGTCGCGCTGCGTGGATAAAGATGACGACTAGATATTTAGGGCTAGAACATGCCGACGGTACAGCTAGTTCTAGCGTTCAGCGTCTTCTGTGTATGCAAATTCCTTCTTCAATCAGTCGGAAGGAATAACAAATATGGATTCTTCACCAGTTTTTGAATTGTTCAAAAGAGATCTTCTGGTTCGTTTCCTTGGAATACAACAATGGACAACAATGCACGGCTTGAGCAAGGGATTTTCTTGGTGTGACAACCCCTAGCCATACGAAGGATGCTAGGGAAAACAGATATACTACAGAAGAACCCAAATTTGGCGAGGTACATAACGAAGACTTCGCATGCAGGATCGACCTAGCAGCAACCAATACTCTCTACCGCGATAGGATCGCATGAACGATCACAAGCATTACATGCAACGAGCTATTGAGCTGGCGGCAAATGTTCCTGATTATCCTTTTGGGGCTGTGATCGTGGATCGAGGGAACGGTAAGATTTTGGCTGAAGGCTGGAATAAATCTCTGATCAATCCGATATTTCACGGTGAGATTGATGCTATCAATCAGTTGGTACGTTCCAAGCCAAGAATCGATGGTAAAGATCTCGTACTTTACACGACTGCCGAACCCTGTCCGATGTGCCAAGGAGCGATCCTTTGGACGGGCATTGAAATGGTTGTCTTTGGCACGTCCATTCGCTCGCTTCAAAATATGGGTTGGCGACAGATTGACATCCTTGCAGAAGAAGTGATTCGTCGCAGCCCATCGTGGAGATGTGCAATTGTTGGAGGCATATTGGAAGAAGAGTGTGACGCACTGTTTGAATTGGCGATATCACGAAGGGATCAAGCTAAATGAAATATGTATTCTTGGTTGGCTGCGTAGCTCTTTTAATGATGAAAACGGTGATGGCTGACGAAACGCTTCAAACCTTGTTTTATTTCACTGAAGCCGACGCTGCGAAGGAGTGGCAGACCGTTAATGACGGTGTGATGGGTGGCGTCTCCGAAGGCAAGTTCAGAATCACTGACAAGAAGACGATGGAATTCTTTGGAACTCTGTCTTTAGCAAACAACGGTGGCTTCGCTTCTCTGCGAACGAAGCCTAAGAAACTTGGGCTTGAAGAAGGTGACACGTTGATCGCAAGAATCCGAGGTGATGGTCGAGAGTATACGCTGAACCTTTACCCCAGCAAACAAATGACGGCTTACTCGTATCGGGCTACTGTGCAAACCAAGAAAGACGAGTGGATCGAAGTCAAGTTTCCGCTCGATACGTTTCAAGCAACTTCATTTGGTAACGTCGTCAGGAACGCAGGGGCAATGAAGCCTTCCGATTTAAATTCTTTGGGTTTCATGCTGGGCGACAAGAAAGCGGGGCCGTTCAAGCTGGAAGTCGAATGGGTCAGGGTGGAGCGGGCGGGGAAGTGAGTTGGATAGAAGCAGCTAATCGACAACCCGCCCCGCCACTCATTAATCCCTTCCGCTGCAATAAGCCAGCAGTTGTCCCCAGGCACCCGGACCGAGCACGGGCTTCCCCGCCCGGCATCCTTCAGCGGCATACCGTTCGATCGCCTCAAACGCCTCATTCGTTTTGCACTCGGTCAACTTCTCGGAAACATGCTGCGGTAGCATCTTCACCCGTATCAGGGCTTCCATCGAGGAATCCGTATTGAAGATGCCCTTCGCAAAATCCGGGTTGCGAGCCAAGAGAGCCAGTCGCAACGACTCCACGATTGCGGGTAGATCAGCGTCGTCCTCCGGCATGACCGAAGCCAGTGCCGCCAATCCTCGAACCATGATGTAGTGGTAAGCTGGCCTTGCATTGTGGGCGTCGGCCCAACGACCGCTGCGTGGTCCCTCGATTAGTTGCCCCGGCAAAATACCGAGGCGTGTCTTCTTCTTAGCAGCTTCAAGGTACTTCCTGTCGCCAGTAATTCGGTAGACCTCAGCCAGCAGGAACACACTGAAGCTGTTGTAATTCCAATTGGTCACGACGGGACGTGTTGCCGCCCAATCTGCGGCTCGGATCGCCGCTTTCTTGTATTTCTCGTCTTTGGTGCCTTCGAACAATTGGACTAAGGCTACACCGGCCAGCCCGTTGTCGAATTGCAGTCCGCCGTCGCTGAAGTCCTCGACCGCCCAGCCATTCTTGACGACCTGATCGAGCTTGCCTTCTTTCTCAGCCTGCCGCATGAACCGTTCGGCGACCTCGAAGGGACGCCCCTTGCCATTGCGTACCGCAGGAAAAGGAAAGACGCCAGTTCCAGCTTGGTCTTGGGACCAAACCAGAAAGTCTCCTGCATCCTTGGCGATCTTGAGCAGTCGTTCTGCATTTGCTTCGTTCACAGACCTCGCTGCCAAGCAGCCATCGATGATTGTTGCCAACTCTCGTGGCAGGTGATTCGTCTTAGCAGGATCGAGGCCGACCTTCCACCAATTCTGCTTCTCGATGAAGTCGATGTACGGGTCGAAGGCAGTCGGAATTTCCCTCGCAGTAAGAGGCTTGGCGTTCTTCGGAATTTCCCGAAACCGGTCTGCAATTTCTGGTATCCCGGCTTGGTCGCCCAGCAGTTCGAACGCCTGTGTCATCAACCGCTTAACCTCAGACTCGTCTTCCGCGTTCTGAGCAGCAGCGAGTTCGATTCCGATCTGTTGGAGACTGGTTATTGTTTCCCGACTAGGCTTTGATGTTTCCTGGGCAGAAACGATTACGCTGATATAGAAACAACTGAGAAAGACGAGTAACACTTTCATTGCGGCAACCTCATGTCAAATTGTGTTTTTGGAAGAATTCCCACATCAAGTCGTTGTGTCATTTTTTGAATTTCGCTTTAAAGAAACAACTTACGCTGCGAAAAAAACTACTAGTTGGGCATAGATGAATAAACGTGAGAGCAACGCATATTTGAATTGGTTGACCTGCTGATAGAGCAGTCATGCGTAAATCAATTCGGTACATGCGATTAAGGACAATTAAGTGAAAGAACTTGATCAATAGACGATTGGACGATTGAAAGATTCGCGAAACGCAGCGAATGCATGGTGCCACGGATTCAGATTACAAAACCAATACCCGTTCTACCAAGACGCAACGTATCGATTGCGGTTATCAAGAAAATTTCCATCGATCGACAATCAATTCTCAATCGGATAGGGAAGCAACTTCACCGCCCGAACGGCTTCCAATTCTCCGCCAAACTTCAAGTTCAATCAATTCAGGGATCATGCGTACCGAACCATCCATCAAGAGTACATTAACACCCCCGGTGTGATAGCTGCGACTGGTTACGACAGCGTACGTTGGAAGCGTTGTCGAGCGGCCTTCGCGCATCGAATTGAAATCGATGTCATACAATTTACCGTTATCGATATGCGGTACTTTCGTGTTTGGCGCGAAGGTGGTAGTAAATCCGGTTTGGTGCATTCGCGCGTCAACCCACTCGGTGTGTCCCGAATCGGTTTTAAATTCGCCACCAAAGGCCGATACTGCTTCGGGCGTTGTCGGGACAGAAGCGATGCCGCTCGGGTTTCCACTGTCTCTCAAGTAGGGTGTATAGGCTTTGACTTCTGCCATGCCCAAGGTGTTACTTAGTCCATCGGATATCTCCGCTAGTTTCGTACCTCGGTTTATCAGGAACACCCCACTTCCGCGATCGCTAGGTGGTTGTGCGATATGCCAAAGGCCTGCATTGGCGCCATAGGTTAATGGATAGTGCGTAAATGTAGGAGAATCAATCCGCTCACGATCATTCCGCTCACTTGGGCAGAGTAGATGCGGTATCCGTACTCTTGCCACGGCAGGTTGAACGCTAATCGGCTTAGTGAAGTCCACTAGGTCATGCAAGTTGTTTTGCTCTAAGAAAGGCAGGAGCCGGACCTGAACGCTCCAATACACAGAAGTACCCGCGGATCGGTAGTCGCCCAGCGGTGGAAGTTTCCGTGTCGCGATTTCATGATTGTGGAGTGCCAATCCAATTTGCTTTAAGTTGTTTTGGCACTGCATTCGTCTCGCGGCTTCGCGAGCTGATTGAATCGCAGGAAGCAACAAGCCTGCAAGCATCCCAATAATCGCTATCACGACCAAGAGTTCAACTAAGGTAAATCCGCGCAGTTTCATAATCCGATTGCCGACAGACACAAATTACTCGAGTGAATTTCCATTAAACCTGAGAAGTTCTTGATCTTAAACCTAATCGCTCAGCCTGTTTGCCTTGAATCGTTAATTTCCCATTAAGTCGTCCGGCTCCTTTGCGGCGACTATAAACGACTGCGGTTTATGAAGATTAACTGCGAAGTAATCCTTTTGGGTTGATCAAATGGATTACCGGTATCATCCTGCTCTTTATGAAAACTTGTATCTCGTTACTCCCATCACAAAGTTCTCGGACAAAACTTATAGGGATTGTCATGGCCGTTCGTTTTGTGCTCGTTTGTACGCTACCGTTTGCCTTCATGACGGCATCCTCTTCAAGCCTCATTGCGCAAACTTATTCGCTGGTTATTGGCACCGACGGCTTATCACCTTATGGCATTGATGCAGGTGCTACCCCCAACATCCGGAGCTTGATCAATGGAACCTGGGCAGGACAGGAACTTGGATACCGCGGTTCACTCACTAATCACGGCTTCTCGGGAGGGAAGATTGGCACATCGACTCAACAAGCTA
>JAIYDQ010000240.1 GCA_027487375.1 Planctomycetaceae bacterium
GGTTCAGTAAATCCTTGGCAACCGATTTTGATAATCGCCATATTTGTGGGCACATTCATGCTGTTTCGGTATTCCCCGGTGGCATGCCTGCTCATGATGAGCCTACTATTTATCGGAATAGTGGTAGTACCCGAATCCTTAGTCGATTTGACTCAATTGATCATTTGTTCGGCAATGCTTGGTTTTGTATTTGTTTTGCTTCATCAACTGGTTAACGACAGCAAGTCAGACCTTGCAACGCAGACGAGTCGAATTAAAACGCCTCCTGCAAATGGTAACAGTAAAGCTTTTCAAACAACCACTTTACAAGCGACCAAAGGGGCGGCGCTTTCAATCCTTATGCTTGTCGGTAGCTTCCTCCAAACGACAGGGTTCGCACTGGAGACAAAAGATATCTCTCAAGAGGGCTCGCCCCAACATAAGCCATTCTACAGCGTCATATTTCCGGTCGATGATAACGGAAAAATCTCTGGCGATATTGCCTATGTCGGCGAAGAGTTCCTGAAGTGGCTCAATCGTCGTAACGCGACACCTCCCACGAGCAATTACGTCCTCTCCGCTAAGCATGAAGTCTTGATTGATAATAGCTTGGAAGGAACCTTTACGAATCCAAGTTGCGTTGTCACATCGCTATACGATTGGATGGTTGAAGATCCTGACGAGTTGATTCGGATTGAATTGCCTGGAGATGAATCGACCATAGTAAGTGTTACGATGGATGGTGAAGAACAAACACTACCGATGGGTTTGTCCTCAAGTAATTCCGCAATTGAATTACATCCTCGCGCTCGTGCTCGTATGGAGATAAAGGTGAAGTTTCGATGCCCTCTGGACATTGATCTTAGAAACGTCTCTTCCATTCGATTTCCTGTCATTCCTGTCGCGAGTTCGAGTGTCGATGTATTCGGGCTAGATACGGTAGAACTGCAAAGCAACGCGGTTGGACAAGTTACAAATCCAGGTGTCGGGCGCCATACTATCGCACTTGGGAAACGAAATGAATTGATACTCCGATGGCGTCAGGGGCAACCGAGACTCTCTTCATCGACGATTAGAGCGAACATAGATTTAGAATGGTCGGTGGCTTCTAATCATTCTGTCGCTAGATGTGTTATTACTTGCCCAGGCCCAGCAACAGAACAAAGCTATTTTGATGTTGAATGCGAGCAACAATGGGAGCCTCTTGGTTTCGATTGGGGGGACGGGAAAGTAATAGATGTTCTTGTAGGGAGCACAAATTTAAAGAAACGCTTTCGTGTTCAATGGAAAGACATTTCGGATGCATCCCGTCGGCAGTTGAGGCTTTTCCTTCGCAGAAGTCACGATGCCAACGCATCGGTGATCAGCCTACCGACATTAGAGCTCAGTGATGCAATCGTTGACTCGCGTACGGTCGTGATCGCACAAGGTAGTGATTCTCGATGGGAAGTAAGCAAAAACGGCGGTTGGTTATCGTTCGCCCCGAAATCACCGGTTCTATGGCTGAGTAGCGGAAAAGAGAATATTCAAGCCTTTAGGACACAGGACACTTCAGCAACACTTTCAATTCAACCTACGTCAAAACCGTCGCGGCCGACTGTTGATGTGAAGAGCAGTCTTGAGTTTGGCTCCGATTCTGTTTCTGGATCAACTGAGTTCCAATTCAACAAGCTAGATCTATCGATAACCGATCTAGTACTGCTCGCAAGCCCGTCGACTCGCGTGCAGTCAATACAAAGCAACGGCGAAGAGATACCATTTGCCGAATCGATCCTCGAAGACGGAACGAGCGAGATCCAAGTATTCCCAGATCATTCGATAACTGAGTCGAAACGATTCAACGTACGTTTCAAGCAGATGTACTCGCGCGGAAATCAATGGAGTCGCCTTCCGATGGTTTCCGTTCTGAATGCAACGCCAACGTCGCATCAATTATCTGCCTCGCGTCTGCTTGATTTGCCGATTGAGTTTCAAGGAATCGAATCCTTGAAGCAATCTTCGACACTCATGCAAACTTCATCCCAGTCCAACTTGAAAGACGAATCAACTAGTCTGAGGCAACCAGCGAGCTTAACTCCTTCGGTTGCTTCAGCAATTCCATTCCAGCTTTTCAAAAGTGAGCAACCGTCAGAATCTTCAGGACAGAGCATTGTTTCGTTGGGCGGGATACACGAACCTTTGTGGGAGACGGATTTACTGGTTGCTGAATCGCCAGATGGACTGGAGAAAGAGAATCGCAAAAGTGCCATCGAATTGCGATATCGAATTCGACCATCTATGGGTGACATCCGAGGATATTTGGTTTCGGTCTTAGTGTTCGAAGGTGCTGCGTGGAAGTATCGACTAATTGGTTCAGTCAGCCGAGGAGAAGACAAGATTGGCGGACTGCTTTTTGATGTGCCCATTGATATTGTTTCCTCGCTCGTAAGTGAAAGCACACTCACACAGTTCGAATCACCAGAACCGGGTAGAAGATTGCTTTTGGTTTCGCCCAAAAGGGATTCGAATTCAGAAATCACAATGAATTCAAATGAGCCTTTTTCTTTCTCGATCGAATATCAACTTGACGGCGATCAATCAACAGGTGGATTATCTTTACCAAGTGTTCGCTTACTGAATGGCCCTTTGGTTGATCAATGGATCGCTGTTCCCAAATCCGTTAACGGGAGAAAACTAGCGTGGACTACTTCAGGGGTTCGGAGCTCCAGGCAAGCCCCGGATGGAGTAAATAAGTTGCCGGTACCCGCAAATGAACTTGCTTGGTTCGTTCCTTTTTCGCAACAGCCTGACGTACAGTTGAATTCGCTCCAAGGATCGGTGGCTTCGTCCGGCGTTTCGTTAAGCGTGCTTCGAATTCAATCGCAGGGGGTAGATGCCGCGCTGCTGGAGTCGTTTTTTATTCTCGAACCCAAAGGCATATCGGTTGCAACGCTTAAGCTCCCGCGCAATATGCGGATTCTGTCCGTTGGTGTAAATGGTGTCTCGTGTCCTATTGAAATAAAGCCTGATGAATCTGAGGGCGCTTTATCCTACGCAGACATTCAGCTTCATTCGTCAGTTCTCCCGCAGTTCATCCGAGTTGCATTCGCGATAGCGTTCCAAAAGCGTGAAAGCGACGGGGTAACACAAGAAATCAACCTCCCTTATTTGGAGGAACCCAAATCATCTAATACCTTCTTAGAAGTTGATTCGGTCTTCCTCGACCAACAAGCTACGTTTCAATCAGTCGGTTGGTCGAGTTTATCGCACGAGAGAATGAACGAATCGATGCTGCGGATTTTCGCGACTTGTTCTGACACAGCCGCGAACGCAGCCCTCGATTCAACTCTTCCGCAGCGGGATCGTTGGTGGCTGGGCTGGCAAGCGTTTGCGTGCGGCCTGCTTTTCCCAACGCGTGACAGCGCCCTGACTAAGACCGTTGACGATTGGATCACTTTACGTGACGAATCGGCGGCTCAATGGCGTCTCGATCGCTCGCTTATAAACAGCTCGAGTGTCATCGATGGTAGTCGTTCTTCAGAAACATTGCTTTCAAGAAGGAATCCGATGTTTGAGTTGAATTCCTCGGCGAAAAGTGACTTACGTGTTGAACTTTCACCACGGGTTGCGC
This sequence comes from Planctomycetaceae bacterium, assembly GCA_027487375.1. Lineage (GTDB taxonomy): Bacteria > Planctomycetota > Planctomycetia > Pirellulales > Pirellulaceae > JAIYDQ01. The sequence continues at coordinate 3,590 of JAIYDQ010000240.1, forward strand.
CTGAGCCATCTCGACTAGCCGGGGCTTATTTTTTCATGGTTTTCGGAGTCTTTGGGGGGCTCTTGGCGATCGTTCCCGGTTTGCGAAGGCGAGCCAACCAAATTGTCGATGTTGCGATCCGGCACTTGCAGATTCGCCCTTGGCTTCTGTTTGCGGTGATCGGAATAATCTTGTGGTTAACCCTTTTCAATGCGTCAAACATGAGCAAGGCAACTTCTCAATCGCTGCCTTTCAGTATCGCGTTTGTGTGTGTTTGGAGTGGCCCCATTCTTTTGGGGTTTTCCTTTGTGCTAGTGTTAAGACAGTACGTGTTTCAACTGCGTAACGTTGCAGCGAGATCTGGTGCAAAAAAATAAACTTGTAACCTCCGTTTTTTGTTACAATCGATCGTCTCGCCGCAACGGCCCTCCAACACTATCTCTCCTATGATTTTGAAAGCACGCTAATGCAAGTTAATGTTGCAACCCGCCAGGATGTTTCATCTTCCAATCAAAACGACCCGCTTGTTACCAGCTCTAACGCAACCACTCGGCGGGGATTCATTGGTAAGACAGCCGCTAGCGTAAGTCTCGGAACGCTTGCGACGCAAGAGTTCCTATCGCGAAGCGCACATGCTGCTGGCAGTGACATCATCAAGGTTGGTTTGGTCGGCTGTGGTGGACGTGGTAACGGTGCAGCAGGAGATGCCATGCAAGCTGACCCGGGCTGCAGATTGACTGCGATTGGCGAAATTTTCGAGAACCGGCTCGATATGGGGAAGAAGCTTTTAAAGCGCACTCTGAAAGACCAGTATGAAGTGCCTGAAGAGAATTGCTTTACCGGATGGGATTCATGCCAACGCGTGCTCGACACTGACATTGATGTCGTTTTGCTTTGCACGCCACCTGGATTTCGGCCTGCACAAATGGCTGCTGCCGTCGCTGCTGGAAAGCATATCTTTTGTGAGAAGCCAGTCGCAGTCGACCCAGTTGGTGTTCGAAGCGTCATCGAAAGCTCGCGTCTAGCAGAAAAGAAAGGTCTCTCATTGGTGTCAGGCCTTTGCTGGCGATATGACCTTGGAGTTCGTGCCACGATGGACCGAATTTTTGATGGCGCTATCGGACAGATTCAAAACTCGCAGTGCAATTACTTGGCAGGGACGCTTTGGATTCGCACCCCCGAGCCAGATTGGACTCCGATGCACAATCAAGTTTTGAATTGGATGTACTATCGTTGGTTAAGTGGCGATCATTATGTCGAGCAATTTATTCACTCGCTGGACAAAGCACTTTGGCTTCGACATGACGTTCCACCGGTGAGATGCTATGGGATGGGGGGACGTCAAGTGAGAACGAGTGCCGAGTATGGAGATGTCTATGACCATTTTTATGTAGTTTACGAATGGGCTGACGGAACAAAGACTTACGCAGCGACTCGCCAAATGGAAGGCTGTTTTAACGAGACAGAAGACTACGTATACGGTTTAGAAGGAAGTGCAAAACTTCTGGCTCATGAAATCAAAGGCGCACGACCTTGGAAGTACGCTTATGAAGGTGAGGGTGAAAAGCCAAACATGTATGATCTAGAGCACGTTGCATTGTTTAAATCGATTCGCGATGGTAAGCCCATCAATAACGGCGACTATATGTGCAAGAGTACTCTGATGGCCATCATGGGACGAGAGGCTTGCTATTCAGGCAAACCGGTCACTTGGGAGCAAGCCATGCAATCAGAACAAACACTTGGACCGAAGGAATTAGCCTGGGGACCGGCTCCAGAAGTGGATGTCCGAACACCTGGGAAATACAAATTCTCGTAGGGGAGTTTGCTCTTAGTTTGATGCGTTTTTCCAGCAGATAGGGATTGGTGCTGACAAGAGGACGAAGGAATGACTCAGTGGTTCTACCGGATAGACGCCTCAGCAAAGTCAGACGATCACGGTCCGATTAGTGCCAAAGAGCTGCTGCAGCTGATCCGCGACGGAGTCATCCTCGAAGACACGCTCATCCGCAAAGATGATTCCAATTGGGTTCTCTCTACTGAAGTAAATGGTTTATGGGCAGCAGCGGGGCGTCCGGTCGCTGCGTTTGAGTGTCCATACTGCAACAAACCGATCCCAAAACCACCAGTCCAATGCGCCGCTTGTCATCAGCAAGTGACGCACGCGGTAGGCCACTTAGCGTCTCCCGCATCGCCTGGAATCAAAAGCACAAACAAGCCCGGCTCTCGATTACGGAAGTGGTTCAATATCA
>JAIYDQ010000510.1 GCA_027487375.1 Planctomycetaceae bacterium
CCCGTCTTCGGAGGCAAACCCGGTGGAGCGATGCGCGTTACCGGACCCGGCGGTGGATATGAAATCACGCGACGCACACAAATCGATGATCCAACAATCATCGGGTCGGTTGCGGTAACAAGCAGCGATGGCGTCACCCAAGGTCAGCATCGATTGACAACACTCCTTGGCAACATCGACGAATCGATCTTCACGAACGTTTTTGCGATCGGACTTCGTGAGCTTCAAGAGTTGAGCACGCTCGATGACACAACGGCGGCTGATGAACTTTATAAATTATCGAGCGGACTGGATCGTGTTTCGCTGGTGGATGTGATGCGACAGCTCAAGGGAGCGCGAACACAGATCGTTGGTCCGACTCCTGAAGCGGGCCAGATGCAAACGATGATGATGCGTCGTGAAAAGCTACGCGATGAACTGGAGCAGTTGACCAACAAAGGACGTCGTTGGGCCGAGCTTGCGATTCAAAACAAAACCCAACGAGACGAAGTCGAAGAGCTCCGAGGTCGTATCGAACAGTGGGAGCTAGAATCAAAAATTGTTGAGACGGCTCTCCAAGTTCGAAAGCCATGGACGGAACGGGAACAGCTTCGACTGGCGGTCAAGGATCTTGCAGCGCGAACCGACATTCCTGACGATGCGCGAACTCGATTGAATCGACTAGAAACGGCCCTCGCAGAGAAGAAGCAATCACTCGAGCAACTCAAGCTTCAGCGACGTGACCTACGAACCAAAGCGATGGGGCTCCCACTTCGAAAAGGCATTCTTGCTCTCTCAAGCAAGATCGATGCAGCTGCCGAGCAAGCACCGTGGATCGGATCGCTGCAAAAGCAAATCGTCCAACTCGAATCGCAAGTTCAGGCTTCGCGCGAACAACTGATTGAAGATGCAAAGCGATTGGGGCTGAATGAAGAAGACCAACTGTCGCTTCTCAACGACAAACGCATGGCAAACATGCCGGATCTGTCGCCACAGGCGATCAGCCAACTCGCAGGTCCAGCGCGAGAAGTCCGCGTTAATTCAATCAAGCTAAAGCAAGCCAAGGAGCACGCACAAAACGACAAAAAAGAAGTTGATCGTTTGGGCTTGAAGATCGAAGAATTTTTAACTGCGCGCGGTTTCAAAGATCTGCCATCTGCAGTTGCTCATCAGAACGAATTGATTTCTGCACTTCGTAGAAATGAACAGATTGAAGAGCGGCTAGAAAAGAATCGCAAGCATCGCAAGGAGCTCGAAGAAGAAGCATTGGAGCTTGAAAGTGATCAAGCGAACCCGATGGATAACACACTGCTCCATTTAATGTTCGTATCAGCGGCGGTGTTGATTGTTATTGGACTTCTGAAGACGCTCACCGATAACTGGTTGACATTCCTTCCTGGCGAGAATGGGCTTGTCTATGCATTGCTCGGTGTTGTCTTGCTGTTTGTGAGCCTCCTGACCAAGCAAGCAGACGCGAAAAACGTGCGAGGTGACCTCGCCGATTGCCTAAGTCAAATCGACGTTATCACCAGTCAGATTCGCAAGACTGAACAAGATCGCAACGAAATGCTCAAGATTCTTCCTGAGCATACAGGATCACTTGAACAACGATTGAAGGAAGCCGAACACAACCTAAGCTTGGTCGATGCGATGCTTCCTATAGCTCATAATCACGAAGCAGCATCGCAGCGTTATCACGCAGCTCGCAAACGAGGCATTGCAGCCGCCGAAGCCCTCAAGACAGCTCGCAATCAATGGCGAAAGGTCCTCGAGCAACTCGGACTTGCTTCGTCCCTCTCGCCCAAAAGCCTTCGAATGTTAGCCGAAGGATACGAATCGCTAGTGACCGGTCGTCGTCGTTTGAAAACACAACAAGATGAACTTGACCAACGACGTATCGAATTGACGACGTTGATGCAACGCATTGACGGACTTACGCGGCAAATCACAGTCGCCCGCGAAGGTGCTGGTGTCGAAGAAGATTTGCGAGAAATTCGTCGCGAACGACGCAGTGAGAGTGAATCGCGTGATCGTGAAAACCGTAAAGAGACTCAACGCAACTTGAATCCAAGTGGTTCTCGCGGTGGTGATTCGCTTCCCGCGTTGACTCGCGTTACACCCAACACCAATAGTGGTGAAGCAGTCTCTCCCGACAGCCCAGTTGCAAAGATTCAAGAACTCTCGGCGCTGGTCGCACAACAACAGCAATACATTACCCAGAAGAAGCAGCTTCGATCGGAAGATGAAGAGCTCCGTAAACGACAAAAGACTCTGCAACGAACGATCGACAAAATCATTCGGACCAAGAACGCGTTGCTAGCAGAGCTGGCCGTGGAGAGTCCTGCACAACTCGACAGTCTTTTGGATACCAAGCAGCGTCACGTCAAATTGCTCGCCCAAATCGACGAGCAAGATGTTCGCATTCGAGCAATCTTAGGCGGTTCGGTTTCCTATGAAGCCGTTCAACGTCTTTTAGACGGTGGCGCAATTCAAGGCGGTTCAGCTAATGCAGAGCCGATTAGTACCAACGCCAGCCGGGACAAGAATACAAGTAATTCCTCTCCGTCAGTTGCACCTACTCGCAAGCTGGTTGACTCCGGCTCATCGAATGGTTATGGAGCCGATTTGGAACGACGCTGGGACCTGATCGCTCAACGCATCCAGCAAGCTCAGGAACGCGTCGGACAACTCCAACTGCGTCAGGGGGAGACGACTCAAGAGATGAAGACACTTGCAGCCGATCGAAGGTTGGCGGAAGTAAATCTCGAGCTTGCCATGCTCGACAAACAGCTAGAATTAGCTTCCGAACATTGGCGCACCTTGGCAGCAACCAGTGCCATGCTCGAACGAGTCTGCGATGTTTATGAAACCGAACGGCAACCCGAGACACTTCGAGAGGCTTCCGCTTTTCTGAAACAGCTTACCGAAGGCAAGTACCATCGCGTTTGGACCCCACTCGGAAAGAACGCGCTTCAAATCGACAACGACAAAGGCCAAAGTCTGCCTCTCGAAGTCTTGAGTCGTGGAACGCGTGAAGCGGTCTTCATCGCTTTGCGTTTGTCGCTTGCTGCCGCGTATGCTCGTCGTGGTGCTACATTGCCATTGGTCTTAGACGATGTTTTGGTGAACTTCGATACGATTCGCGCTCAGAACGCGGCGAAAGTCCTACGGGACTTTTCAGCGCTTGGGCATCAATCGATCATGTTCACCTGCCATGAGCACATCATGAGAATGTTCTACGAAATCGGTGTGCAGGTTCGAATACTTCCGGCACATGGCGAGATCGGCGAAGCGAAGATCTATACTCCTGATCCGTCGGTTCGTTACGTTCCACCACCGCAACCGATCTACATCGAACCAGAGCCGATTCCTGCAGCACCTGTTTATGTTGCTCCAGTTATCGAAAGGCCAGTCGAGATCGTCATGCCTGAGATTGTTCAAGAAATCGAACAAGCTCCTGTTGAGGTCGTTTACGAGCGTGTTGTCGTTCCTGAGCCGATCGAAGTCATCAAAAAGCCTCGTTCGCAAAAACGTCCTAAGCGTTATGTCGAAACGAACGAAACGATCGATGTTGATAGCGTTTGGTTCGACGAGTCGATACCGATTGTGGAATCCGAGTTTGTTGGTAGTGAGTTGTTCGAGATGCCTAGCGCCGCTTCAGCGCCTTGGATTGAAGAGTCTGTTGTGCAAGATGAAGAAGCCATGACCAACGATGAAGCTCCCTGGTGGCGGAAGACATCCGTTTAGTAGGTTAATCGTTTGGGACAATGGTCCCAAATTACGTGTTTGAACCTAGTAGGATGGGACCATTGTCCCGTCCGGCTTTGAGCCCCAACTAAGCGGGCAAGTAATCACGCAAATCGATTTGATAGAAGACTTTCAAGAGATCGTAAACGTTTGGGTGGTATTCGGCCAAAAGGTGCGGTTGCTGGAAGTACAGTTCGCTGGAAACAGCAAAGAACTCGCTGGGTTCGCTGAGTCCGTAATCGCCGATCAAGACTCGATAACCGTCTGCGACGATCGCACGAGCCGCTTGCAGTTCGGCCTTCATCGATTCCCACCATTTCTTCTCGTCGACATTATGCGGCAACGGAGGCAGTCCGTCAGCCGAGGGGCCGTTGATCAGATCAAGCTGATGAGCGAACTCGTGAATGACCAAATTGTGTCCGTCGTTCGCATCACGCGCGCCAAGTTGGACGTCGTTCCAGTTCAGAATAACAGGCTTTCGATAGCCGGTCTCCCCTGCGCGAACGCTCTCCCCCTCGATGCCAACCGTGTAGCCACCGAGCGAGACCGGTGTATCGCGGGCCACATAGGGACGAGGGTAAATGAGCACCGTTGCGGTCTTGTCGAAGTGCCAATTTGGATACCCTAGTACCATCAATCCGGCTTGCGCAGATACCTTCCACTGCATCTCTTTCGAAACGCTCAGGCCATCACAGCCCTCCCAAAATTTATCGAAGACTAAAAGTCGAGCCCATCGAATCAATTGCTCCTGAAGCTTCGGCGGCAAATAGGCGGCTTGCCATAGCGAGTGCTTGAGAGTCGTAAAATCACTTACGCTAATACTGAGCTTTTTAAGCTTTGAGCGCCGCCATCGTCTAATAAAGCCCATTTGTCGATTGATTTGTGAAGATTCAGTTTTGTTTTTTGTTTGGGCCGCGCACTCGCGGAATAAATTTGTCTTTAGGGGCAGATCGTTGATGGTTTGCCGTCACGCAGACGGCTCCCGCCTGTGCAGTAAAAACGATAACGTTCAAAAGTAGTTTTGATTGCTGAATAAAGTCTTCAAAAAAACTATCGTTTGCTAGCCATCGATTGAAAAAGCTCATATCGAGCTTGCATCTCGGCGATGCTATCGCCACCGAATTTCTCGACTAAGGCACTCGCAAGTTCAAAAGCAACCACGCTTTCGACAATGATTGCCGCTGCGGAAACCGCACAAACGTCCGAGCGCTCGTAATTGGCACGATGAGGCTGTTTGTCTTCCATGCGAATTGAATCGAGCGGTTTACGAAGCGTGCTAATCGGTTTCTTTCCTGCTCGAATGATAAGCGATTGGCCGTTCGTCATTCCCCCTTCGAGCCCGCCTGCGTTGTTGGTTGGACGAGTGTATCCCAGGGAGTGAGTGCTTGCTTGGCTGGCGTCATATCCGATTGGATCGTGTACTTCCGAGCCGCGACGGACAGCTGCTTCGAATCCCATGCCGATCTCGACCCCTTTGATTGCCTGGACAGCCATAACCGCTTGCGCAAGCTTTCCGTCAAGCTTGCGATCCCACTGAGCATGCGTCCCGAGCCCAAACGGGAGACCATCTACTCTTACCTCGACTATACCTCCAAGCGTGTCCCCCTCCTCTGCCATCCGGTCGATGTAGGCCTCGATGGATTTATCTTGGGCTGGATTTAGCGAGTAAATGCTGCTTGAATCGCGAGTTTCACGAAGGTTGGCAATCGACTTTACGAGAGGATCAGAGGCTTCGTCGTGAACGATTGCGTGGCCACCAAGATTGACAACATAACCGAGTGTTTCAATTCCAAAGAGACTCAGAAGTTGCTTGGCAAGCGAACCGGCCGCAACGCGAACAGTTGTCTCACGAGCACTTGACCGTTCGAGCACGCCACGGATGCTTCCGAGGTACTTCACCGCGCCAGTAAGATCTGCGTGGCCGGGGCGTGGGCGTTCGAGTTCCTTCAATCGCTCGAGCTTGTAATCGCGGTTGATTACCTGTAACGCAATCGGCGATCCAATCGACTTGCCCTGCCAAATGCCCGTAAGCACATCAACTTCGTCCGTTTCCAGCTTCTGACGGCCTCCACGACCATATCCGCCTTGGCGAAGCTTCAGGTCGCGATTAATCAGAGCCGTATCGATATCCATCCCCGCCGGGAAGCCATCGATAAGAGCCAAGAGTGCTTTTCCGTGCGATTCTCCAGCGGTCCAGTAACGCAGCATTCGAGTTTAAATTTCTAAAGTAAGTGACCCGAAAAAGGGGATCTCGGACTGACATTAGTCTAGTTGGACCATCCACTTTGCGACAGGCTTACTTCACGCCCTCGCGTAAAGAATCGAGGCGAAAGATTAGACGGGCCGCCTAGTAGCAAACAACGGAGCCGATGACGCTTGCCGCGACAATTCCGAACGGGAATTCGAGATTTTTGTTTTTCGCCTCAAGAACGCTTGGCCAATCGTCCGACCTTTAACAATTGGCGAGATCGATCGCTTTGACATCTGAAAATGCACAAGCCTCGGAGAGACTTGTTTTCGCGTAGGGAAGCTAGCCAAAATGCATACTAACGACGCGGCTCGCGTGGATTACTGGAAAAGCCTTCTGAAAATCGAGGTTTCCGTATCCGTCCTTTTGGCTCAACGCACCATGCCAGTCGATCGAATACTGACGATTACACCGGGAATGATGTTGCAGTTCGATAAAAACTGCGATACCCCGATGAGCATCGAAATCGATGGCCAGCCAGTCGCAAACTGTGAAGTTGTCAAAGTCGGCGATCGGTTCGGCGTCAAAGTGTTAGATGTTCTTGACCGCCCCGAGCACTGGATACCGCTGATCAAGTAACGCGAAGGCCCACCGACCTGCCTCCTTCTCCCCGCCGTTACGCTCATCCGAGACGTTTAGCACCGATACTCAGTACAAATGCTCAAGGCACAACTGCGACCAAGTCTCTAGCATTTCCTTCTGCGATTTGATTTCCTCGATCGGAACGAAGCCCGCTTCAGCCAAGTCCACTTCGCGAGACTTCGCATGACAAGACCTCAACTGCATGACATGTACCACCCCCAAGTGGACTCTCCCAACCTCGGTGGTGTCGTCATAAATCAACCCAACGATCTTGTCGTTTCGATCGCAATCCAAGGTAATCTCTTCCGTCAGTTCGCGTTCCATCCCCGTACGATACCAATCGTCGCCAGAAGTGTCTTCGATCGAAATATGCCCACCGATGCCAATACTTCGCTTGGCGTGAAGCCGTTTCTCTCCGGAGCCACCGCCACGCGTATATTGAAACAGTTTCGTCCCGTCCGCGGTTGTACATTCCAGTACCACGTAAGGAATCAGTTGCTTAAAGCTCGGGTCGTTCTCGCAAAGACTCCGCGCGATGAACGATTGGTTCTTTCGGTTCAGAATCGAAGGGAGATAGCGATCAACGTTGGCTTGAAATCCAGAAAACGGCCCTAATTGGTCGAGCAACGATGCCGGAACGACTAGTACTTGCTCATCTGACATGGTTGAACCGAACTCTGCTTTATCTACTGGGAAGAGGTTGCCGAAGATGCAAACATCGAATGATCAGAAGTTGCCGTGAACCCACTTTTTATACCTTAGCTCGCACCATAAACGCTACCCATGGCCAGCCTAACGGGTCAGGTTATTGCGACTCGAGTGTCACAAGTGGTTAGCTCTTTTGGATCAATTATCCTGAATGATCTAGGCCCATTCGACAGGCGACGGTTCAATCTCATCGGCGAGTGGCGACCCGCAATCTTTGCGACCACTGCCTTCTAATCGACTTATCACGCGAACCTTCATGTCATGTTGACATGCGATTTGGCAGCTCAATCGAACACCGGAAAGACCTCGAGCTTGCAGGATGTCTCGCTCAGCAACCGTTTGCTCTGTTGGTTCGCCGGAGACAAACTCTACTCGACACGTCGTGCAGCGTGCTTTTCCACCGCATGCATGTAACTGATCAATACCCACATCTTCGCGTAGGGCTTTGGTAAGCCGTTTTCCAGCGGGTACTTCCCACTGGCCATCGAGACCTTCTACAGTGATGATCGGCATAGAAATTAACGCTTGCTGAATTGGACGCCGCGACGAGCACCACGCAAACCGTACTTCTTACGTTCCTTCATACGAGAATCACGGGTCAAGAACCCGTCAGCTCGTAGTGGAGCAAAATGCTCTTCGCTCATTCCGCAAAGTGCTCGAGCGAGTCCCATGCGAACCGCACCCGCTTGTCCGATAGTTCCACCACCGGAAACGTTTACCGTGACATCAACCAAATCGCGTTGACCGACGTGATTGAGAGTCTGCAGTACTGCTTGTTGTTCTGCTTCGTTGACAAAGTAAGCCAAGAAATCTTTTCCGTTAACAACAATCTTGCCGGTACCTGGTTTGATACGAACTCTTGCAACGCTTGACTTGCGTCGGCCAGTGCCAAGGAGTTCTCCGGTAATATTGTCTTTCTTAAAGGCTACCATTTGCGTAACTGCCAGTGCGATATTCTAAAGGAAATGATTGATTTGCGAATGAAGGTCTATTTAGTCGGCGAAACACACCGCGCGTAAACTACTCTTTGGTCTTTTTGTTGCCGAGATCCAAAGCGATTGGCTGCTGTGCTTGATGAGGATGGTCAGGACCAGCGTAGCACTTCAATTTGTCCAACATATATCGAGCGAGCGGATTCTTTGGCAACATTCGCTTCACCGCCATGACGACCAAATCGGTTGGCTTTCGCTCTAATCGGTCAGCATAGCTTTCCAGCTTTTGGCGGGTGTAACCGTTATACCAAGCGTAATGTCGAACTTGGAGCTTGTTGCCGCTCATCACAACCTTCTCGGCGTTGATAACGATAACGAATTCACCGGTGTCAACGTGAGCGGTGTACTGAGGGCGATGCTTACCCATCAAAATCACAGCGATTTCACTTGCTAGACGACCAAGCGTCTTGCCAGAGGCGTCCACAATGTACCACTTTTGATCGACTTCACCTTTTTTGGCGACGTATGTTCGTTGGATTGCCAACATGGCAACAAATCTCCTGGGGAGGGGCAAAGCCCGAAAAACATTGGAATTTCTTCGACAAACCGTCGAATCCGACCGCAAAAAGGACCGGCTGTGGACCTTCCGATTATCGGAACGCAGAGTTTTAGTGATATTTCAATCGGCTGGCAAGGCTTAATTTCAATGCAAACGATCCGTGTGTTGGTTTGTTTTTAAATTGAAGACCGAATAGACGGACGCGAGCGATAGGAAAATTGCGCGAGCTGGAGATTTCGACTAAAACCTTGGGCACTTGCTGGAAAAAAGTGTACCGTAATGCGACACGCAAGGTTTGAAGCTGCATACATTTCAGTGCCGAAGGCACGATAGCGTCTTGTACAAAAACCGGGGACTTTCGTCCCTGGCGAAAGGTTGTCGCCCCGGTCGGGGCTAAATCTGCAACGTCAAAACGCACGAGCGAGTGACTTCCCAACAAGAACCAATAGCTCGCGTTTGGTGTTAGGTACGCCAATTACTGCCAAGTCCTCGACGCTCAATTTCCTACTTTTGTGGAATGGTTCGCTCAAAAATCAGGCCTGGCTCGACCGATCGGAACCCGAGTCGCTGTAGGACGCTGATGCTTTGCTGTTGGTCAGCGGACGCGACGGTGCGAACGGTTGTGAATCGCTCGAGCTGCAACTGCCTCATGGTCTCCGACAAAAGATAGACACGCCGATCGTTAGCCTCCGTTCTTTCCCGCGATTGTTGTTCACGCGACATGGGAGGAGCTTGCGAGACCATCGAGCCAGAATCGCCCATCTCTTGCTGGATAACAGCTGACAGAGGCATCAGCCAAAGCCTCGCGATATGACTTCGCAAGCCCGAAATAGCTGGATCGGTATACCAGAGCGACGCTTCTTCGATACAGTTGGACTGCATTCGCGAAAACAGTTGAAAACTAATCTGTTCCGTGTGCCCCATCGTGACAGCGTGCCACCAGTTCGAGTCGGCATCATCGAGTACTTTTCCAACCGACGCAGTTCGCTTTACTGCAATTTGTCCGCGATCCATCGGAGCACGAAAACTATCCAGCTCTAGCTCCCAAACCTCGGTCGGACGAATCGGCTGAAATCCACCTGCGACAAGCCAATGCTGTAATCGAGAATCGCGAGCGGGCACCCCCATTAACGCATCCCCGGGGGCAATCCCTATATAAAAGGCATTTCGCCATTCTGCTCCAATCGAAATCACGCTGGGGCAACCTACTGCCTCGAATCGCTTCATTGCCTCGGTCAACAGCAAGTCGGCTGCGATTTCTTCGTTCGCATTGGGGGCTATGTAAAATGCAGCCAATATTCCCGCTCGAGGGTCGGGTGCATCGTGAGCTGCGTTCGCTCCGAATGCCACATGAGCAAAACCGATCGGTCGCTCGTCGTCTTCGATGATCAAAAGATCGTTTGGAACAAAGAAAGGTTTGGAAAGAACGCACGATTCAAAATGCACAGGACGTACACGATGCGGCCAATTCATCGCCTCGTGATGGAGATTCCAGATCCTGGCTAGGTCTGGCGTGTCCGTATTGCGGTAGGGGCGAATCAAGTACGGCACAAGGAGTTAGCCTTTGAACGATTCACGGACTTATTTTTGATTCCGCCCACGATGATCCTTCGAATCTTTACTTGCACGACGATACCATGGAAGCCGAATTTCAAGGCTGCATCCCTGGCCAGGTTTCGAGTCAATCCAAACTCGACCTCGATGTCCTTCGACGATCCGTTGAAGCTTTGACAACCCAATTCCCAAGCCTCGTCCCGCCTCACGACCACTGTAGTATACATCCCATGCGAGTCGCTGTGCATCCGGTGTAAGGCCCGGCCCGTTATCGAGAATAGCAAGTCGGATTTCCTGCGTTCCAGATCCCTCAAAACTGGTTATCGAATCGCTTTGAGATTCAACTCGCTCAGCCACGATTTCGATCGCGTCCCCGCTTTGACAAGCGTCCATCGCGTTCCGTAATCCTGCCAAAAGAGCTTCAGTCATAGCTCCCCAATCGGCTTGGCACCATAACGAATCGTCGTCGATGTGATTGATCCATTCTAGATTTCGGTCGGCCATGAGATCGGAAAGATTTGAAAACCAAGCATTGAGCGGCTTTCTTAAATCCATCGGCTGCAATCGAAGCGGCGGCCGCTGTATCGCAAGCATCATTTCAGCAAGCATCTCATGGGCACGCATCGAAGAATCAATAATCGTGCGGAGCGATTTTTGGTGCCGAGGATCTTTTGTTTCACGGAGAAGCAAATCAGCTCGACCAGTGATATTGGCAAGCGGATTGTTGATCTCGTGAGTAAGACCGTAAGCAAACTGAGCAAACCTGCGACGCTGGCTCTGCTCGTACAGCTCAACCTCGCGTTCAGTGCCTATGACCTGCTGGATAAGCAGATGAAGCGCCCCCCGCAGAGAATCTCGAGTCGAATTGCTGAGCCCCGAAAACTCACGATCATTTGACTCGAGCTTACCAAGTATGGCTTGCACGGAATCGATCGCTAGGGCGTTCGAAGTAGTTTCCTCGGCTTCACTCATGGCGTTAGTGGCAAAAATGCGGGTCCCATCTATAGCCAAATTACACTTCTAAATCGTCTATGAGTAAGCAACGGGCTTCACGTGCTTGGGCCAGATTAGATTTTCGCGGTTGCTGACTTCGTTTCTAAAGTTGAATTCACGTAACTGCGTCTCTCCGAGACGCAGGAATATCGCGTCTCGGAGAGACGCGACTTCGTGTTTAGAATCACAGCCTAGATTGCGACAGGGCGATCGATTTCTAAAAGTTCGCAAACTCGATCTAGCAACTTGTCGGTAGTAAACGGCTTCTGCATAAAGTCGTTCGCACCGGCTGCGCGAAGATCGTTGATGCGGTCCATCTCGACCATACCCGAGATACAAAGAATCTTGACGATATCCATCGTGCGATCCGATCGAACTCTTTGGCAAACTTCGCGACCGTTGATGTCTGGAAGCATAACGTCCAGGACAACCAGATCAGGCCGGAATTCCTTGACTTGCATCCCGGCATCAAAGCCGTTGTTCGCAGTTCGAATATCAAAGCGACCGTCTCTCGAAAAGCAATCGACGAGCAAGTCTACCAAGTCTTGATCATCGTCAACCAAGAGGAGCTTCTTCTTGCCGCTTTCCAATGCGTCCGTCGGAATGCCGTTGTCCTTCATGAACACGAACAACTGATCACGAGGGATTCTTCGGAAGCGGCTACCCGGGACGCGGAATCCCTTGAGCGTTCCATTGTCAAAGCAGCGAATGATCGTTTGCTGACTGACTTTGCAAATTTTGGCGGCTTCGCCAGTAGTAAAAACGGTTTTATTGTTGGACATCGCTTCGAACCCAATCCTTGTTTTGCGGGCCTGATTTACCGGCCTTGTATAGCGGCTGTTCTGTGCAACCTTCCCCGAGTCGATTTCCTCAACGGAATCGCGTTCGGAAAAGCTTGCCCTGGGACAATTCGCATACCGTGCGAATCTACCGGACCGGTATATTCTGTGGTGCCCACCGCACCCTCCAGGCTTACCCGGCTTTCCATGTTGGCGAGAATAGCGTTCTGGGTAAGATCAGGTCAAGGTTGATAAAGCAAATTACGTTCGATCATTCCGAAGCGTTCAAAAGGTGCTGAAAACCGAACGAAACGTAAGGCGAATCGTGGTACGAAGGATGTCGCTTGAAAAGAACTTCGCTGGGCTTTTCGCTATTTCGTACTCGTGCTCAGGCGTCAGCCGGTACTCGTACTCGATTCGAAATCTAACCGATCGAGCACGAGC
>JAIYDQ010000488.1 GCA_027487375.1 Planctomycetaceae bacterium
CACGGGTTGGTTGCAGTGGACATACAACACCGTTGATTAAAACTTGGTGTCGTTTCGGATCATACGAGGTCGTCTTAACTTGGATTCGTTCAATCGACGAATCAACACATCGAACAGTTCCGCCACCGCCGGGCTCTTCACCTAGTACGTACCAAGGCTCGATCGCTTGACGAAGTTCAATACCGACTCCGTCGTATTGAACGAATCCAATTGGTGGTAGTCGAAATTCGACGTGAGGTTTAAACCAAGCCGAATCCCATGGCATGCCTGCATGTTGCAGATCAGAAATAATCTCGGTGAGATCCTCCTCCAAGAAATGCGGCAACAAGAATTGATCGTGAAGATGCGTGTCCCAGCGAGCGAGTGGTGCGGTGTAAGGCTGCCTCCAAAACATCGCGATCAGGGATCGAATGAGGAGTTGCGTTGAAAGGCTCATTTGTGGATGCGGCGGCATCTCAAAGGCTCGCAATTCAACCAAACCAAGCCGACCGGTGCTGCTGTCTGGCGAGCAGAGTTTGTCGATACATATTTCAGCGCGGTGAGTGTTCCCGGTTAGATCGGTCAGCAGATTTCTTAAGATACGGTCGACCAACCATACTGGTGCATTGTCGCCTCGTTTAGGCATGATATCCATCGCCAACTGGAGCTCATAAGTCGCATCCTTACGGCCTTCGTCAGGTCGTGGCGATTGGCTGGTTGGTCCAACGAATCGACCACTGAAAAGATACGACAGCGATGGATGGTTGATCCAATAGGAAACCATGCTTCGCAGCAGGTCCGGGCGTCGCAGGAACGGACTGTCAGCAGGCGTCGGGCCACCCATGACAATGTGATTTCCACCGCCAGTTCCAGTGTGTTTGCCATCCAAGTCAAATTTTTCGGTACCCAGCCTCGAATGTCGAGCGTCGTCGTAGACTCCTTCGACAACTTGTTTCAATTCTGACCAACTGGAAGAGGGTTGAACGTTGACTTCGATAACACCAGGATCAGGAGTGACCTTGAGCACTTTCAATCGATAGTCGGTTGGAGGTAAGTAACCTTCCAAGACGATTGGCATCCGCAACTCTCCGGCAGTTTTTTCTAAAGCCCAAAGGAGCTCGACATAGTCTTCGAGTGTTTCCGTTGGAGGCATGAAAACGTAGAGCTTGCCTTGGCGCGCTTCGATACACATGGCGGTCCGATGGATCGGCCGGTCCGAAATATCCTTCGGGTATTCAGGCAGGTCGATATCGTCAGGATCTTTGATGACCGTGTACGTTCCGTACTCCTTCGAATCATCTTCCTCTAGTTTCTTCTCTTGCTTCTCCTTCTCTTCCGGTGACTCCGGAGCTTTATCTGAAACACCGCCTCGACCTCCGAAGTTTTGATTTTGACGCACCAATGTTGGTGGCATGGGCAGCGGTTGCCGGCTTGTAAATGGATCATCCGGCACCCAACTCAATGGATCGACCGGCCCCGAGTGAGGCAATGTATCTAGCGGCAATCGCAAACCAACTGGCGAATCTCCAGGAATCAAAAAGAGCTTTTCAGGACGGACAGGCCATGGTCCACTGCTCCACTTGTAGCCAGGTTGCTTCACGGTAGCAGGTGACGCTTGCGATTGTTCCCATTGACGTCGCAGGGGCATGACAAGCCCGACTGGTTTGCTGATTCCGTTGGTGAAAACTTTCGCAAGTCGCGCCCGCTCTTCGGGATCTTCGACCTTGGAATCGAATGGACTTACATTGATTGGAAGGCGTTGCTCTTTCCACATGTAGTAGAGAACGTCTTCGTAAGCAGGCATCAACCAACACGGTTCCACTCCCAGATTCTCAGCAAGCTTCATTGCGAATCGCTTGCACGCTTTGTATTCAAAGCCATAGCTACGCGACTCATCAGCGATCAGCGTTTCATCTTGCCAAAGAGGCTGACCATCAGCTCGCCAATAACAAGCCATCGCCCAACGAGGGAGTTGTTCACCAGGGTACCATTTGCCTTGCCCGTAGTGGAGCAAGCCACCCGGTGCAAAACGGGTGCGTAATCGCTTTAGCAATTCTGCGGAGAGCTTTCGTTTGTGAGGCCCCACGGCTGCTGAATTCCATTCAGCACCTTCCATATCATCGATCGAAACAAAGGTAGGCTCGCCACCAAAAGTCAGTCGCACATCATCGGCCATCAGCTGCTTGTCGACTGCCTCTCCGAGCGCGTCGATAGACTCCCATTGCTGATCGCTATAGGGCTTCGTCGTTCGCGGATCTTCGTGGATCCGAGTCACCTTCATCTCAAAACTAAATTCGGCGTCACATGGGTCGATTGCTCCACTGATTGGAGCGGCCGTGAGTGGCTCGGGTGAGCATGCCAACGGCAGGTGCCCTTCGCCGCAGAACAGCCCACTGGTCGGGTCCATCCCAATCCATCCCGCTCCAGGCAAATAGACTTCCGTCCAAGCATGCAAGTCCGTGAAGTCCGCCGTCGGTCCGCTCGGCCCATCGAGCGATTTTTGATCGGCAGCAAGTTGCACCAAGTAACCTGAAGCAAAGCGAGCAGCAAACCCAAGGCGCCGAAGAATGTTTACCAGCAACCAACCAGTGTCTCGGCACGAACCAAGCATCTTCTCAAGTGTCTCTTCTGGAGTTTGCACACCAGGCTCAAGACGCACCGTATATTTGATCTCGCTCTGAAGTCGTTGATTCAAATCAATCAGAAATGGAACCGTACCAATCTTCCCTTTAGGAACCGATGCAATCCAAGCATCGAACTTGGGACCAGTCATCTTCGGGTCCAAACGCATAAACGGTAGCAGTTCCCCTTGCAGCCATTCCTCGTAGACAAACGGCGAGAAGTCAGCGTATTCTTCTAAGAAAAAGTCAAACGGGTTGATGCTCGACATGTCCGTGACGAGATCGACCGTCACTTCGAATTTGTTCGTTGGCTTATTGAAAACTAGTCGCGCGAGATAGTTTCCTTGAGGATCTTGTTGCCAATTGCAGAAGTGGTCTTTTGGCTCAACCTTCAAGGAATAACTTAAGACGGGCGTTCGGCAATGAGGAGCCGGACGCAAGCGAACCGTTTGGGGACCAAGATTGATCGTTTTGGAGTACTCGTAAGTTGTCCGATGATGCAATGCAACGCGAATGGCCATACGTAATGAATGCGAACCTAGGATCTGGGCCGTAAGAGACTTTTTAAATTGTCGTGAGAGGATTGCTCCAGAGTAACCGGGGCCTGTCTCGAATGAAAGTATGCAAATCGCTCTCCTAGCCGAAAATCCCAAGTCGAACGATGCTTTTCGTCTAATAAGAGACCCATCACCAAGCTTTCGTTTCTAGCACTTCTAGATCGGATTTCCCCCCAGCATCCGCCAAAGAGCGACGAGCGACTTTGAAATGGCTATAATTATCGTCCCGGAAATCTCCGGAGTTCCGCAGACTGAACTGAAAGGACCACGAGCGTGGGAATAACCATATTCTATCAAGGCAGCTTGGACGACATCGCTCAATACCCTGCGTTCGAAAGCCGCGTAAAGGACTGGATCGTTGAATTAGGTGGCGAATACAAGCTCCTTTCCGATCTAGAGGCCAAGTCCAAAGCGAATCGCGGAAATAAAGCTCTGTCACCCGGTGCTCCAAGCCGTTCGGCTCTTCGAGGGATCATCGCGAACATGCATCCAAAGCACGAACCACTTAGCTTGCTGGTCTCTCCTACCGGCGCTTTCGTATCAGTCGTTTCCCTAATCTTGGAATCGCGTGGAGAGTCAATCGCAAAATCCGATGAGCCGGAGATATGCTTTTTGAAAACGCAGCAAGGCACAATCGATAGCCACATTGCAGTCGTTGAATTGCTTAGTCGCATTAAGGACGAGTTTTGTAGTAATCTCCACGTCACCGACGAATCTGGATATTGGGAACATCGCGATCGTCATGTGCTTGCCGAAAAACTTGGGCTCATCCAGTCGATCATTGATCAATTCACTCAAGGGTTTCGCAAATATCCTCTCAATGCCGAAGCCGCAGAAGATCCAGATATTGTCGTCGAGCGATTGAAACGCATTGCAGGTAAAATCCAAGAAGAAGTCACCGAAGACGGGAACCCTATTGAAATTGAAGTGGTTACTTTCGAGGAAACAGAGATTGAAAACATACAGCTGGATCTCGACGATGCACATGTCGAAACCCTGAATCCACCCGACTGGACTTCCCCGGAACCAACCGAAGAAGAACGACAACAAGAGACCCTCTACCGTCATTCACCCACGGATCAAAAGGAAATCAGAAAGCGGATTCAATCCAAGCTTGAGCAAGGCCTTTCGTTCGACGAAGCACTCAAACAAACTCTTATCGAACGCGGACTGCCACCACCAGTTTATGTAAACCCATTGGATTTAAACCAGCGCGGCGAAGTCAACGATACAGAAATGAATGACGACGAACAATCGGAAAGCGATACACCACCCATAGTCGATTTGGCTCAGTTGATTCAATTGGTCGATCCCGAAATGGACCAGCTTGGAACGTTTAAACGATGTAATTCGCAAGAGCTTCCTCAGCCATATCGACAACTGCTCTCACATAACGAACACATGACCGTCACCGTCGAAGCGTTTCATTCGTGCCGCATCACGGTCGAGGTACTACAATCATGGACCGATGGCGATTTCTACATCCGAGAGATCCTACTTCGAAGGGAATCAGACCGGGAGATTATTCTCTACGGAGTCGTTCGATTGAGATTAGACTCACTCGACGATGCCCCCCGAGATGCGATCCTTTCCGAGTCGATTCCGCTTGGCAGAGTATTGATCGAGCACAACGTTTTACGGAACGTTGAACTCGTTGAACTTTGGAAGATCGCGATGGGCCCACGGCTTGCAAAACATTTTGGATGCCCCGAAGGAACCATCACATTCGGACGGACCGCGATGATCTATTTTCATGCCCAACCAGCGCTTGAGTTGATAGAGATTGTCAGGCCCGTTTAGTTGGAAAGCGCCACATTGCGCTGGAGTCCAGGTTTTTGCCGCTTTTGGGCATCCAAGGTGCTCAGCCCCTGAAAGCAGTACTCCAGCAAAGTTGCGATTGTTTGTCAGGTTCAAAGTGGCGTTGTCGAACTAGGCTTGTAACATCCGCCAATCGATTTGAGATCAGTCTATTGTTTTTCGATCGGCAAATCTTTGTCTATCGAACGACGATCGTAATGCGACCGTTCTTGTATTCTGCTCGAGTTGCAGCGTTCATTTTTACCCAACTCGCAATAGGCCTCGCCGGATGTGATTGATGCCTTAGCGTGACGGTGTTCGTCGATGAACCTAGAGATCTACAGCTAGTACCTGGAGCTTTTGTGCTGAGGCTGGTTATGCTTTC
>JAIYDQ010000451.1 GCA_027487375.1 Planctomycetaceae bacterium
CCAACTCGAGGGCGATTCCGTTCGCAATGGATTCAATCTCTTTCTCCGTACGCGGCCGCAACTTTAGATTGCGAACTTGGATCTTGACTCCTGGTTTGGATCCCAAGTCAATTCGAAGGACGCGGGTTGCTGAAGGAAGTTTTTTGCCATACTCGATACTCAAGTCGGCCGTGTACGTATACCAACCTTCTGCTTGGCGAATGGTGGGCAAATCAAACTTGTTTGCTGCTGTGATCGGCGGACCAAAATAAAGACTCGGGCCTTTGATTGGCTCGACGCAAAGATACTCAAATTCCAAGACTTCGTTATCGCTTGTAAGCTTGTCCGAGAGTTCTGTGACTACAAAAGGATCCGATCCAGTTGTCTCAAGCTGCCAAACTTCGTTGATTTTTTTCAGGTCTAGATCGTGCGCTGATTCAGGGCGAAAACGCAGATCTATCGCTTGGGCAGGGAATCCTTGAAAAAGGAGTACCTGAAAAAGTAAAACGCCAAGAACCAATGAACAAATTTTAGGGAATCGAATCATGTTAAATCAGGCATTGAATTGAAGTTGTCACAGTTCACTAAGCAACCATCGATCGCTAGCAAAATCACGCATCGGAAAAGTTTACTCAAGCGGCAGAGTCTTCCTGGTCGATACATCTTAACAGCGTGTCGGTTTTTCGTGGCTTCATCACGACTTTACCGCACGAGCTGGCATGCATCCATGCACGAGTTCAATAATGAAAACAGCCGCAATTCCTTCAAATTCTAATCGCTTGGTCGAGAAAATCGGCCAAGTGGGTCGTGATTTGACGATGCGTTGCGGAAATTTTGTTTTTGACGTCGTGAGCGAGCTTGGGGACATAGTCATTTTTGCCGGGCAAATTTTTCTTTGGATTTTTACAGCTCGTCCCAAAAAAGAAACGCTACTCCCAAATTTTTACGCGGTTGGAGTTTTAAGCTTGCCTGTCGTTGCATTGACGGGAACATTTATTGGTATGGTCCTTGCAAATCAAAGCTATACCCAGTTTAAGAACATCGGCCTTGAGAGTCGCTTGGGAGCGGTTATCAACTATTCATTGGTTCGCGAACTGGGGCCCGTTCTGGCTGCGACCATGTTAGCCGGTCGAGTAGGTAGCGCGATGGCAGCCGTTCTGGGGACGATGCGGGTTACGGAACAAATCGATGCACTCATTAGCATGGGAGCCAACCCGATTCACTATTTGGTCGTCCCGCGATTTCTGGCGTGCGTCATGTTGATACCAGCTTTGACGGTGATGGCTGACTTCATGGGGATTTTGGGTGGCTACTTTTATAGTGTCATCTTGTTGGGAATCGATCATGCACAATACATTCGCAATAGTCGCGACTTTGTTGGTGGCTTCGATTTCTTTGCGGGCGTTTTCAAAAGCATTTTCTTCGGCGGTACGATCGCTGTTGTCAGTTGCTATCGCGGGTTTCATTGCCAAGCTGGAGCTGAAGGCGTTGGACGAGCTGCAACGGCGGCTTTCGTTCTCAGCTTTGTCTTGATCTTGGTGCTCGACCTTTTGTTGAACATCCTTTTGGACGTCGTTTACCTAGCGATATGGCCAGGGGGAGTAAAACTATTTTGATACTCGCTCCTGAATTCAATATTGAGTCGCCTACGAACGTCTCTTCGCTTGTCGAGACGCGAGAGATGTCGTTGGTCTTCGGAAGGCAAACAGTTCTCAATCGCATTTCGCTTTCGATACCACGCGGACAAACCGTTGCGATCATCGGTGAGAGCGGTTGTGGTAAGACGATGTTGCTAAAGTCGCTAGTCGGCTTACTCAAACCTACGTCTGGAAAAATCTTGTTTGATGGAGTCGATATCCATTCACTGAATGATGTCGATATGACTCGGCTACGTCGTCGTTTCGGTTTTGTTTTTCAAAATGCAGCACTCTTTGACAGCATGACGATCGGTCAGAATGTTGCGTTCCCAATGACACAGCACGGTGTTCCAAGCGGCAAGAACGCAGACACCCTGGTACTCGATCGACTGGCCGAAGTCGGATTGCCGGACGCTGTGGTTGTGAAGCGACCAGCACAACTTTCAGGTGGTATGCGTAAGCGAGTAGGACTTGCGCGAGCCTTGATTCTTGAACCCGACTTGATCCTCTATGACGAGCCAACGACAGGATTAGATCCAATCATGAGCGACGTTATCAACGAGCTCATTATGCGAACTCGGCGCAAGTATCCAGTCACAAGCGTGATGGTTACTCACGATATGCATTCGGCGAAGAAAGTAGCTGATCGCATCATTATGCTCTATCCCTACTCGCGATTAGAAAAAGGCGAATCGCAAGTTTTATTTGATGGAACGCCTGATGAAATTGACCATACACAAGATCGACGTGTACGGCAATTTGTTCGTGGAGAAGCCGGCGAGCGATTGATGGAAATGCGAGCCGCTCGGACTGAGAATGCCGGGCTTGGCGATTTGGACACCCTCAAACATCTTGATGCGAGGGGAGAAGAGTAATGGAAGAAAGTGGCTATCGTTTCGGTGTTGGCGTATTGGTCTTAGCATCAGCCATTGTTGGTGTGTTGCTGATCGCGTTTTTCGGAGCTGTGCCGAATTTTCTGCTCGACCGTTATCGTGTCACGATTACTTTCCCAAGTGCTCCCGGTGTTGGACCCGATACACCAGTGCGTAAAAGCGGTGTTGATATCGGACGTGTTGCTGGGATCAAACTTCTAGATGGAAGCGCTGGCGTTAATCTCGAGCTTGAGTTGGATCGCAATGTAAAGATCACACAAGGTGAGACTTGCAAGATATCCGCTGGCTCGCTTATTACTGGCGATGCGATCGTCGAGTTTGTACCTGCGACAGAACGTGAGATTTTGACTCGTTTCGATGGAGCGGCTGGTGGGCTTCGAAATGACTTTCTCGATGCAGAAGAAAAGCAACTTGCTGACACACCAATGGCTTCGGGTGATTTGCTTACCGGGGGTGTTGTTCAAGCAGATCCACTAGATGTCTTGATGAAGATGCAGGGTAACTTTTCGCAAACATTCTCGGCCATCGATCGAGCGAGCCAAAAAGTCGAATCACTTGCGACTTCCCTGGAAGACGTTGTTGGTGGCGGTCGCGGACAAGTTCGAGACGTCATTGATAAAGTTAAAGGCACAATCGAGACTTTCAACGGAACGCTTGGTACGATCAATCGAGTCGCGGTCCAAGTGGAGGACTCACGCCTTCCCGAGGCGATCGCGGAGGCACTTGAGCGGCTACCTTCGATGTTTGACGAAGCAAAGACGGTCATCCAGCAAACCCAGCGAATCTTGGTCAACTTCGAAAAACTCAGTGGGACACTCGAGGAGCTTGGTGGAGAGTTCACTGGTATCGGTGGAACTGCGAAAGAGGCTGTGGAAAATGCGAATGTTGCGTTGCGAAACATCGGACGCTTCACCGATCCGCTTGGCGAACGTGCGGACGAACTGATTGATGGTGCC
>JAIYDQ010000093.1 GCA_027487375.1 Planctomycetaceae bacterium
GAGCGAGCCCGATTGTGCATGGCTGGGTTGATGCTGGGGCCGTACAACATTCTGGTGCTCGACGAACCAGGTAACCACTTGGATGTCGAAACGGTTGAATCTCTCGCAGAAGCACTTCTGGCCTATCAAGGAACGGTAATCTTCACGAGTCACGATCGCCATTTTATGAAGCGTGTTGCGAGCTCAATCATCGAAGTTCGTGAAGGCACCGCTCGTACTTATGGTGGGGACTACGAAGCTTATCTCTACTATGTCAATAAAGAGATCGAGGACGGTGAACGAGCGCGAAATCCAAGTAAAGCAAAACTAGCTGAACGCGATGCTGCCAAGAACAATAAATCTTCAGGAAAGAATAGTCCCAAGCAACAGTCCAACTCGGCTCCCGTAATCGACGAGCGGACGATTCAGAAGGAACTGAAAAATCTAGAAAAGAAAATCGCCCAGCTCGATGCGAAGCGCAAAGAACTGAATGAGCAACTCATGCAAGCAACTGATCCCCATGAAGCCATGCAGTTGCATGAAGAGATGACCAATGTTTCAGATCAACTAGGCGCTGCAGAAGAACGTTGGCTTGAGATTAATAGTCTTTAGAGAGTTGCTAGCGGCTAAGCACATCGGAAAGAGTGTTTCGGCATAACAAATTTCTGCTCCCTTCTCCCCCGGTACTCCGGGGGAGAAGGGCTGGGGATGAGGGGGTAAATGCTCTCGAAACGCAATGTCCTTATAGTTTGCTGAAGCCCCTCACCCCCGACCCCTCTCCCCGGATTACCGGGGCGAGGGGAGCGAGATTTATGGCTTATACCAGATGGCTCCTGCCGACGTGCTTAGTGGCTAGCAACTAGTTTTCACTAGCTACTTTTCTTTGGGCGGAATGCGGTGCATTTTTTGGGGTTGGTTTCGATTTTTGGGCCGCCGATGAGATCGATGCAGTAAGGAACAGCAGCGGCGATCGCGTCTAGGCATTCGGCGATGGCTTTGGGTTGTCCCGGTAGGTTGACGACGAGAGTTTGTCCTCGAATACCAGCGGTTTGTCTTGAAAGAATCGCGGTGGGTACAAACTTCAGCGAAGTGGCTCGCATCAGTTCGCCAAATCCGGGCATCATCTTTTCGCAGACGGATTGAGTTGCCTCAGGAGTCACATCGCGTGGCGACGGGCCTGTGCCACCAGTCGTTAAAATCCAGCAGCATTTTTCGTGATCGGCAAGCTCGATCAGAGTTGCCTCGATGAGCGGTTGTTCGTCCGCGATGACTCGCGAGATGGCAGACCAGTCGTGATCGATTAACTCATTCAAGTAGTCGATGATGGCTGGTCCGCCGCGATCGACGTAGATACCACTGCTTGCTCGATCGGAAACGGTGATCACACCGATTCGAAAGGGAGTGCTCGGTGTATTCACGTTACGGACGTTCGCCTCGGAGGAAATCCTGAGGGGTTGCGGGCTTGGATTCTTCGGGTTCTTTGCTGCCGAACCAATTGAACATTCCACCTGAGGATGATTTCGACTTTTTCGTGGCGTTGCTTCCGCCCGCAGCCCATGGTGAAGGGTTGAGCGTGGTGGTCGAATTGTCTGGGAATGGGTCGAGGACTTCGGTAGTTTTCTTCCAAGCTTTTTTGGTCGCTCGGGTTGTCGAGTTCCATGCTGCTGAAGTTTGGTCGGTGACTTTTTTACCGGTTCGTTGAATGCCACCGGCTACGTCCGGCATTTTCCAATTGGGTACCCAGTCTTTGGATTTACTTGAAGAAGACGATCCCGATGTAGTTGCGTCGGTTGTTTTGGTGGTAGAGGAAAAAGGGCCCCACGACCAGCTTCCATCCTCGGCGTGCACAGATGCAGGGCCTTGTGAAATCGTAGCAACGCAAGTAATCGCGATAATAAGAATCGTTTTTTTCATGCGAATCTCCTGTTCTGAGATAGGCTTTCTCAAGTGAAAGAAAAAGTAGACATCAAACTACAAACTAACGTGTGATCCGGCCCTTCATTGGCGGTTCGGCAACTTGTGGTGTTGTCGGGACATAGCCCAAGTAGCACATCAAATCACGAATTTCATTGGGCGATAGATTATCTAGCAAGGCCGCAGGCATGATCGATTGTTTCGATGGGACAATCTCTTCGATGTCCTCTTTGTCGATGGTGACACTTTGCAGGTCGCTTGTTCGTATCGAGACACCTTGCGGAGTTTTGGTCATGATTCCGGAGACGATCTTTCCGTCTCGTGTCATGACTTTCTTGCCTGCGTATTGATCGCTAATAACATGAGACGGATACAGAATCGATTCGATCGTTTCACGTCGAGTAAAGCGCTTTGTCAAACTGGTAAGGTCTGGTCCAACGGTGGCGCCCTTGTCACCCATCCGGTGGCATGATGCACATTGGGCTTTGGTATAAACGAGAGCTCCAGAAGCGATCGATCCTGTTTTGCCTGAATCGCCATCTAGATATTGCTCGATAAAATCGAGAGACCATTGCGGTTGTGTTTGGTCTTCTGGAAGAACTGGTTCAGGGAGTTCTGGGAACTTGCCGCGATACCAATCTTGCCAAGCTGCCATCTCGGCATTGGCATCCATATCGGGTTCACGCATGGAGCTACCGGTCCAGTGCTCCATGAGTGCAATGGCATTGGATGGACTTTCGTTTTCTTTCGCCAACCGAAGTCCCAAGATTATGACTTGCCGGAGCGCTTGGGAGTCTTCAGTCGCCACATCGACGGAGATCAGTTTGGAAAGAATTTCGCCAGCTGCGTAGGTTTCAATGACGCCAAGTGATCGGACCAAGTAATCCCAGTTCTCGCCTTCTGGTTTCTGGGCAAGTGCAAGCGCAACAGTTGGTCTGCGATCTGGGCTTCGACGCCAAACCGTGCGAAGGTAATTCATCGAAGCTTCATCACCGCTGCGAGCAAGAATCGCTGTGATACCCGTCTTGAGTCGTTTGAAGGTATCGCTCTCAAAACCGCCTTTATCGATCTCGCGATCGAGCGAAGTAATGACTGATAAAAGCTTGGTGTCGATTTGCGAAGGAAGTTTCGGAAGCGCCGCTAGGGCCGCGTTGGGTGATTGTGACCCTTCCTTGAGCCATTCGATCGCTTCGGATTCGCTCATGTCTTTTGCAAACTCACGTGTCGCGTTCATCACGTAGAGCGAATAGCTGCTGCCGGATTCCGCAAGCTGGGCCTTTTCGAAGAATCGAAGAAGTTGCGTGCGTTCCTTGGGTGTCCAAGCGTGCTGAATCATGCGAAGGTAGAGCGAAACGTCGACTCTTTCTGCAATCGGAATATCACTTTTATCGAGGTACCGCAAAGCGATCGGAACGACTTCAGGAGTTTGGAAGAACGTAGCAAGGCGAATCAATTGGCGATTGATCTTGGGTTCCCCTGCAGGAAACTCTTTCGCGACAATGTCCCGGAGTTCAGGTGTGTCGACTGGTCTAAGTTTCGCGTTAGCTAGAGTGACTTCGTAAGCTCTTAAGAGATCAATAAAGTCTTGATCGGAGACAAATCCTTTGACAAGGCTGTTCATTGCGGTGACGGATGCCAACGCATTATCAACATCAGGGTTGGAGATTGCCAATGATAAGGCCGCAGCGATAACGACTCGTGGCTTTTCGGTCATCTCTAGAAACTGTCGCTGAACATCCACTGGCTGTCTTTGAAGCAGTCGCATCGCAGAGAACGCGAGGGCTCTGCTGGGTGACTGCAACAGTGGAATGAGTCGGTCGCTATTGCAAGTTGCGTCCACACGAATCAATGCCGATGAGGCAGATTGTTGAACTGTTGCGCTACTATCGGCAAGCATGTCGTTGAGTCGCTTCAAGGCCAGTTCATTATCTG
This sequence comes from Planctomycetaceae bacterium, assembly GCA_027487375.1. Lineage (GTDB taxonomy): Bacteria > Planctomycetota > Planctomycetia > Pirellulales > Pirellulaceae > JAIYDQ01. The sequence goes on from JAIYDQ010000093.1 coordinate 3,826, forward strand.
GGTGCAACGCAAGTAAGTCTGCTGTCTTGGCACGCATGACTTCATTCGGGGATCGCGATAGCTCGATAAGCATCTCTGGTGTTGGTACGGGTCCTAGCAGTTGCATCAAATCGAGTGCTCGTGTTCGATATCTCGCCGGGTTGTCAGGACTGTAAGCAACACCTGCTATCTCTTCGTCCCAATCAGCACCGAGATCCCGCTTTACCATCGCCACGGATTGTCGGCCCCATGCAGACTGTAATTGAGGTTGGCGAATCGCCTTTGCAATGGATTTGTCTTCCGCATCATTGTTTTCCTTGGGTTTGCCTGTCCAACGAACGGCATAAATGCCACCAGCAGTTCCGCGCCCACCAGTACAGAAGTAGATCGCGCCATCAGGACTAACGTCCATATCGGTGATATTCATTGGACGGCCGATAACAAACGGGATCGGCTTAGGAAAGATCCCTTCTGCATTGGGGCGAGTATCGACGCGAAGGATTCTTCCTTCGGACCAATCGGCCAAGAATAGTGATTGCTGATAACGAGTTGGGTAAACATTGTGATCATATACCACAGCACCGGTGGGCGATGAGCGGCCTGTTGTTTGTAAAGCCGGGAGCCTGTCGATGTAGTAGTCAGGTTGATTGGCCCACCCACTTCGCCATCCATACTCACCACCTTCTACTATTTGAAATAGTGATGTCATGCGATGCCAAGTCGTTCCAATATCCGCTTCCATGTCGCTGTCATGAACATAGAGGGCTCCCCGTGGATGAAATGCAAGATCGTAAGCGTTACGTAGCCCACCTGCGACACATTGAATCCGCTCGCCATTGGTATCCAAGCGAATGACTGTTCCGCCGGGAGCCCGGAGTCCTTGAGCGTGACCGCTTGGGTCTTCTTGTCGAGGTCTTACTAGATCGCCTTCGTATGTGTTACGGTAGGAACTGTGTGGATCGAGATCGTTTTCAACTTGAACGTGATTTCCAACAACAACATAAACCATTCCATCCGGGCCGAGTGCGATTTGATGCGCACCATGTTCTCCTTGAAGGCCTGTGAATCGAACGAGCAGCTTTGCGTCTTCCAAGGTGCCATCACGGTTCTGATCCATCAGACGATAGAGACCATTTCCCTCGGGGCCATCGCCAGTAACAAAAACGTCTCCGTTGAGCGGTAGAATTCCTTGGATGTTCGCAACGCGATCACTATAAGTTCGAACGCGCTCGGGAACTCCATTTTTATCTGCATCGTAAATTAAAAGCAGCGGACCACCTTCTTGAGATGCAACGATATGCCCGAATTCGTTAAATGCCATCGCAATCAATGAACCGGTTGCTGCATTGTCGAGTACCTCTTCGACTTTGAAGCCTTCATCGGTTGTGAAACGACCACTGGCCCCACTGGTGTCGACTGCAAAGGAGTTGGAACTCGAACTGGTATCTTCCGTAGACTCTTCCTCATCGAGGTCACTCAAGCGAATTCGGGTTGCGACTGTTTGCGAAGGAACAGGCGGACGCGAGACGGCAACATTTTCTTCTTCCTCTTCGACACGGTCGATCGGATCTGTTGGGCGAGGTTTGCTATTCAGTGCCGCGTTCTTCCAATTCGAATCGTTGTACGCAGCACTCTGCCAACCGGATTTCGCGGTGGTCGAAGCGAGCCACGTGTCGCTCGTCCCCATCCCTCGCCAACCTTCGTTCCGAGGTTTGACATAGATCCGACAAAAAAGACCAGCTGTGTTGCCTTCGCGATTTTCACATTTGACGGCGAACAAATTGTTGCCCGGAATCACGAACGCGCTAATGTCGACGTTGTCTAGCTTCTCTGATTGCGTGCTCGTGCTAACTCTTCGGCCGTTGACATAGAGTTCGTAGAAATCGTTTGCAGCAATCTCAATACGAGCTTGTTCAAGAACTGATAACTGAATTGATTTCCGAAACAAGACCACACCACGAGGTACGTTGCCGGGCGTGATTCCGTCAGCCCAAATCCATTCTGCAGCGGGCTTCACTGCAGGCTTTGTCGTGTTAGCTATCGGGGACGAGGTGCTTCGAGGAGTGTTGGATTGCGGGCGCTTTGCTGCCGGCTTCGATTGGGTTTTCGAAGCGGGAGAAGATTGCGCATGCAGATCGGACGCAAACCATGCGAAGCTCAAGAAGCTTGATAAAACAACGAACACAAATTTAGTTTTGGGGCTACTCACCACGGCTCTTCCATCCCTTTCGGTATCGAAATTTCGATCGCATGTGGGAGACGTAGCAAAAGTTTTCCCTTCAATGCAATAGGAAAGGTCAATCTTTCCGTTAGCCAGCAGATTGGCGGGATTGAAGTGTAGCTCTGATGAGCGTCAGAGCGCGACCATTATGAAATCGATATGAAATCGAATAAATCAGCATTTTCGTACTCGTACTCAATGAAATGGTACTCGTACTCGAATCGACTGCAATTCGATCGAGTACGAGTACCGGCTTACGCCTGAGTACGAGTACGAACTAAGGGAAAAGCTAAGCGGGACCACCTTCTAGGCAAGATAGGTTTGTCAGGAAGATTTTCTCCATCAACGCTTACGGTAGCGGGATGTCTTGCAAAACAAAATCCACCTTGGTTGGAACGACAGCACCGGGAGCGTTATAAACCAATCGATAGCCAGCTAAACCCTTTCCAATTGCAAATCCAGGTTTCGAGCTGAGATCAAAAAAATAGGTCATCCCTACTTCTGTTCCATTCATCTTATAGGTTTGAAGTCCACCAAACTTGATTCGTTCGTTGTCAGGTGTTTGGAGGAAGCACTCGTTGTTCATTACCCACCCACGGAATGAATCCATCGACTCGCCAGCGTTGTTGACGGTTACGAGTAGATTCGCTTCCAAGATGTCTTCTCTGAGTTCTGCTTGTTCTAGCGTGACATTGAGCTTTCCGACAGTTTGTGATTTCGATTCGGTTTTCTCGAGCTCATCAAATTCAACCGAAACAACACCGCCTGGGATCATAGCCTCGATGGACCCTTGAAGCCGAAGGGACTTGGCCTGACGTGATGGTGCATGGAACTGTAGATTCGCTTCGATGGCATGAGCACCTGCTGGAGAATACTCGGGCGAGGATTCAGGAGAAGTCGCGCGCAGGATCTCGCCGTTATCGCACTCTGCAAAGGCGGTCTTCATTGGAAAGCGGCAGTAGACGGGCTTTAAGCGCGGCTCCCAAGCAACTTGCAAGTCAATTGAGAGACTACTCAGTCCGGCACGTTCCAGCGAGCGCGTCGCCGAAATACGCGTTGGTTCGAATCGAAATATCCCGGCATAACCGCGTCGTAAGGCTTGCTCGTTCGAGGCTTCGTCTGCTCGATTGCTCTTTGGTACTAACCGCAATCCTTCCGTATCTGCAAAAGGGTCTGCTTTGAGGCTCAGATCATCTAAGACGCGATCTAATGCTTCCCAGAAAAGAGTAGATTCAAAATCAACGTCGATATCATCCGTCGGTGCCTTGTCGATAATCAGCGTATTGCCTGTCTGTTCCATAATCTCTATCAAAGCGTCTGCTCCAACAAGGCTCCCTTGGAAAGTCACCACCGATGGCTTGGCAAAGGCTTCGATCACTTTCGACTGAAGCACGCCTCGTACTCGATCGAGCGTTTCTCGTTTCTCGAGTGGTGCACTCGTTGGAAGAATTGGAATCTGCATCAAAACATCTGGACCGATCTCCAGCAGTTCTCGCTCGGCCTCGGTTTGTTGTTCGGCAGTGCCGTCTATCAGTTTTTGAAACAATGCTTGATAAGATTTTTCAAGTGCATCCGGCTCTTTATTCTGAGCGATCGCAAGATTGGCTTGAGTCGCAATGTTGAAGCTGATTAATAGCACCAGCAAGTGTTGAATATAAGAGATTCGCATGAGTGGTACGCTCAGGTCGTCTTGAGGATAAACTTTAGGAGGACAGCGGCAGGGTTGAGCACAATAATCGATCGCAACTGTTTTGGAGTACAGCGTTGGAGTACAGCCTTTAGGCGCCAATCGCTTTGGATTTGCCATAAGCGGCTAAAGCCTACACTCCAGCGCAAACCTAGCGTTGTCCAAATCGGCAATCAAATTAGAACTGAATTTTAAACTTCTCGGTCATAGCTCGACGGACATCGGCTGTCAATTTGTCGATCGTTGCAAGGGTTACCGTAAAGTCCGTTACCGCAATGGTTCTCGCATCGGAGTCGGTTACGATTTGATTGGCCGTCACGTTGTATGCGTTGGAATACCCATAGCCATATTCATTTGAGTAAACGCCTCTATCGACTCCTTGTCGGACTTTCGCTTGATTAGCGGAGTAATTCGTTGTCCGAACCGATAGAGCATTATTGCGAAGCAAGTCGGCAACCTTCATGCCGTATTCGATAATCTCAGGGTCGGAGTTGAGCGTGCTCAACTCATCAATACGACGCGCTTGAACGTCATTCCATCTTGCTCGCGAGCCGGTGTTATTGGATTCGTATTTGCGAACTTTCTCCACAACGGAAACAACTTTGTCGAAGTAGTTTTTGGAAGTGTAGGCAATATTGTCGGTCGATGTTCGTGTTGCTGAGTTACTGCTTCTGGTCGATCCAGCGATATCTTCCGCTTGATCTCTCAGCGTGAAGATACCAAGTAGGCCGTCGAGCGAACTCTGGGAAATCGGACCCTGAAAGGAAAGGTTGTTTCCATCCAGTTTCGTCTTCCATGATAGGACTTCTGGTGCCGAAGTTCCGTTACGTTCAAGGATCTCTGCGAGCAACTCATTGGCAACTGACAGAAGCGTTTCAGGAGATCTCGAGAACTCGATTGTAAAAATGCATTCGTTCAGGCTACGGCGACCAACGATGATTTTCATTCCATTTACCGAAGCTAGAATATCGGCTACATCTTTCGGAACTCGCGATTTCAGCGATGTAAAGTTAGCGATGCGTTGAGTCATCGGAATTGGTGAAAATGCGTCTTTGAGATCCAAAGCGATCATGAGCGACAGGAAGTTTTCCGGTTGTTGCGATTGCTCGCTGAGAAACTCGGAGTAGTTGATGTTGAGGCCGGGTACTAACCACCTCGATAACTCAGAACGATTGGCAGGTCTTAGAAATCCAATTCTGTTTTCGCCAACCGGGACAAGATACATTTGTCGTGGAGACCAAACGACTTGTTTCCCTACGACCGAGTCGAGGTAACCGCCGGAGGATTTCGCGATTTCTTCTGTCGAGAAGTTCTGCGTTAGTATCGCATAACCGGCTTCCCAACGAGGCTGAAGATTGCTGCGATCTAGTTCTGATACCAGCCAAACTTGATCGACATTCTCAGACAAGCTTGACGGCATTCCAGCATCTGACATCAACTTATGCAGCGAAGGGTTATGGATATATGCGATTGCGTTCGCAGGTGAAGGAGCCCTTTTTAAGAGCTCTGCGAGTTTTGATTCTTGAGCCGATGTTACACCGAGAGACAGAAGAGTGAAAACAAAGGTGACCGAACGAAAGACCTTTGAACTTGCCACTTGATATTACTCCCTGTGTTCGTATTGGAATTGCGAGTCGAACCCTGGATCGTACTAGTATGCTCCACCAAGCACAATTAGCAGGAACTAATTTCTAAACCCCGTATGATTGGATCTCCGTATTGGAGCGTCATTTCAAATTACCTTGTCGTGGCTCTCCGGGGTTAGGAAAAGTAAGCGGGCCAAGGCGGAATAATCGGAGGGCTGCTTCCGAAATCTCAGAATTCTCTTACTTGCTGTGAATTGCTGCGGCGCGGCTCTGACTATTATTGGAGTTGGGGTTGCTACCCTTGCCCAGCACACGGTCGTAATCTGCTCTCCGGTATCCGACTATAAACCCAACTATGAAAAGCTGTTTTCGATCGTTATTGGCTTCGGGCTTATTAGCCGCAGTGTGCTCGTTGGGCTTATTCACAAGTTTCGTGCACGGCGAAATCGTTGCGATTATTCCGAGCATCGACAACTCGATTTTTAGCGAAAACTCCAATAGTAATGCCTTGGGAAGTCTTTTCGCAGGCCGGAATTCTCAAGTTTCGCCTGGAATTCGGCGATCGCTGCTTCAATTCGATATTGCTGGGAGCATTCCTGCTGGATCGATAATCAACTCCGTATCATTAGGCTTGTTCCAACTTGGACGAGGTGCAGGCGCAACGATCGAAACCTTCCAACTCCATCCCCTGCTGTCGTCGTGGGGAGAGGGAACTTCCAGTGCTTCTGGGGGGAGCGGTACGGCGGCTACCATTGGTGACGCAACTTGGAATCATCGCTTCTTCTCGACAGATCCATGGATTAACCCAGGCGGAGATTGGGGCCCAGTCAGCGGATCTGCGACGATCGGTACTACCATCAACACGCTCTACACATTCGCATCTCAGCCGGGCCTCGTTGCGGACGTCCAAAACTGGCTGGATTCACCAGCGGCCAATTTCGGCTGGATGCTGCGTGCGACTAGTGAATCAACTCTGTCCAACTCCAGAGAGTTTGCGTCAAGTGAAAATGCGAACGTCGCACAGCGTCCTACAATTTTAATCAACTACACAGCCGTTCCCGAACCTGGAAGCATGCTGTTGCTGGTCGCCTTCATTTTCATTGCTTTCGGGCGTGCGCTTGAAATCGATCGCGTGCGGTTAGGATTTACAGCTTTTCAGAAGAAAGCGCTGCGTAAGGTAATCGTTTGGCGGATCTGCTATCCATAGTTGAGACAATTTCCCCAAAAATGCTTGCGTAGATTCGGGTTCCCATTACACTCTAATGGAGCAGAATCATTCGTTACATGGGTTTTGGGTTGGTTTCTGTTGCGAATGCCTCGCAATAATGAAATGCTGGTGACCTTCATCGAACGGATTTGCTCCGGATGGTTTTTTGGTGCAGCATTTTTCAATTAGTTTTGGCAGCGGGGGCAGACTTACTACACAACGTA
>JAIYDQ010000042.1 GCA_027487375.1 Planctomycetaceae bacterium
CAGTTGGCAGTTGGCAGAAAACAATGCGGTACGTTGGTAGGTAGCGGTTAGATGCTTAGAAGCATTTGCCGACGATCATGAGTTTAACAGCCTAGGCATTGCAAGTGCTGAGCAAACTAAGCAATTTTTCAACTTCCGGGCGTACTCTATTGCTGTCTTGTTGACACGCAATTTCCCGATTCATTTTAGACCTTGAACGACTTTTCTTGCGCTAGCTGAAAGCGGAAGGGCGTGCAGTTCCTCGAGCGTTGCCCATTTGAAACCTTGCGAGTCGCCTGCAATCGGTCTTATCAAACGTGCGTTACAGACGCGAAGTTGGATTCGATAGCGAGTGACACTGTGTTTAATCGTTCGAAGGGCACTACCTTCAATTTGGGTCGCTATACCGAATCGATTCAGGATCGCTTCGTGAATTGCATGTAACGGGGAATCGTGTGTGTTTAACCGTTTCGAGGACTTGCTCTTTCGAGAACTCATTTCATGAACAGAGCTCACGAGAAGTGGTCGATCCAGTTCTTCAAAGTTTTCAGCTGAGATCTCAATTCTTGGGAAATCCCACAGACCAGTCCACCATTCGTTGGGACCACATTGACGGACGAGGTACTTCGGTGCAACGCTGTGTTTGGATCGATCTGGCACTTCGCAATCAGAATTGCGTAACAGCAATGCGACCTCGAATCGATCTGAATAGACTGTTTTTACTTTGGGTGCCGGAATCGATGATTGTAGTCCACTACGGGCGGTGGGGCATAAGTTAACAAGAGGGCATCGAGAGCATTCGGGCTGAGGCTTACATACGAGGGAACCTAGTTCCATCGTCGCGTAGTTCACTTTCCGCGACCCATTCTTCTCTGGCAATATGGCTGTCGCAAACTCCCATAATCGATCTTGCGATTGACGCTCTGTCAGCGGTTTATCCCACTGAAGCAATCGCGCATACAATCGCTGCGTGTTGGCTTCGACGATCGGTGTCGGTGCATCGTAAGCAAAGGAACATATCGCACCTGCCGTATATCGCCCGATCCCAGGAAGTGCGAAAACGTCTTCGAAATTCGCGGGAAAAACACCATTGTGTGCTTCGACGATTTGCTTTGCAGCGGCATGCATTTGTCGTGCTCGACGATAGTAACCCAGCCCTTCCCAGTAACGCATCAATTCCACTTCATCGGCGCTGGCGAGTTCGTGAACCGTAGGAAATCGTTCGAGAAATCGGAAGTAATAGGGGAGGACCGTGGCGACTTGCGTCTGCTGGAGCATGATCTCGCTAATCCAAATCGCGTATGGATCAGTCGTTTGTCGCCAAGGGAGCTCACGCTGGGAAGTCGCAAACCAATCTAGCAGGGCGGATCGAATCGATGCCAACCACTTGCGTTGCTTGGGCGTACTGAGGTTTGACGCACTGAAATTCGACTTACGGAGATCTACATTCACAGTCGTTTTATTGCTCGCCGAGGATTATCGGAAGCATGACATCGACGGGGACGACAGTCATGCGATCTTCAACAATCTCGCGTTTATAACGACGCACCTCTATATTCACGCGGCCCCCTGCCGGTGATTTGGCGAGCTCTTTCCGAAGCTGCTCGAAGTTCTGCAAAAGCTTCCCATCAATGGAAAGAATGCGATCACCTACTGCCATGCCCCCTTTATCGGCGCCGCTGCCGGGTGTGACTTGGCTGACTTCAAGCGTCATCGCGTTGCTTTGGATTCCGAGGAATCCTCCCAGCCCGAATACGACTTGGGTGCCCTCTAAGAGCGACTCCAATTTGGGTAACGAAGCGGGTGAAATTTGTGTTCCAAAGATTCGCAAGCTTCCCCAGATTGGAAGTGTTCCAATGGTTTCAATCGCCGAGTCATCTAGAGGCATGTAGAGTATTTCAAGAGTATCAAGGGTCTTCATCCTGCTGAGTAGTTGAAGGTCCTGAGCGGTGATGGATGTGTGTTTCAGTTGGACCGTCTTGACGTTAGGCATATCGACGATCTTCTCCAGCCAACTACGGTCAATTCGTTTTCCATCCAGACGAACCAAGACGGGCTCCAACAACCACCGAGTTGCGAGCAGATCCTCGGCAGTGCCTCGAAAAGTATCATCGATGCGGAGTATGCAAAGGTCGAACTTTGCAGCGGTAACGACTTGGATCATTTCCGTTCCGATGAATGCAGAGAGTCCCTTGAGCTTCTTGGAAGCGACTTCCGATTGCTCAAGTGCGATCGCCGTGGAATGGTAACGAGCGAGCTGAGAATTGCGGGTAACGCCGCCAGAGGAAAGCCGTTGCAATGCTTCCCACGCCTGAATGCCATACCCTGAATCCGGTCGAGTCGCCCAGCCCCCCAATAGACGAATCAAACGATTCGCGGCGTCGTGATCTACTCTTGGAAGGGCAGCTTCAATCGGACCGATGGCCTCGTCCGGTCGCAAAAGCAGCATCTGATAAGCGATCTCGCGCGAAGCATAAGAGTCACTTTGAATCTTTTCGATAAGTGATGTAATCGGCTGTTGATTTGGATCTTGAGCCTGAATACCACAGAGCGACACACATCCGATCCACACAATTCCAAGAGCAAGAGTGATGCATCGTCGGAATATCGTGTTGGTATTGATACCGAAACAAGACGGCAATACAAATCGACTAATGACTTTGACTGGAAGTTGCATAAATTACATGATGACTGTTGCTGTGTTGGGCCTGGACCCGCATCCGCGTTTCAACTGGTCGATTATACCCGTTTTAAGATCGATCCTGCTACCCGATAAATTTACTAAGTTCCAGCAATCAAAGTTTCAGAACGCCTCCAAGGTTTCTAAGCGAATTGCAGATCGAAAGACACCGTCCTAAGATCAAGATCTCGCTTTTGAAGTGACTAAGGCCGGAGTTTAGCGGGTTAGCATGAGAGAGCTTGCCGACTCGACAATTACATGTGTTGCTCATTCATCGATTCACTGAGTTGTAAAGCTCACGTCGATAAAGCTGCATTCGTTGGCAGTGATTGGGAGAGCGACTTCGCCCGAGTCAATTTCAAGCGATTCGATGACCGTGCCGTCAAATTGGACTTTGGATGCGAGGATTGCATCGCGATAGAAAGACAGTTTGCACTTAATCGACTTTCCGTGGGTCTCTTGAATCATCAGACGCATTCCGTTGGGTTTGGAGTTGCTGTCGTAAAGAAGCTTTTGGCATGCAAGTCGTACATTAGGCTGATTGACTTGAACCATCCAAAGACTTCCACCCGACTGGAAGTTCCCCAAGTCATCGGTTACCAGCCACGGCTCTTCAAGCGATTCAAGGAACGTTTGATAAGGCCGTGGCCAATCCATTCCTAATCGAAATGAATGAGAGCCCGTTCTTGAATCAATCATCGGGACAAGCGTTTCCAGAAACAGAGAGTCGACTCGGCGATGAACGGGAGAGCCGCCTGATGTTAAGTAAAGTCGATGCTCGGCGTCGTCCAATTCGATCAGGTCTGGAGCATAAAATTGATATCCATCCGACTTGACGGCTTGTGCTTTCGTTTTTGCTCCATGAACCCAAGTTGAGATGGTTGTGGTCGGGCTAGGCCACGCTGTTCTCCACACCGGTGCGAGATTCCACAATGAGTCGCCTTCGGAAACAGCAAGTCCACTGTCTAGCTTGTAGTTTACAGTTATGTCGGCATGTCGAGCACCTCGCCAAAGCGTGTATTCAGCCGAAAATGTCCCGTAACATTTTCCTTCGTGAGCCAGTTCCCCGCGACTAACAATCGTTGCGCGAAGCGGCGAGTTAAAGAGATACTGGTTGCTAACTTTGGATGGGATTGCGTACTGGGATGCTGCAGTGAGGCTAGGCTTATCGATGGCGATAGCAGGCATCCCGCTCAGCTTGCCCCCTCGTTTGCGAGCCACCATCAAGCTGCGCAGGTAACCGCTCTTGGGATCGATTTGACATTCAATAAACTCGTTTGCAAGAAGCCAGCTGCTCGATCCGATGAGCGGGCCATGGGCGATGGCGTTCTTTGACCGCGCAGAACTTGCTGACGATTTATCCGATGGTGTAAGTTGCAAAACGCCCATCGGCGGAAGATCGACGACGAGGTCAGTACCTGCTGAATGCGAATGGATGGCGTACATCCGTTGCGGGTCGGTTGACTCAAGAGGCTGCTTCATCGATGACAAGTAAACACGTTGCGGTCCCGAGTGGGGATTGAGCACAAGGAAACCAGATGATGCACCGGAGTCCTTCGAGCTGCGAGGAATGGATTTAGCGATCGCGGTCCCAACCTTTTCCTTCAGGATGTTAAGGCTTGGCAAGGTCGAGTCAGCAGGTGCCCCATCGCGGGGCGATCGCGTGGTCAACTCCTGCTGATCGACATCTATAGCTATCTGAGTTGCCTCCTCCGAGAATGCCGTTTTTCCTCGTAAAATCGAATCGGCGACCACAGCAAAGTTCAAAGTCGATTCAACCTGAAAACGCTTTTGCTGGATCGAACGTTGACCGGTTGATGCACGTTGAAATTCACTCCGACTTTTTTGGAAAGGAAGTGCGAATTGAGATGCGACGAACTTTTGGTTGGAATAGGGACTGCCGGTTGATTCGAAGTAATTTGCGAAAGTCGACCATTGCCCCAAAGCTGACGTCCGGCGTGTTGCGATTACGATATCGCGAAACGCGTCGCAGCAACGGTCAGGCCAGTGCGCAAAGACCAAGGTTGGTATCTGGTGATAATCAAACTGCTTTCCAAGGTCGGATATGATGCTGAAGACGGACCGAGGTAGAGATGCGTCCACGAACCCACTTGCAATCGTGTCGATCGTTTTTCCGTCCGAGGACTCCCATGCGATTTTTGATTGCGTCGGGACTGGATAGTTTGCATCGGTGAATGCGTGAAGCAGGGCCGCTTTATAGCCGAGGTTCGTAAGGACGGTCGGAAAATCCCAAGGGATCCCTGGCTCCATTTGAGCGAACACCTCCGGTGGATTAATCCCGAATCGGAGATAGCTTTGTCGAGCGTCGTGAAGACGTCGATAGAGAGTGGATTGTGCTTGCCGTGCGTAATCAACAGGAGCATTGTCTTGCCAATCATCTTCGGACTGAGTTTCCGCTTTCACTTGGCCAGACGAAGTGGACAAGTCAGTGTTTGCGGAACCACCGGCAAGAGAGATACGACCCGATGCGATCCCTTGGGCAAGCTCTTGCAAAGCACGAGGGTTGGCCTGACTGAGTCGTTCGACAATCGCAGTGGAAGCCAGCACGTTCTGAGGGTGCTGTGAGGAGAGTTGCCGATCGAGCGAGCCTTGGAGTGTTGTCTTAGCCAACAGCGTGAGGTCGATCAAATGAGCAGACTGAGAAAAGTAGCGATCACGTTCTTGGGAGAGTTGGTCATAGCAAGATTGGAGCCAACGCTCGCACTCCAGCGGATCACGATTCAAGAACGCTTGCGAGGCGGTGCGGACTTGTTCGCCAAAAAGAACAACGTCTAAATTGCTACTGTAATGAATCTTTCGCGTGAGGGCTTGGACCAGTAACGTTGCTAGGCCAAGCGCATAAAAGTCATCCACTTTGATAGACGTTCGCTGCTGTCCGTGTAAGTCGATCAGGGGAGGACTTGCGAGCGGCAGCGGTAACTCGATAAAGGCTTCTTGAGATTGCAGAGAATTCGTAGAAACGGTTTCGGAGTCGCTGGAACTATGCTCTTCGATTGCGGAAAAAACGTTGCTAAGCGATGTGGCTCTCGATTGGTTGGCCGTTGCAATCGTGCAATTCTGCACAATCATCCGCTCCATAACCGGGGCGTCGACCGCTGAAGACTCGGCGGAAGGGACCACCACAAGGGCTTGTTCGACATCCAACGAGGAGCCGTCGGACCTTTTCCACTCTGGAATACCTGACGAATTCGCTAATATCCAAGGGTGCCATAAAACCGTCCAAGCTGCATGGAATTCCGCTATTTGTGGGTCGCGAAGGTCCTTGGTGATGTCCTCGAGTGAGTAGCACGGCAGAACTGCAATGAGACGGTTGAAGGCCATGAAGGCTCCATTAGTGGATTTCTTTTGGAAAATTTGACAGCTTAGCGTCGCCAGGGATAAACTATAGATTGATTAGGATTATCATTCTGGTCTAGCTTGCTCCAGAATACTCTTATCTTCAAAAACTCTCTTCGCGAAATCGGTATGGCTAAGAAATTAAATCACGTCTGGGGGATGGAAATCGGCCAGAGCTCGTTGAAAGCACTTCGCTGCCACTTAGAAGGTGACGACGTCGTAGCCGACATGTTCGATTTTGTGGAATACCCAAAGATCCTTAGCCAACCGGAAGCGGAACCGGAAAAGTTGATTGCGGACGCAATTGAGCAATTCATGTCGCGCAACGATCTGCGTGGCGCAAAGGTTGCGATCAGTATTCCTGGTCAGAGCGGTCTTGCAAAGTTCTTCAAGCCACCGCCGGTCGAAGTTAAAAAGATCCCAGACATTGTCAAGTACGAAGCCAAGCAACAGATCCCGTTTGATCTCAACGACGTGATTTGGGACTTCCAACAAATGGCCGGTTCCAACATCGAAGACGGCTACGCACTTGAAAGCGAAGTCGGCCTATTCGCGATGAAGAAGGAAGCCGTGTTTCGTGCTTTGAAACCTTTTTCAGCAGCCGGTATTGATGTCGATGTGATCCAGCTTGCTCCGATGGCCGCTTACAACATGATCGCGTACGATCGGTTTTCCGAGCGATTGGCTAACGATGCTTTTGATGCGGAAGATCCTCCAGCTTCGTCAGTTCTTCTGTCCATGGGAACCGATGCATCAGATTTGATTGTTACTAACGGCTTTCGCATTTGGCAACGCAGCATCCCGATTGGTGGTAATCACTTCACACGCCAATTAGTCAAGGACTTGAAGCTTACTTTCGCAAAGGCAGAGCATCTCAAACGAAACGTGATGCAGGCTGACGATCCCAAGCTTATCTTTCAAGCGATGCGACCGGTGTTTAATGACCTTGTAACCGAGATTCAGCGTTCGGTTGGGTTTTTCAAGAGCTTGAACAAGCGGTCTGAGATCGAGAATCTAACGCTTCTGGGCAACACCGCAAAGCTTCCCGGCTTGCAGCCCTACCTCAATAAGAACCTCGGTATGGACGTCCTCTTGCTTGAGAAGTTCGAGCGTCTCAGCGGTTCGGAAGTTACTGGGCAACCTGCGTTCAAAGAAAATCAAGCGGGCTTTGGGGTTGTTTATGGACTCTGTCTTCAATTGCTGTCGCAAGGACCAATGAAGACAAACCTGCTTCCTCAAGAGATTGTGGTCGAGCGGCTTGTACGATCGAAGAAGCCTTGGGCGATTGCTGCTCTGTCGGTTCTTCTGCTCGGTATGGTCGCCAACTTTGCATCGGTATATGGAGCTTTTGCTACGGTCGCGCCGGATCGTTGGTCGGAAGCCGAACGCTCAGTCTCCGATGTTATGGCCGTAAGCGCACAACATAAAGAGAAAGACACGGAGCAAAAAACTAGACTTGCATTGCTCACGGAGATTGGGGAACAAGTCTCCTCCAATGGTGACAGACGATTAGTCTGGCTTGAGCTAATGAAAACCATTTTTTCCAGCTTGGGCCGAGATCCTCAACTGGCCAGCAAGTCGCCTCAAGAGCTTCCGTACAAAGATCGAATGGACTTTCACGTTACGAAAGTCGATTCCGTCTACATCAAAGATCTGTCCAAATGGTCCGCCACGTTTCTTGCGAAGTATCTAGAGGAAACTCAGAACCGCATCAAGCTAGTTGGTACTGCGGTCCCTCTTGCGAATGTCGCACCGGGCCAACCTGCACCACCCGCTCCGTTGCCTCCGACTGGCCCCAAAGACTCGGGCTGGTTAGTTCAGATCGATGGTTATCACTTCTTCAATGGTGAAGACAAAAGAGGAACCGGTGGTACTGACCATATTCGAAAGTTTTTGATTGAAAGACTTGAAAATGGTACTGTCATGGTGCCTGGGCCGGATGGGCAGTTGACGGAGTACAGCCTGAAGGAAATGGGGATTTCTTACCCGCTGTTGGTAAAAACGCCAGAACTCAAACTCCAAAATCGGATTGTGAATCCCGTTTATGAGCGACTGGTTGGAGGCGTCCTGCCCACCAGAAGCTCAGACGTGGAAGGTGGAGGAGGTGTTTCATCGTCCGTTCCCGTTGGCCTTTCACTGAAAGACGAGAATGGAAACGAAGTCCCGTACGATTTTGAAGCACCTATTTGTTACTTTACCGTGCAGTTTGTTTGGCAAGAAAAAACTCTCGCTGACAGAACTTGGTGGCGAGAACAAAAGAACTATGACAAGTTTGCGATTCCACCTAAACGCGTCGCAAGCGTTCAATCAGCCGCCCCACCACCGGTAGCTGGCGGTTCCTTTGAGTAAGGCTTTTTCGGCCGTCAAGAGTCGGGCTGGATTTGACTTTAAAAACGGCGGTCTTCAGAAGGATCGCCGATTAACCAACGAATAAATAAAACTCGAACTCCTTTGTAAGCGTACCTGAGTGGTTGCATTGCAGGCTGGATCGATTTAAGGAAAGATTTCATGGATCAATTAAAAGTATTTTGGGCCGGAATCGTTAAGTTCCATTTTTGGATCTTGATGGTAGTGGTTGCGTTGGCCTCCTTTGGAACTTTCTATGTATCACGCCAGGCAATCGACCAAGAGGTCGTTTCCAGGATTAGCGCGGTCGAAGGCAAGTATCGAAACGTTAGTTCCTTGAACGGAGAGGTTGCAACGCACCCCAATGATTTTTCCGACGAAGAGATGAAGAAGTCGGTTGGCCTAATGACCTCGGACGTCAAGTCGGCTTGGGAGTCGCAATACAACCGGCAGCGTGGGATAATGGTTTGGCCAGAGGACGTCGGTACTGCAGAAACACTCAAGAAGTTGAATAAATTCCGGCCGATCGAGTTCTTCTTGGAATACTCAAATCCCCCCAAGCCCGATCCGTTGGACTTAACGGAACGAGAAGTTTATCGCGATTACGTGAAAAACGTTTTCCCAAAGATTGCAAAGATCGTGGGTGCTCAATGGACTGCGTCGTTGAACCCATCTGGCGGTGGCTACGGTGGGGACCCAGGGTTTGCGGCAACCGCAGGACTTGCTCCTGGTGCCCCCGCGCCGACCGCACCGCTGGTGATTTGGGAGACCGCTTCACAAAGCACGCTTCAGAAGGAAATTGTTCCTTGGTACGATCCCACGACCCCTCCAAGCACACTGGAAATCTGCTACACGCAAGAGGATCTTTGGGTTCTCGATGGGGTTCTCCAAGTAATTAAACGCACTAACGGAGATGCTCGAGAAAACTTTCAGGCACCGATCAAGCAGATCGAATGGATCCGTTTGGGTAAAGCGACCCGTGCTGATTCAGGAGAAGTACTCGGTGCGGAAGCACTGCTAGCGGGAACTGCGGTTGCGGCCAATCCGTATGGCGGCGGAACGCCTCTAGCGGGCGGATCACCCTACGGTGGTGGCGGAGCAGCCGGAGTTCCAATGCGTCCCGATCCGGCTGATGGGCGGTATGTTGACAGCGACTACAAGCCTGTGCCTGCCTCTAGATTAAGGTCTGCAATGAAAAGCTCAGCTCCTGCCGACGCTCTCTTTGCGGTCGCAAAACGCATTCCGGTGCAATTTCGAGTCAAAATGGACCCAACGAAAATCGCTTCGCTCATTTCCGAATGTGGGAATAACCCGCTGCTTATCGAAGTCAAGCAAGTACGCGTAAATGGTAAGGAAAGTGCTGCTGGCGCGACGGCAAGCTACGGCGGTGCATTCGGTGGCGGCGGAGGTATCGACGGTGGCACCAGCGGTGGTGATTCTGGCGGTGGCGAAGCGATGGCGCCAGCAGATTCAGACCCGTACGGCGGTGGAGCGAATGCTTTTGCGGCCGGCTCTGACTCGAAGACTGGTGACGTCCCGGTTGAGGTCTATGGCATTGTGTATCTGTTCAACCCCGTCGACATTCAAAAGCTCGGCCTAGACAAGGTCAAAGCCGAAACCGAACTCGACACAACAGTAGAAGGAGCAGGCCCGGCTGCTGCTCAGCCTGTCCCCGCGGCGGCAACTCCCGCTGTTCCAGCTCCTGCTGATGGAAATGCGGCACCAGCTAACGACCCGCCAGTAAGCATGAATCGTCGGAAGACATACTACCTTCCAAGTCTCTACTGCAGGGATCAATTCATGAACGAAATCCAAGGTTGGTTTGCTTAATTGTTGGTGTGACGGCTAACTGCCGTTATTGAAAATCTGATTTTCGAATGGTTCGTCTACTCTAAGGTATAAAATTATGTTTGGTATCGGAAAATCAAGCCCCAAAAAGAGTGCTAAGGAACCATTCAACGTCAAGCAATTCCTGCTGGACCATTGCGAGAAGATGATCCTTGCGTTGTTCGTTGGAGCTTCAGGGTTTCTTGTCTATCAAGGCTTTTCAGGAAACTCTTTTGAGTCCGCGACAAAAACTCCCGAAAGTCTTAAAGAGCAGTCCATGGGGGCTCGTAATAGAATCGTTGGAGAGAATCATTGGACCAATCTCGTTCAGGCCGAACCAGGGCGATTGGTAACGGCGCGTTTCGCAGCAAAGTCAGAGACGTCGCGTAAGCCAACCACCGCAGACCCCTACTCGATCGGACGGTTAGACAACAAGGACCTTCAAAAAGGGGGCAAGCGAGGCGATCCAGAGATCGTCTCACCATTTGATATCGAAGTGAAAAGCTTCTTCGGTGTAATCGCGGTATCAAGTCTTCGTCCAGGCCCAGCTGACGATCTACCGAATGCTCCCCCTGTCAGCGAAGATCGCCGGCGAGCAGCCCGAGCAAAGAATGCACCCGTCAGTACCGTTGAGAGAAAGCTAGATCCGAAATACGACAAAGGATACAACCCACTGACCGTCGTTGTAGACGCTTCAAAAGGCCGAAAACCAAAGCCCAAAGAGTGGAAGGTCGTTCCAAAAGTCGTTTGGTTTAATGCGGTCACAGCCGTCGTCGATCACCAGCAATTGCTTTCCAACTACAAGCGGGAATTCGAGCTAGCGGCCGGTTACATGCCCAATCGTGATTCGCCAAATTATATCGGCTTTCAAGTCCAACGAGCGGACGTTACCGATGCGCCCACACAGGACCCCACCGAAGATCAATGGAAAGATGCACCCGAGTGCAGCACGGCAGGACAGCTGAAAATGCTCGACTACTGGGCTGGCGAGGCGAAGGAAGTCTCGGTCGATACCTATTTGGAAAGGGACATCCTAGCGATGCCAATTCCACCAGTGTTATTGACTGACTATGCACCGCTGGCATCTCACTCCTTGATTCCGCAAGTCAAAATCCTTCCCGTATTCATGGGCAACGGAGAGGGCGGTACCGACGGAAGTGGCATGGAAAATCAAATGCCGGAAGGTTCGAGCGGTGAAGGCTCTATGGATGGAGATGGATCAGGGGGATTTCGTGTTGCACCGCAAATGACACCTGAAGAAATGGCGATGGTTGCAGCCGCAACTCCAAAGATTCCTGTTTTCAGCACACATAAGTTGATTAGGTTTTTTGATTTTGGAGCACAGTTAAATCGTATTTATCGTTATCGCATCCGGCTTGTTTTGGAAGATCCAAACTTTCCTCGACTCGAGAGTCTGAAGGTCAACACAGCTTCCATGAAGCCTGAAACAGTTGCGCGAGTTCAACAGTTAGAAGATGCACATCGCGCCGAGGTTCAAAAGCTCGCTCCGGGTAAGAAGATACTTGTTAGAAACAGCAAACTCGCTTCACCTTGGAGCAGTGCTTCTGCATTAACGTCTCTACGACCACCTACCGAGTTGTTCGCTAGTGGTGTCGATTTAGCGGTGACCGGAGTAAAAGCGAAACTTGTGTATGGCGAGTGGGATACCAAGATGGGATTGATGGTCCCTAAAAGCGTCATCGCGGATCGAGGTATGGTTCTCTCGGGACCACCTGTTGAGGGCGGGAACGATGTAATTCATCCAGTCATGAAGGTTATCAAGCAACTCTCCGGCTTCGGCTACCGAAACCCGGTCACCATCGCGGATCTCCGAGGAGGCCAACCGCTCGCTGCGCAAAATCGTCCTGAGAAACACGACAAGGATCCGCTTCCATCAGCAGGTGAAGTTGTTGCCTTTGATCCAAGAACGGGAGATCTAGTGATCTCAGGCGAGTTTACGGATCTCGAAGACTATCGTATGTATAGCTTCGCTGATGAAGTCGAAGCGATGGAGAAAGCGGCAAAGCCTACTAAACCTCAAGCCGTGCCCGGAATGAGCTCGGAAAAGTAGGGATGCGAATCCTTCTCACCATTGAATCCACCTGTGATGAAACTGCAGCCGCAATCATCACGGAGGACGGTAATGTGCTCGCTGATTGCGTTGCGGGCCAAGAAGACTTGCATCGCATCTACGAAGGCGTCGTTCCAGAGATTGCTGCCCGAGCTCATCTGGAGCGCATTATTCCTGTCATTGATCGTGTCATGGTAGACTCGGGTGTCACCCCAAACCAGCTTTCGGCAATCGCGGTCGCAACGCAACCTGGACTCCCCGGCTCACTTCTTGTTGGACTCTCGGCAGCGAAGGGGCTTTCCATTGCATGGAATCTCCCGCTAGTAGCGGTCAATCACCTTCATGCTCACGTGTATGCTTGCTCCTTAGGTCGAAGCGAACCGATCTTTCCTTGCGTTGGCTTTGTTGTGAGTGGAGGTCATACCCATCTTTATCGTTGCGAGAGTAGCCATGATTGGGTGCCTCTTGGGGGAACCATCGACGATGCTGCTGGCGAGGCTTTTGATAAGGTTGCGGTGATGCTAGGTATTCCATTTCCCGGTGGGCCACGGTTGGCAAAACTTGCAGAAAGCGGGAACCCTAAAGCATTCCAGTTTCCTCGACCTTTGATGGACGACTCGAAACGTATGGATTTCAGTTTTTCCGGACTCAAAACCGCAGTGCGTTATCGGCTGGTATCTGAAGGCAAACAAGACTTTACAAGCCTCAATTTGGACCCTCAGTACAGATGTGATTTGGCAGCGTCGTTTCAACAAGCTGTGGTCGATTGCTTGGTCGCTAAAGCGGTACTGGCTTTGAAGCATACGGGATGCGAACGATTGTGCTTGGGAGGTGGAGTTGCTGCAAACAAGGTGTTTCGCCAACAACTAGGAGATGCGATTAATGCAATCGGTCGAGAGCTTGTTATCGCAAAGCCAGAGTACTGCACCGACAATGCTGTGATGGGCGCTTTGGCGTGGGAAAAAATCCGAGCCCTTCAGCCGGACTCTCTCGATTTGGACATCCACCCTGGCCTGGTCAGGCACCGCTAAGGTGCTGTGATTCGCCTTGCCTGTGGCTCACTAGTCCGTTAAGGGCCATTAGCCACATTCGTTGATGTCTTTTCATCTTGCAAGCGTTCCATGTGGTTAAGTGTTGGACTTACAAATTAGCACGTATTTCCGCGAAAGGCTCGAAGTCCCGCTAGTTTTTAGCTATTCTACGAAGCTATTCTTAGGGTGCGGGCAGGGTTGATGCCGACGGACTTGCGTCGCGCATTCAAACTAAATTGGACTTCTACTTACAACAGGGATCAGAACATTGGAACTAGTGATTGCTCAGGACCGAATTGGATTAGGCTCTTATGCTGGGCGTGTTGCTGGTGAAACGCTTCGATTAGCGCTTCAGCAGAAGCCTATTGCACGATTGGTAGTTGCTACTGGTTCCAGCCAATTCGAGGTTCTTGATGCGCTGGTCAATGAGCAGGGAATTGATTGGAGTCGTGTCGAAGCTTTTCATTTGGATGAATACATCGGACTCAGTATTGACCACCCAGCTTCTTTTTGTGGTTACTTGAAACAACGATTTGTAGACCGAGTTCCGCTGAAATCGTTTATGTATTTGGATGGTATCCAAGAGCCATATTACATGTGCCAGCAAGCAGCCAACGCTATTTGGGCAGCACCAGTAGATCTTGCTTTAGTAGGTATCGGGGAAAATGGACATCTCGCCTTCAACGATCCACCTGCTGACTTTCTTACCACGGACGCCTTTCGCATAGTCGAATTGGATGACGCATCGCGTCGACAACAAGTCGGCGAAGGATGGTTTGACCATTTAGACCATGTTCCTCGTCGCGCGATGAGCATGACCGTTCATCAAATCATGCAAAGCCAGAAAATCATCTGCAGTGTTCCTGATCGTAGAAAATCAACAGCCGTATTTAATTCGATTGAGGGGATCGTGACACCCAACGTTCCAGCGTCAATCCTTCAGACGCATCCTAATGTCACCATGATTCTTGATCTCGGCAGCGCGAGCGGACTGTCGGTTCAATTGCAATCGGCAGCAATCAAATTGAGCTAAGCGTTTTCGTGAGCAGGCACGCTCGACGCATTAGGAAGGGAGATCTCGAATCTTGTTCCGGAATGCCCAGGGATGTCGACGATGGCAATGCTTCCTTTCAGTCGTCTAATGACGTTACGCACCAAAAACAGCCCCAGCCCAATCCCGGGTTTGGTTCGTTCTAGCTCATCACCGATGCGGAAGAATCGGTTAAAGATTCTTCTCCGCATCGATCGCGGAATCCCGTTTCCGTTGTCGCTGATCGTTGCCAGAAGACGGTTAGTTTTTGAGTCGAAGTGAACGGAAATGTCAATCTTGCATGGCTTCCCTCCGTACTTGAATGCATTGTCAATCAAGTTTCGAAAGAGCATGTCCAAGTCGACAGTCATACCTTGAATGATCACCGGCTCTAACTCCAATGAAACCATTGGTGTTGGTTGGGGCTCATGCGAATCCGATTCCGAGGCAGCATATCGAGCCTGGACTTCTTCAACGATTCGCTTGACAAGCTCATCAACGCGTACCGGGGAGGTATCTACGCTCGATTCCTCCGCTCGATGAGACAACCGAGCGACATCCAAGAGTTGAGTGATGACTTTATCAAGCCGCTCTACATCTTGAAGCATGGCTTTATAGAAGTCTTGCCGCTGTGGTTCTTCGATCGGTCTTCGATTCAACGTTTGGAGATAGAGCTTCAAAGAAGCGATGGGGCTTTTCAACTCGTGAGTCACGGCGTCAATGAAATTGCTTTGTCGTCGATTAAGATTGATTTGCTGAATCGCGAGGATTAGGTATAAGACAACGCCAACAACAACGCAGGTGAACATGGCGGAACCGGCGCTAATCAGAATCCAGTAGAGACTGGTGGATAGTTCACCTCGCTGCCAACCAAATATATTCAGCAGCACCCACCCGATCATCAACGAAACCAGCAGCACGATCATCGTGACAGCCAGAGCGATCGGCCATTTCAAACTTTTGCGTTCAAACATGTTTGTTCAACTGGCGATCTACAGCGGTATTGAAATCATTAGGCAACTACGAAGCGGTATTCTTACCTGTCTATTCTACCGTAGCGAGATTCAATTGGCTGGCCCAAAATTCTTCGGCAGTATCCAGAAGCGACTGTAAACGCTTCGCTTGTTCTGGATCACGTCGAATACTCGCTCCTGATTCTAAGAGCCAATCTTGAAAGAAGCGAACAGCTTGTCGAGAGACTCTTTTGTTTTCAAATTCAAAATAGTAAGGAGAAGTGGTTGTCATTCGGTACGACTCTTCATGCTCGGTTACTACACGTATCAAAAGCCATCCACTCTCAGAAATCGATAGCGGTGGAAATGTGCCTCGTCGCGCATGATCTTCCAGGCGTGCTTGATAGAGCGATTGCCCATTGAAAACAACCTCCAAGTACTCGACTGGATCTCGAACAGTTAAATCCAGTTCAATATCGAGAGGTATAGGTTGCCCGCGGTATCCAACTTGGGTACTTCCTGGGGGCAAACCATTCACACTGGGAACCATCAGCGGACCGTTAGTAACGAGCGTCGCGCCTTTTCGAACTTGTTTCCACCATAATTGAGGATCTGGAGTCATGCTTTGTTCGAAGAATGCATAGAC
>JAIYDQ010000417.1 GCA_027487375.1 Planctomycetaceae bacterium
AACTGCGCTGGCTCGCGCAGGTTTGTTCCTAGCGCTTCAAGATCGAGTCCTCCTTCATCTACGCGATTTGAATGACACGCGTAGCAGTACTTCGTGAGGAACGGTTTGATCCGGTCATCGACTGCCAAGCAAAATTCATTCACCAACACACTCTGTAGTACCACCACAGCAAATAATGTCGAACGCAACGTTGCGAGCAAGATCAATCTTGGGAGGAAGGAACACATCGATTGCAACAGCCACTTAAGAAATGAACCACATGAAGGCAGTGAAGAGGACGTTAACAATCGCTGTAAACAATTGAGCGATAACGACTCAAGAGCCACCTCTCGAATGCATTTTACAATGAAACATCGACGAGTATTCCAAACAATTGCGTCGCTTTAGGAAATAATCTTCTCGTATAGCGTATATGAGCTTTAGAACTTTTCCGGAGCTGGTTCGTTGGGTTTGAAATGGCGTTTGAGTCTCTCAATATCGCTATTGGACCAATTGGGGGGGGAGGTGACCGCGATCCAGGCGTCGATGTAATTTGCTGGCGAGTAATTGTGACCATAGCCAGTCGGAATGCTGGTTGCCATTGGAAGGTCGAAGCCAATTTGTAGCAGCGTAATCAGAGGAAACCATTTGAGGTACGGCGATACATCATGGCCTCGCGGTTCATTCAACCACGATGGTCTTGAATACAGCAGTTCCGGTGAAAAGAAGACCATTGGGTCACTTGCATACTGGATGTATACATTCCGAACAGGACCCCATGGTTTACCATTGTCGAGGCTATTTTCTTGAGCCGTAAATCGGATGATCCTGCTGTCTCGAAATGTTGGTAGCCATTCGGGGGACTCTGGATTGCGATGCATGACGATATTTCTCCATTTTGAGCTTGGAAATGGAGGACCGCTCCAAACAGCACCTTGGATTGGATCTTCAAACATCGAATACAGATCGACGGATACTTCGCTGCCGAGTGCTCCTAAGCTGAGTCCGTGAAGATAAAACTTCGGTCTCGACTCTTTGGGAAGTGTTTTCCAATAGCTGTAAACAACGTCAAACAAAGCATCTGCCGATTGGATCGAGCGGCCTGGTTCGACAACAATGGTCATCCAGCTCGGGAGATAAGAATATTGCGTACTGACGATGGCTGTATCACCTGCGTGCAGGTACTCGACCGTGTCTACTCCACCGGGGTCGAGCCAACCAGTGCCAGTCGGAGTTGCAACGATCAAGATTGATCTTTCAAACGCTCCGACGCGAATCAATTCCTTCAGCGCCAATTCGGCTCTCTCGCGTGGATTCTCGCCACAATTCATGCCGGCATAGACACGAATTGGTGACTTGGCATCACGTCCGAGGAACTCTTGAATTGCTTCTTTCGTGGGGCCAGTAGCGATAAAGTTTTTACCTCGTCGTCCGATCGAATCCCAATCGATGAGAGATTCACCGCTGCCTGTTGTGAGCGCTTGCGTGGGTTGCTCGACTCCATCATCAACCATACCATCTGCTTGAAGAAAGAATGCATCAGCGGTGCGAAGAATAAATCGCAAGAAGATTCCTTGGCCAACTAACATGAAAGTACCAACCACTGCTATGGTACTGAGCACGATGGAAACACGTCGCGGCACCAGTCGATTAAGCCATCGAGAAACTATCCCGCAAGACCGAATCAGAAGTCTAGTAAACCCAATGAGGAGTGCCGCGGTAACAAGTGCGATGAATGCTGTTCGATAAAGGTAAGTCGATTCCACCAGCGGCATTTCCATGCGCTGGCGAATCGAGTCTTGCCAGAATGCCATGTGTCGTAGAAAGACAAAAACCACAATGCTTACCGACACTATGGTGATGATTCTAGATACCTTTTCAAGCTGCGCTGACGGGTCAGGCAATTCGAGAAACTGATAAAGCATCACAAGAGAAACACCAAGACTATAGCCAATTGCAATTGCAAAGCCCGACAGAATGCCTTGGACCAGATATGGCCTTGGTAGTAACGAGGGCGAGACGGATGCAGCAAAGAAGACTGCGGCAACGGCTAGGCCTACAAAAGAAAAGGAGTTCCAGTAATCGCTAAGCTGCTTTCGAACCATGATGCGACACCCTCGGGAAAATCTTCCTGGATAGCCTGCCTAGTAGTGTCTGACTTCCAAAGCCGAACGCTCTTATCGGAGTATAGCAGAGCTCAATATCATTGATCCCAATTTAATCGGATAGCTTCAACTGTAACAAGCCCACGCTTATTGGCTGAAGGCTCTCTATTGGGCTACTTCGGCAATCTAGCCCCAAAATGCCAGAATGAACCAGTTGGTGCATCGACTCTTGCTGCGATTGCTCGCTCGATATCCGCCATCGCAGGATGGTCTGTGTAAAACACTGCTGTCGGATTAATTCCAGCAGCACGATTGCCATCGATACGTTTTCGAACTGATGGAAAATTTCCAATCACTGGCAGTACGCACATCCATACAATGACAACTAACGCGGACGCGCAAGCAAACCTAAGTTGTCCTGAACTGTTAATTCTCATTTTGTGAGCAACTCACTTGCTGCATTTGGAAAGACTTTCGAGAACATCAGCCAAGCCATTAAGAAGGACAGAATCAAATTCAGAGTTTGACCACAGATGTAGAGAATAACTGGCTTACCGGAAGCAAGCATCTTCTGATACTCTCGGAAGTTGCTTTCCAAACCGATACTGACGAATGCTAAACAAAACATCCATTCTCTCACCGACTTGGTAGTTCCATCGACGATACTGCTTACCAAGGTTTTTCCTTCGATCCCTTGCGATTGAATAAAAGACAAGATGAGAGATACCGCCAAAAATCCAAGTGTGAATTTTGGGAACCGATACCATATCTCCATCACGTTCGGCTTGCTTGCGTCATCACGCGGTTCAACGAATGAAACCCAGTAGATTGCGACTGCAAACGCTATGACTCCGATCAGAATGTTCTGAATCATCTTTACCGTTGCCGCCACATCTTTGGCGACGCTGCCGACTAATTCACCGGCTGCAGCGACAGCTCCCGTGGAATCGATAGTACCTCCCATCCACGCGCCACCAATTACTTCCCCCATCCCCGAAGCACGTACGATGAATGGCTGTACGACCATCATGACGACAGTGAAGATTAATGAAAGTCCGATTGCGAGAGATAGTTCTTCTTTCTTGGCTCGACACGCAGCAGCTGTTGCAACGGCTGCTGATACCCCGCAGACCGACATGTCGGCTGAGATGACCATATTCAGAGACTTCGATGGCATCCGCAAAACATACTGGCCAAAAAGATAAGTCGTGACAAGGACAATCGGTGTAACGACCCAAGCAACGAACACTCCCGGTAACCCTAATGCGAGCAGCTTATTGAACAGGACTTCTGCACCTAAGAGAACTAGCCCAGTTTTGATGTAAAACTCGGTTCTAGTAGCTACGGAGAGCCACTTTGGGGTGCCTATCGTATTGCTGATTAAAAGTCCAAGAAGCACCGCCCACAACGCATATTCAAGATTGTAGTGCTTAACCACTTCCTGCCCGGCAAGAACATAGGAGAGTAACGCCAAGCAAAACAAGCCTGCAAAACCCATTGCAAACTTTATTGCAGACGCACCTTGAATGATGGAAACCAATGCGAAGAAGAAAAGCAAACCGCAAAAGGTTGCAAAGAGCGGAGCGATGATCGATTTATCGTTTTTGACAAACGCAGTACGTGGGTCGCTACTCCACTCCCCTGGTCGAACAAGCCAGCTCTTTAGTGGCATCGCTGACATTTGATTTTCAATTTCACTTTGTTGCTTGATAAGCTTTTTGCGATCAGCCGAAAAGCTTTCTGAGTCTGGAACAAGTTGTTTAAGCAGAACAGTCGTAGCTCGGTGTTCAGCCGCTAGCTGCGCGTAATTCACCGGACTAGACATTAAAGCACTAGTCGCAGCGATTAAGATAACGATGAATGCCAAGGTTACCGCGAGAATATCGTCAATTCTGTACCAGGGTCGCTTGGGTATTCCGCCCGCGTCAATCGGTTCATTAGGAGGTGCAGGTTGGGAGTTGGACGATGAACTCATAAATGCTTCACGTTTTAAAAAAACTCTGATCGCCCCTGGATTGGATGTGGATTGTACACCATGTTCTTGCTTGTCAAATGGTGGCAAGCCATGAACCATTCTCATTAACCTAGCGAATGAAGCGGCGGGACTCTACGGTCCTATCCGGGTAGTATCTCGCCATGAAAGGGATGCAAAGAATAGAAATGTGAGGGCACCTGGTAACTGGTTGAAAATTGGGTTCTCTGTAAAACCGCCTGCAAGAAGCAAAAGCAGGACGGTATCTGGAAAATCGTTCCTATCGACAAACATTCTGAATGTTTGAACAAGGAAGACGATCGCAAGCAGTGCGCCACCGATAAGCCCCGTTCCAAGTGTTGCGTTCAGTAAAACATTGTGCGCGTGGCGAGTTGGCCAAAAGTGTTCATCCGCGATGATAAAACGTTGACAGCCATATCCATATCCAAAGATTGGAGACACCTCGATCTTTTTGATGCAAAACGCCCACAAGTCAGCTCGGCCGGTCATGCTATAGATCTCCTCGCTTTTGCCGCTACGTGAGATCCCCGCAAGGGCTTGGTCTGCCTTCGTCGCATTCCATATGTTTAAAAGATATACGCTTAGAATAGATATGATCAAAGTCCCAATACAAACAATGACAAAGCGATTCATCGTGCTTAAATGCTTCATAGTTCCGTAGCAAGACACTAGTAACGCTGCGAACATCCAGGTGCGACTGCCGGTCAAAAAGACTGTTAAAAATGCAAAAAGGATAAGTGGTAATACCTGCTTCCACGGAAGATAGCCGGCGTTTGCTGCGACAAAGGCCAGCCCAATAGTAGTCGCACCTAATGCAGCTGTTCCGTTTGGATGCAGCAGCCCCGCAAAGCGTCGCGAGTCAGCGATAGCGTCTACCAACGGATCAAAGGAGTTTAATCCTGGTGCAATGACACTCACTATCCAGCAGCCAATCAAGAAAGCGACTAAGGAGAATAGGCACACGAGAATTGTCTTCCGCTTGCCAAGCTTTTGTGATACCGCGTCAGCGAAGACTAAAGTACAAAACAGAGTTGTACAGCAGGTCAAGGAATAGACAACATTTACTGATTTTAAAGCGCATACATAAGTCCATATGCAAAACATTACGATTCCTGTCGCGACTAGACCTAGATCCTTGAGTCGTGCGAAATCAGTAAACCACAAACCATACAGACCACATGCTGCGGAAATTCCGAGCTTCATGAGAGCTTGCCAATCAGCCCCGGAATCCATAGCCAGGGTCTGCCGGAAGTTGGCTTCACTCAGGAACAGTACCGCAAAAATCAGCGCATATCCGATGGTCAAATCTACCGGTTGTCGGAGAAATGATTGTACTGTCCACTTAGATGATGTCTCGGCTTTGTCATGCATCATGGCTACTTCCATCTGCATTATTCAATGCAAAGCTAACCACATTACGCAACCGATTAGCGCAAATCGCTGGAGTGATTTGCGCGACGCGTGCACGAGCTTTTCGTCGCATTTCATTCAATTGGTCAATCGAACAATTGAAAGTCAGATCGAGAGCTCTTGTGACATCTTCCTTGTGATCTGGTCTAAACACCCAACCGGTTTCCCCGTCTTCGCACAGCTCTTCTACCGCTCCACTGTATAAGCTCCCTAAAACTGGCAATGCGGCTGCCATCGCTTCATTCACAACAAGTCCCCACTCATCGGCCAAGGTTGGAAAAACCAATATTCCGGAGTTCGCGTAGAGAGTTGCCAGTTCTTGATGTGTCTTTACTCCGACGAATTCGACCTTGAGATTCATTGGCGTGCGAGTCTCTTGCAATGCGGAACGCAACGGACC
>JAIYDQ010000157.1 GCA_027487375.1 Planctomycetaceae bacterium
ACCTAAACTGCGTGGGGTTGGTTTGAAGCTTGTGGTGATTGTAGGAATCAGTCTGAGACCTACTCGGGGAGGTTGAGAGATCTTTCTAAATGCGAGATGGTTGCACCACATAAAAGAAAACAATTGCAATAGATTGTCATTTTACCAATGGATCCGCTGGTGGCGACATGTTGTCTGCACGCCTTGGTGTCTTATACTCTTACGAAAACGATATCGTCAAAAAGATTGGGAGCAAGGATGGGACTTTTCGGTACGACACTCACACGTGCTATTGATCGTGGGCTCAAGCCCAATGGAGACTTGAAAGAGGAACTTTCAAAGTTACATGATTACTCCATCCAATCAGCGAAGGATGCGCATGCCATCGTCAAGGCGCTGAGAAATCTTCCCATGGTGAAGAAATCAGACTGGAAGTCTTGCGTCTTTAGCTTAGTCTCCCTATTTCAAGATATCGAAAGCGCGGAGGTTCCTGCGTTTCGCATTATGCATCGTGATGGTATCCAAGCGCTACTGGGGCTTTATGACCGATTGCTTAAAGAAGCGGATGATGATCATGTAAACGACTTGCTGTTCATTCTAAAAATCTTTTCCCTTTATGGCTCGCCGGATGGCTGCGAAAGGATTATCGATGCTGCAAAGGCTCAAATCGGATCTGACGGTTATCTCTGGAGTTCGATTCTGAAGTACTGCGTTGCGGATCTACCGCCCTGTCGAAAAGTTATTCGAGAGTTGAGTAATCCAATTCCAAAAGGCTTCATTGCGATTAGTTTGCTTGACGCAGCTAACGATGCGTTGTTGGTGGGAGAAACGATAGACCATCCGTTCAATAGTACCAATGGTCTCAGTCGAATACGCGCCTGGCTTGAAGATGACGAACCTAAGCATTTCAGTTACGCCGTGAGTGCGACAGTAGCTTTAGCTTTTATTGATATTGAGGGCCGTGACGATCTACTAGCGCTAGCTATGGATCATATTGATGTAGGCGTACAACTGGAGGCGGCCTGGGCTGCCGCCAAGTTGGGGCGACGTGCGGGAGTAAGCCTACTTGCGCAGTACTGCCTCGACATAAGCCATAGTGAATCTGCCTGCCGCTATCTGAAAGAACTAGAGTTAGAGCACGCGATACCAAAATCTGCCCTAGAGCCAGAATTCCAAGCTCGTTCAGCTTTTGCCAGTTGGTTAGCCCATCCAAATGAGCTCGCAAAGTCGCCGGACGAAGTGGACGTTGTTGAAACGCGAGAACTGCTTTGGCCAGGCGAAGATCAACCCAAGCAGTTTTGGTTACTTCGTTATCGATTGATCGACAAAAGTGGCTTCGAAAAGCATCAATCCGGAATTGGTTTGGTCGGGAGCATGACATGGTGCTTTTTTAGTGACGATTTCGAACGACGTCCACCAGAAGACTGCTATGCAATTCATTGCGCTTGGGAAATGGAAGGTCTCGATTTGATCGAGCAAATCGAAGTTTCTAAACAAGCCGAGTATGCTCACCTGCTGTCTAAGCTTTCTGGAGAAGGTTATCAAAACTGCAAGGTCGTTCGAGTTGCCGAAATATCCCCCAAGTTGAAGCAGTCTAATCGGCTCGTGACATTAGTCGAAGCGATGGTAGCAAATGAGCCTGGATGGGTTGCGGTCGGTTCAGGCAGATTAAGTTGGTATCCAGCCAAACAGTTCCGAGCGGATCAAACAACAAGCGGTATTTTACGCATCCATCTTGGTCGGCAATTGCTAGGGTTCAACGATGCCTCTGACCGAGAAAAGTATCTACAAGTTGTTGAAGAAGAGATAGACTTTGAGCATGTGGTTCAGGTTTTTGAACATTTAATTGGAGAGTTGAAAACGGGTGATACAAATCGAATCAATTTTCTTTTGAATCGCGACGGAGCTATACAGCAGCATCTGGATGATTACTTAGTCGCAAAGGTTGCTATAAGTTCCGCAACTCGAGACGAAGCCTTTTCTAAAGTTTATGAGCATATCCTAACTGCAGCCTCAAGATTATCAGAAGCACAGCAGAGAGAAGCTTATGACTCGTTTTCTATCCTTGGCCAAGGTTTCAAACAATATACTGAGATCCTGGATCGATTAGATAAACGACAACAAATCAAGGAACTTGTTGAAACATTCGCACCCTATTGGAATCACAATCTGGGATACGGTTGTTTGGGAAATGCTGCGTTTCGTGCGAAAGACTGGGAGCTTGCTGAAATATACTTCTTAAAGTTGAAAGAAGGTATGAAGTCTTACGTCAGGTGCGAAGAGATGAGTTTGTTAGCGTGGATATGGCATTCGCGTAGCGAAACAGAGCAAGCAAAGAGTTTGATTTTGGAATGCTTAACCGGTACCTTAAATGAAATCAAACATAGCAAATACGAATCCGACCGAAAGATATTTACTGATGAATACAAATTTCATTATCAAATGTTGCTGAGCCTATACCCGGACGCGGACGAGATTCGAATTCAGCACAAGTTACCCGATGATCCAATGGAGTGGTATTCCTCGACCATCGACATCTGATACATCAAATCTCCAAAGCGGCTGTTTGACTTAATCCACGTCGAAGAAGGTCTGTCGAGAAAGGCAAACTTCTATGGCTTTGTGTTCTGGAGTTTGTCACGACATTCTGGACAAAAGTCCGCGAGCACTCTCCACATTGCTTTTCCTAGAGGCAAGGGCTGTGGCTTTGCGGCTTAGGAAATTAACGATTGCTGTTGTAAGATCGCCTAATTCAATTGGATTCGGGCTGCAGGTACGAAGCGTCTGCCAGACGCATGGTGAGGTTTGAGTTCAGAACATTCAATTCACGCACTGATGGAAGGCGAATCGTCGCACGACCGGCATGACTGTGCACGGTTCGTTGCTATCCGTTAATTAGTGTAATTCGCGGGCAAAAGTCGGCAACAACTTGCTGGGCATAGATTTATTCGTGTTCTCGGTTGCTTAAGTTGCGATCCGCAAACATTTAACCAGCAAATCCAAGCGATCCGGTTTGTGCGTGTCCCCGTTTGTTCCCGCACCGATCGATGTCTTGATCGTGATCAACGCTTTGAGCCGACGCCCGGCCAGTTTCGTCTCCTCTGTACCCACTTCCGGCGAGTCGGCTTCGTCATCGCAAGCGACTCCGCTTTTTATCTTCGATGAACGCAAGCTCGGAAGCGATGACATTGAAGAAGAGTTGTTGAGCCAGTTGATTGAGAACCAGCTGAGAGGTTTCCCGAAGAGAGACTAAAGAGTAGTCGCGGCAAACGATAATTTAATGTCGCTATAGCATCCTAGTATCAATATGCGAACAATTCAATGTTAGCATATCCATTTCGTGACTAGTTTACTCGGCCGTTTTGTTTCGGCGTTTTGTGTGAAGGATCTGTTGTAGCAAAGAGAAGTCTTTCGATTTAAACTGTGGGTTCTTACTGTACTTTCTGCCTATCTTGTTGGTGTATTCCGATGCGTTTACTGCTGCAGCACTCCTTGGTGGCATTGTTCGTTTTATTTTGCCTTCCTGTTGTTGGTCGAGAATGGTCTGACGTGACCGGCAAATACAGAATCGAAGCCGAGTTGGTTGCAGTTCGCGGAGACAAGGTAGTACTCGAGAAGAAGGATGGCTCTATTGCGAGTGTTCCAATCGCTAAGCTAAGTAGGGAGGATCAAGAATTCCTGAAGCAACAGTCCGCCAATACCAACCCTATTCAGGCTCCTATCGCAAAGGAATTGGATTCCTCGGAAAGTGTTAGCAAAGAGCACAGTGAATTGGCAGCCAAGGCTCTGGATCTTCTTAATCGTAACTGCTTTCGCTGTCATGGCCAAAATGAGTCGAACGAGGGCGGGTTTGGTTTTGCTCTCGATCGAGAGAAACTTGTTTCAGCGGGATACATCATTCCGCGGAACTCCCACGGGTCGCTAATAATGGAGCGGTTGACTTCTAAGGATGCCCCCATGCCACCTGAAGCAGAAAGCCCGCGTCCATCGCAGGAAGAAATATCTGTTATCCAATCCTGGATTGATGCTGGCGCACCATCACTGGAACAGCCACCAATAAGACCTTTCATCTCCACTCAGCGGCTCTTCGAAGCAATTGCGAATGATTTAAAGAAAACTGCACAAGTGGACCGCCCCTACATTCGTTACTTTTCAGTAGTTCACCTGGCCAATTATGGACTCTCAGACAATGAAATTATAACGTACAAAAAAGCCCTAGCTAAATTGCTCAATAGTCTTTCATGGAATCGGCAGCTTGCGACTCTTCGGCCAGTAGCTGCGCTTCCTTATTTGTATCGAATCGACCTACGAGATTTGAAATGGACCAACGAGACATGGCTGCAAGTTATTGCAAACTATCCACATGGACTAGTATTCGATTCCAGGGAGGCTCATAACGCTAGAACGGCGACCGCGTGTGATGTTCCCGTTGTTAGAGCTGATTGGTTTGTTGCGGCAGCCTCGCGACCTCCGCTCTATCACGATCTTGCACAGATTCCCAATACGGATACTCAATTGGAAACACTCCTACAGGTTTCGCTAAGGGAAAACATAGCACAAGGTAGAGCGTTACGCGTCGGGTTTGCTCGGTCTGGTGTCTCACAAAACAACCGATTAATCGAACGGCATCAGTCCATTTTTGGAGCTTACTGGAAGAGTTATGATTTCGCGGAGAACACGGGCCAAAAGAACTTGTTTGAGCATCCCATAGGCCCGGGGCCAACGACCTCCAGTTTTATTCACGATGGCGGCGAGATAATCTTCCATCTGCCAAACGGTTTGTTGGCGTTTATGCTGACGGATGCTTCTGGTCGACGTATTGACAGAGGGCCTGTAGAAATCGTAAGTGACCCTCGCCAACCTGATCGTACTGTTGTCAATGGCGTCTCATGTATGTCATGCCATTACAGTGGTTTGATTAGGAAAGCGGATGAGGTTCGCAGTCATGTTTTGGTAAATGAAAAAGTTTATGATGAAATCGACCTGATCAAGCGACTCTATCCCGAAGCACAAGAGTCGGAAAAATGGTTTGCGGAAGATTCAAAACTTTTCTTGAACGCGCTTTCTAAGGAAGAAATTGGCATTACCAAACCCACACAGGCGTCAGAGCCGATCGTACTGATTAGCAACCGATACCGTAACGAAGTAGACCTTCCGATGGCGGCCTCGGAATTGGGATTGCCAGTTACAGTTCTTGAAGAAGAACTAAAGAAGATTAAGCTTGCGGAATTGCAGCGTTCATTCGGTGTACTGCGGGTTAAAAGCGGCGTCATCAAGCGTGATACCTTTGACCAATCGTTTCAGCAATTGGCGACAGATTTAGGTTTAGGCGAAAAACCCTCCTCTAAAGGACATGATGTCAAAAGTCGAACGGTCGAAAACTCACGGAGTTCTCAGCCCATGGCAACTGTCTCGAACTCGGCAATTCAGTCAATGAACGCCGGAGTTGAGGCGATCAGACGCAAACAGTGGCAAGAAGCGGAAACTCTTTTTTCGACAGCCCTTCGTTTATCCAACGATAAGTTATTGACTGCTCGTATCTATGAACAGGCTATACCGTTGTATGAACACAGAGAATCGATCTCGCAATTGATCGAAGCACACATGCACCTACTCGACCTATCGAATAACATCGCTGCAATCCAGAAGTCGAGAACAAATTTCTTCCGGTCACTTCAGAACTTTGTTAACAAATCGCCAAATTGGTCTCTGCGATCATTTTCCGATGATGCTTCGATCAGGCCGATTGATTTGCCGACGTCCGTCTCGACGGCAATTGTTACGGCCTTTGAAGAAAAGTTGAAGGCCACACCAGACCATGAGCCTTCCTTGCGAGTAATGGAATTGTTTTGGATGCGGGTTCAGGATAACCCGGTCAAACGAATAGAGGTTCTGCTTGCACTAAGGAGTCTATATAAGAATCGAGGTGAACAACTTGATACGCCACTGGGTATGCAATTGGCAGAGCTCTTAGAGCACAAAGGAGACTTTGTAGGAGCAGCTGAATTGTTCGCTGAGCTTGCGAATAAATTCCAAGGAACTGTTTGTGTGTCATATCGAATACGAGAAGGGCAAGCGTGGGTAAAGAGTCAACAAATAGACAAAGCGTCCTCCGCGCTCAAAGAAGCGGAAAAAGTGTTGCTTCGTGTCCGTGACGAACATGTCTCGATGTACTACAAGCAACTAGGGGATGCCTATCTATTAGTAGACGATACGGTGGCAGCTGAACGAGCGTATCGTGTGGCTCTCAAGAACGAGAAGAGCGCTTACACCATCAAAGATGTGCAAGACAAGCTCGCTGCCGCAAAGGCAACCAGTACCAAAGATATCCCGAAAGCAGGAACAAGCTCGAAAGGTTCTGATGATTTGTTGGAC
This sequence comes from Planctomycetaceae bacterium, assembly GCA_027487375.1. Lineage (GTDB taxonomy): Bacteria > Planctomycetota > Planctomycetia > Pirellulales > Pirellulaceae > JAIYDQ01. The sequence goes on from JAIYDQ010000157.1 coordinate 6,355, forward strand.
CCTCGTCTTCCTTTCCGAATCGAAGGTCAAAGATATGAAACGAACGCTAAGGGTAATGATTCTTCAGTTTTTTACAACCTTACGATGGCTGCAGACAATTGGATCAAGGCCGAAGAACCAAAACGTGCTGAGGCTGTCCTTAGGAAAGCTGCCGCGGTGATCAAGCTTCGTAAAGATTCTTCCGTAGAAAGCGATCACATTAAACTAGCCGAATTGTTCAGCCGCCTCGATCTCCATCAAGACGCTGTGAATCAGTATTGTGACGTACTAAAGTCCACGAACGCGGATTACCAAATTGAACAATGGCAAAGCGCAATTGCAGCTTGTCTCGCG
>JAIYDQ010000448.1 GCA_027487375.1 Planctomycetaceae bacterium
AACCCCAAGGTTCCCCGCATCTACCCAATCGATCGACCTTGGTCGAGGTCGATTGATTCCGACTACCTCGGTTGATGTCTACAATGCAGAATTGGCACGGTGGTTCGGCGTTCCGGACAGCAGTCTAGATCTCATTTTGCCTAACATTCGAAACTTTGTACCGTCGGGTACAACCGCGATGCCACTTGGCATGCTAGCGGCTGGCTAACAATTCCATTGTCCTTAGCAGAAGTCGCAAGACTTCTGCATGAGACGATCATAAGCCCAAAAGTCAATTTTGTAGAAAGTCCCAAGTGTTTCACTTGGGACTTTCTACATTAGGGATAAGGTTCTGCAATTGAGGTTCGGCAAGTGACCTTATGGAGCACGCTTACGAAGTTTCCTTTGGAGACTTCGTCGATGGATACCCAAACGCCGAGCGGCTTCCGAGATGTTGTTGTTACAATCGGCGAGTATTCGATGGATGTGCTCCCATTCAGCCTGAGCCAGCGTGGGAGCTTGCAGATCGTCTGGCTCGTCGGTGACTTGCACCTCGGAATCGCCGCGTACAAATGCCAGTAGGATGTCATCGACGTCTGCGGGTTTGGGAATGAAGTTGGTGGCTCCCAAACGAATAGCGTCGATTGCGGTCGCCATGCTTCCAAATCCCGACAAGATGACAATCTTCACGGTAGGCGATATTGCTTTTAGTTCTGGGATCAGCGTAAGGCCGGTCCGGCCAGGCATGCGAAGGTCAACAACAGCGAGCTCTGTAGGATTCTGCCGGAAGACTTCGACCGCATCATCGCAGTTGCTAGCAACCGAAACCCGGAAGCCGCGTTCTTGAAACGCTTCCATGAGTCGATCACGGAGCACAACCGAATCATCAACGAGCATAATGCTGGTCGCATTGATTTGGATGGAAAACTCTTCTGCAGTTTCTAGAACCCTTTCTTGAGGTGCAAACGGATCGGTTAAAAGGGTGGGTTGCAATGTCATGGTGAGAGATCGCCAATCAGGAACCAAATTTCGATAATCAAACGGTACTCGAGCACGCACGCTCGCTTATACCCCTCAATTATACCATCAGGAAAAGATTGAGCCCTTCCTGTGCTTTGTTCCAAATAAAAATTTGGGTTGGGACAAGTAGCAGATGTCGAAAGACATCTGACGGCCTCAGGTTTGAGTAATATTTCAAGCGACGACTGAATTCTTACGAATTCTACTACCCCAAACTACGTTCTGCTCAAGCAATAGCAGGTTTCATCGTGACGTTCGCTAGCATGCCTTCAGCAGTCGTCCTACGGTCGAAAACACGCGTACCGGAGCGAGAGTGAGATCTCCTTGTGAAAAATCTCGCAAAAGACGTCTTGCTGCCTTTGCCTTGCCGTTTCTATAAGACCAAGTGGATTGAAGTGTTTTGTATCCGCCCGTGGAATTTTTCCAACTTACTGAGTAGCCATAAAAGTGATTTTTCAGCACTTTACAAAGATAAAGAAACCATTCGGCGGTTGCCGAGATGGCCGTGTTTGGGTGGTTTTTGCCGTTGCTCAACTGCAGTGCTGCAACTTTGCGGTCGGCCAACAATATGGTTCGCGTCCGGACGTCCAAGCGAACACTCCCATTTACTTTCAACCCGGATCAACTGCCTCGGAAACAATTTCCGGGACAAGCACAGCTTCTCAAGCCCAGGTTCAACCGAGTAGTTCCGATGGATTGAATCGATACTCGACGCAGCGGTTAGAAAAAACGCCGGTAGAAAAAAGGACTTCATCGAGCCCAACGAGCAACGCTCCGATCGCGTTTGGAAGCAGTGCTGACTCCAGCGCGGCATCCATGCGACCTGTCCAGGCATCCTCTCCGGTCGTCGGAGGCGTTCCTTTCCCACCAAATCAACCGTTCAGTCCGGTCAGTAACCAGCGAGTGTTGGAAGCCAATCAGCCTTCACTCGAGTCCATGGACCCTTCTGCAATCACATCGCCGATCTTGGCGGCGGAGGCATTTCCCGCTGGTGAACTTGTTGCCATTGTCGGTGAAGAGCCAATTCTTGCGGCAGATCTTTTTTCAATGGTCGATCCGATGTTGATTGAAGCCAAAGAGAAGCTTCCAGAAACAAAGTTCATAGAACTTCGCGAAAAGTATATGCGACAGGCGCTCGCTAAACTGGCTCAAACAAAAATGCTCGCCCAGTATTTTGTTGGTGAACAGTTGACTGGAAAATCCTTGGAAGAAAGAAAAGCGGCCCAACAGCAAATTGACAAACGGATGATATCTGCGTTCCACGAAATGATGCTCCCTCGTATGCTCTCACAACAGAAGGTTGATACGGCGGTTGAACTGGATCGAGTTCTGCGCGACGAGGGAAGTTCTCTCGCGATGCAACTGAACAACTTCAAAGATTCGATGATGGCTCAAGAAGCTTTGCGAAAGCACATACCAAAAACATTTGAAATCACTGCAATTGAAATGCGTGATCGATACGACGAAAAGATCGCCGATTGGAAACGCCCTGCAAGAGCTAAGTTTCGAATCCTGACTGCACAGTTCTCTAAGACGGAAAGTCGCGACGCGGCTTGGAAAATGATCGTTGACATGGGTAACGAAGCATTGACCGGAGGTAACTTTGAAGCCGTTGCCAGACAAAAGTCACACGGCAGTCATGCTGTTGATGGAGGCCGTTACGATTGGACCACGAAGGGCTCACTGAAAAGCACTCAGATCGATGAAGTAGTCTTCGAGATTCCGCTGCGTCGATTGAGCCAGATCTTTGAAGACGAAGACGGTTTTCACATCGTGGAAGTCTTGGATCGCGAGGCCGAACGAACTGTCCCATTTGAAGATGCACAGGACGATATTCGCGAAAGTTTGATCGAATTTCGCAAACAACAATCTCAAGAAAAGTTAATGGAAAAGCTTCAAGAACGGACCGCGGTTTGGTCTAAGTGGCCCGACGATATTCCTAACGCGAAGCCGCTCGAGGATTACTACGGGACGGTAGGCCAACGCATTGAGCAATCGACCGGGCCTTGAGGATTAGATGGACTATAGCGGCATCGTTTGCCAGCTAGAACTAACGGTTAAGCGGGTAGAAATGGATTTTCATTGTCCTGTTTTTGAAATCAGGTTTAGCAGCATTGAAGTGCGATAATAAAGGCTAGATGGTGGATACTTCTGCAATCAGCTTTTGCGAATCGACACCACGTACCTACGGATGGGACCGTTTTTGTCATGAAGATTAGTTTGAATCGCATCGTCGCATTGGCAGGAGTCGCGCTCCTCTCGGGATTTCATGCTCCATTTGTCTGCGGGCAAACAGCAGAGCAGATGACACCAGCGGCAGCCTCCGCTAACCCAGGCCAACAGACTGGCGAGCGAGGCTTGAATGAACCGGTTTACCGAGTATCGAAAAATCAACCGGTACAACCAGCGGCTCCAGTTCCGCATTCGCTAGATCCGGCTCTTGCAATTGCTCATCAGAGTCTCGCAATCGTGCAAGGGAGCATCAATGACTACACAGCGAAATTGGTCAAACGCGAGCGAATCGATGAGACACTAGGCGAGCATGAGTACATGTTCATCAAAATCAGAAATCGCAAGATGAACAATGGACAGATCGCTGTTCCATTCAGCGTCTACGTCGCGTTTCTGAAGCCGGCAGCAGTGAAGGGGCGCGAAGTTGTCTTCGTGGAAAATCAGAACCAAGGAAAGTTCATGGTTCACGAAGGTGGAATGAAGCGAATGTTGGGAACACACACGCTTGAGCCAACCGGTTGGCTTGCCATGCAAGGGCAACGATATCCAGTCACGGAGATCGGACTTGAAAATCTGGTTGCCAAGTTGATCGAACGCGGCGAACGTGATAAGCGGCACGGTGAGTGCAACGTTCAGTTTTTAGAAGGTGCCAAAGTGAGCGGCCGCGCTTGCACTGTCATCCAAGTAGAGCATCCCGACAAAGTAGGGCCTTACGATTTCCATATCGCCCAAGTCTTTTTGGATAACGAATATCGAATTCCAGTTCGCTATGCAGCTTACACTTGGCCAAAAGCTCCCGGACAGCAACCAGAAGTTTTGGAAGAATACACGTATCAAGACATCAAGTTTAACGTCGGGCTTACAGACGCTGACTTTGATGCGAATAATCCTGAATACGGTTTTCACAAAAAATAACACGTAGCCAAGTCTCTCCGAGACTCGAGAAACCGGGTGCGTCTGCGGAGGGACGCTGCTACACGTAATCAAGTCTCTCCGAGACTTGAGGAACCGTGACGCTTCTGCGGAGGGACGCTGCTACGTAGCTGCGACCTGAAACTTCAACAAACCGTTTACAAACGTTGCTACCGCTCTCCCGGTTAAATCGGTTCCGTGCAACGGTGTGTTATAAGCTTTCGTCATCATACGCGGAGCATCTACCGTCCATCGCTCGACGGGATCGATTAGCACGATGTCCGCTGGCTGACCTGTTGCCAACGAGCCACCCGCGATCTTTAGTAGCGAGGCCGGTCGCGAGCTCATCTTCCTAAAGACGCCAACCCAATCCAGAAGTCCTGGTTGGATCACGTGCGTAACGATCTGTCCGACCGCCGTCTCAAGCCCCACCATCCCGAACGGAGCCGCATCCAACTCTTGCATCTTCTTTTCTAGCGAACAAGGTCTATGACCGGTCGAAATGATATCGATGGTGCCGTCGGCTAATCCTTCGCGACATGCATCAACATGCATTTGCGATCGCATTGGTGGATTGATTTTGCAATTGGAATCAAACGACCGCAGTTGCTGATCAGTGCAGTGAAGATTAGCGATCGAGATCCCGACTGTCAGCGGTTCCTCGCGTGACTTAGCGCGTCGACAGAGCTCGACGCTCCCTGCGGTTGAAATACCTAGCAAGTGCAACCGCCCGCCGGTGGCTTCAACCAAACGAATATCGCGGGAGGTCGCCAAATCTTCAGACTCGGCAGGCATTGGGGCGAGTCCAAGTATGAGTTGCGTCATGTCTTCGTGCATCACACCTCGATACGAAAGCGAAGTCACCTCGGGATGATCCAGAATGACCTTGTCGAACATCGAGCAATATTCAAGAGCACGTTTCAGCAGTGCGTTACTATTAATGGGGCTGGGTGCGTCACTCAAAGCAACAACTCCGGCTTCAACAAGCGAACCGATCTCAGCCAATTCTTCACCGCTGCGTCCCTTGCTTACGCATCCCAGGACGTGAACTTTCGCGAGAGCAGTTCTTGCGGCCTTTTGCTGGATAAACTGAACGCTCGCGGCGGTATCAATCGCTGGTAGCGTGTTGGCGGACGAAACGACACTCGTAAAGCCGCCAGCAAGCGCGGACTTCAGACCTGTCTCGAGCGTCTCGTCCTCCTCGCGTCCGGGCTCACCTAATTCCGTAGCCAAATCGATCCATCCAGGTCCGCCGATCAAACCCGTGCCATCGAACCGGTTGATGTCTACTGGAAGGTCGCCATTGAGCGTGTCCATCCCAGCGATAACACCATCGACAAGATGGAGCCTCCCAATCCGATCCATTCCGGCAAGTGGATCAATCCATCGAACATTTTCGATCAACCAATGATTTTCGGATGCTTGTCCGTTAATGGTGATGCGTGATTTCATCCTATAAACCGTTCTCTTTCTGCCCTAAAAGTAGCCATAAGACCGCCATGCGTATAGCGATTCCGTTTGTCACTTGTTTAAGGATGACCGAGTGCGGACCATCGGCAACTTCGGGGGTCAACTCCACGCCGCGATTGATGGGTCCTGGTGCCATGATCAAGATGTCTTGTTTGCTTCGAAGCATACGTTCGTTAGTCATTGCGTAGAGCAACGCGTATTCATGTACAGATGGAAAAGGCCGAGTTGACTGCCGCTCGAATTGAATTCGAAGAAGATTCAACACATCGCATCGAGGAAGAATTGCGTCCAAGCTATGTGAGACTTCGACTCCTAATTGTTCCCATCGTTTCGATACCAAGGTCGCCGGTCCACACACGATTGGTTTTGCTCCTAGTTTCAGCAAGCCCCAGATATTAGAGCGTGCGGTCCGGCTGTGTGCGATGTCGCCGACAAGAGCGACCGTTAGCCCCTTCAGGCTGCCCCGTTGCTGTCGAATCGTGCAAAGATCCAGCAGCCCTTGCGTCGGATGCTCGTGAGGGCCATCCCCGGCATTGACTATAGAGCCTTCGAGATGTCGCGACAGGAGATGCGGCGTCCCGGGGGTTGCGTGTCGAACAACAACTGCGTCGACTCCCATTGCTTCGATCGTTTTTGCCGTATCGATAAAGGTCTCCCCTTTGGACACGCTTGATCCGCTGGAGGAGAATTCAACCGTGTCTGCTCCGAGCCGTTTGGCGGCAAGTGAAAAACTATTCCGCGTCCGAGTGCTATTCTCAAAAAAGAGATTGGCGATCGTCCGACCTTTGAGAAGACTGAGTTTCGTCCGACCCGCATCGGTCGCCTTTTGAAGGGCTTCCGCCAAATCCAAGACAAGCGTGATCTCATCGCCGGTCAAGTCTTCAACGCCTAATAGATGGCGATGCCTCCAACTCGGTGCGACTCCCGAGCTAATTTCGGCAGTAAAGTCCATTGTTTTTTGCCTTGTCCAGGTGAAAAAGCGACCCGCTCTACCAATTTGTGGATGAGCGTGTTGCGGAGCATCTAGTAGCTGAGCTTGCGTGGAACTGCTCTTTGTTTTCCCAGATTGTATCGATCATTCGCCTTTTGTAAGGGCCATCTTGCAAAGCTTGGTTGCGGACTGCAGTACCAATTGGTTACTATACGGGGTATTGTTCCAGCCAAAGGAAGTTAAACCCACCTTCGGCAAAAACAACTTTCGATTTTTCAATCTGCCCCCAACCGCAGTGGAAACGACTCGTCTCAAACCTCCAACCGCCATCATCACTTAGGCGGGGCGGGGAGATTGACACGAGCCCCCGAATTTAGGTTGGAGACGTGCACTCCCTTTTCGCATCTCGATTCAGAATGCTCTACATGCTGACCGCAACCTTGATTTTGCTACTGCTCGCATCGCTATGGTGCTTGCATATGGCGAAATCACGCCAGCACGATTTAGCAGTTGCCAACACGCAATCTGCCAGCAAGCAGCTCGACAGTCTGTCGTTTGCCGCATGTGAGACCGCCGGTGTAAATGATGATTTTCATCACCAGACCGCATCGATCGAGCCTGATATTGTCGCGATCGCGAAGAAATTGCCCGCCATTTCACCAAGTATCTCAAGAAATGTCGTTGTCTCCAAGATCCAGTCTCAACCCTATCGATTTAGACTGCCTGCACCCATTCGTTTCCTCACCGAAAGCTTTTCGGACTGCGTTCCATCAAACCTTAAGGAACGTTTCATTGATTCTCACACTCTTGATGCCAGCGACTTTCGCGGCCCAATCTTCCAAAATTGTTCCGGCTCTTTTCCTCGGCATGCAAACCAACGTCGTGCCCGTTCTCCCATTGCATTTGCTTTTGGCGCAATCGACTGAGTCCACTGCGACAGCACAGAAAGCAGCCTTGCAAGTCGCCAGCAGTGCAGGGGGATCGACTAGTACCATCATCGCCATAGCTATCGGGGTGGTCATCGGTGCTGCGGTGCATTATCTGCTGAACCAGCTTCAAGGACGCGACGCCAAGACTCAAGCCAACCGACTCCGTGAACAAGCGAAACTCGATTCGGAGAATATGGTCAAGCAAGCAGAGCTTGATAAGAAGGAACGTTTGCTTCAACTGCAATCAAAGTTCGACGTCGAAATTCAAAAGCAACGCGAAGACGTCCGGCAACGTGAACAAGCAGCCGAACGCCGCGAAGAGATGATCATCAAGAATACCGATGATCTCCGGAGGCAAGAAAAGCTGGTCGAAGGAAACCAACGAAAACTCTCTGATCGAATGGAAGATGCTAATCGCAAGAACGAAGAGTATAAGCGACTCGTCGCCAAGCTAACCTCGGAACTGCAGCGAATTTCAGGGCTTACTAAAGAAGAAGCCTCTAGCCAGCTCTTGAAGAATCTAGAAGTCGAACTACAGAGCGAAGCTGGAAATGTCATCTTGGCTCATGAGAAACGCATCTCGGAAACCGTCGATCAAAAAGCAAAAGATATCTTGCTCACAGCGATGCAACGCTACGCGTCAGCGCATACGGCAGAGACAACGACCAGCACGGTTGATATTCCCAACGATGATATGAAGGGTCGAATCATCGGACGCGAGGGGCGTAACATTCGTGCCTTTGAGAAAGCTACTGGCACCGACGTTATCATCGATGATACTCCAGGCGTTGTTATCGTCAGCGGATTCGATCCCGTGCGTCGTGAAATTGCGCGTCAGTCACTTGCAAAGCTCATCACCGATGGTCGCATCCATCCGACACGGATTGAAGAGCTCGTCGCGGCAACCGAAAAAGAGATCACTCAATTCATTAAACGCAAAGGCGAAGAAGCAGCCAGTGAAGTCAACATTGGTGGAGTCAATGATCGTGTGATTGAGATGCTTGGTCGGCTTCATTTCCGGACAAGCTACTCGCAGAACGTTTTGCGGCATAGTGTCGAGGTTGCTTTCCTGTCCGGATTGATGGCTGAAATGATCGGGCTCAATCCGATGCTAGCTCGTCGATGCGGACTGCTGCATGATATTGGTAAAGCAGCCGACCACGAGCTTGAAGGCGGTCACCCAAAAATCGGGGCCGACATTCTCAAACGAAGTGGTGAAAACGAAATGGTCGTGCATGCGGCCCTTGGGCATCACGATCAACTAACAACCGAGTTCCCCTACACGCTATTGGTTGCAACAGCCGATGCATGCAGTGCTTCGCGACCTGGAGCTAGACGCGAGTCGTTGGAGCGATACATCAAACGAATGGAAGAGCTCGAGTCGATCGCCCGTGGCTTCCCAGGAGTTGAACAGGCGTTCGCAATCCAAGCGGGTCGCGAGCTACGCGTCATCGCAAGCTCCAAGGATACCGACGATGCAGCAGCAGCCAAAATTTGCCGCGATATCGCTCAAGCCTTCGAGCAGCAACTCACCTATCCCGGTGAAATCAAAGTCACCGTCGTTCGAGAAGCTCGCTTTACTGAACTGGCGCGATAGAGTCACGCCCACGCGACGGATCGGGCTTGTCCCGTCCCCGTCGCAACATGTTTGGCGTCCTACCCTAGATGCCATCGCCTCAGCGACAACGAATATCATCCGCTATTTCGCTGTGAAACAAGCTTTCGCAATAAATCGTTTTAGACCTAGGAAGCAAAAAACGATTATGCGATAATCCTCCCCCCTTGCGGAGGCAAGGTCATGTGTGTTGTCAATTTGATGTCAGTAGGAGACCAACAAGGTATGTTTAAAAATCTCAACGCTTCTGTATTGGGCGTTTCAGGTCGTCAGAGTGAGTTAATTGAGCTGGCCATGACTTATGGCTTTAAGGGATTGGATATCGATCTCGGAGACTTGGTCAAGCGAACTCAACGAGCCTCGTTCGAGCGGGCTGCGAAGTACCTCGAAAGTGCAAAGATGCAAATCGGGAGCTTTGAAATTACGGTCGATCTCGATGCCGATGACGCTGCCTTCGCAAAGGCTCTCGCATCGTTCGTTGTGGCTGCAGAAATCGCAGGTAAAGCCGGTGCAACAATTGGAAATCTACGTGTTCCTGCTGCAACCGATCGCCTGCCTTATCACGAGTATTTCGAAGTTGTTCGCAAGCGAATCGGCCAGATAGCCGAAGTTGCGGGGCAACATAACATTCGCGTTGGATTGTACTTCTCTGCCGCCATTGAAAACCGCGAAGGCAAGCAGTTTCCGTTCGTCAAGGACGCAGAGGGCTACCTAGCATTGTTCAAGGCATGCTCGGCGAGCAACGTTGGTTTGACAATCGACACATGGAATTGGACTGTCGGCGGCGGAACTATTGCACAACTGGCGAGCGTTCCTGTGAACCGAATCCTTGGACTGCGACTGGCAGACGCTTCCGAAGGTATCGACTTCGCGACGGCAAGCATTACTCAACGAATAATGCCCGCGGCACAAGGTGTTGTCGATAACGTTGGAATCGTGACTCAACTTTCGAAGATGGGCTATGAAGGTCCGATGGCTGCTTATGGGCACATGTCTGTAGTTGCAGGTATGACGCGAGACGCAATCGTATCGCTTGCTCAAGACAGTATCGATGCCGTTCTCAGCACCGCTGGCCTCCCGACTTACACACGCAAGCCAGAGTTGATCGGCGAATCTACAGCACCAGTTTTTGCTGAAATCGAAGCATAGCGTGCATGCCGCACGGCATCGAAAGTCGCTTAAGTTAAACCTTTTCACGTAGCTGTCTCTCTCCGAGAGACAGCTCTCTGCATTTGTAGGAAAGGATCGCGTCTGCGTTTAGTCGCGATTACGCAGTAGAAACTGCGGACTCTTTACCGGAGACAGGCAGCGATTGATTCGAGTTCGATAGCCGAGCCCAAACAACTTTCGACTTGAGCTCCGTTGTTCCCATCAGAGTCGCAAATGGAACCTCGGAGGCATCTACGCCGGTTGCGATACGGATCAAGCCTTCCACTGGGGCGAGTCGCGTGGCATCGAATAGGTACCACCGCTCTCCTAAGTAGGCCTCAAAGAATCCATGAAAGTCGGGTGGTTCGAGATCAATCGCGTAGCCCGAAACATATCTTGCCGGAATCCCAAGGCCGCGACAAAGCGAAATCGAAAGGTGCGCGAAGTCACGGCAAACCCCCTGTCGCTGAACTAGAACATCGCGGGCGGTCGTTTCAGAATCCGTCGAACCCGAAACGTAAGCCAGATGCTGAAACGTCCAATCGCAAATCGCTTTGACTCGTCGATATCCATGCGGTTCGCCTCCAAACTCGCTCATTGCAAAATTGGCAAGCAGGTCTGACTGGCAATATCTGCTGGGATTGAGGTACGGAAGCACGTCTGCAGGAATACACGCGTAGGGCTTCTCAGAAAGTGTTTCCGGGCAGTGAATTTCTGCGCCAAGATTTACGTTCGCAGAATACTGAATGCTGAAAAGCCCCGGCTCAACAAAGACTCTCTGAACGCGATTATTCGAAGCACCAACCTTTAACTGTTCCGCAACCATGTAGGGAGTTAACCAAAGACTTTCATTCACAATGCTTTGGTACTCAGTTGACGCAACAGACAGATTGAACAGCATCGTCGTTGGCGTTTTTACCTCGTATTGCAATTCACAACCGACATCAACATTATTCACGAGCAAGCCCCCCAAGGCTGCGAACAACCACGAACTTTATGACTATTAGCTTTTTAACTTTAGGCTCTTTTCCTAAACACGTAGTCGTGTCTCTCCGAGACGCGAAATGCATACGTCTCGGCGAGGCGCAGCTACGTGAAAGATAGTTTGGAAACAAAGCCTGATTGGACAACACCAGGTTTGCGCTGGAGTACAGCCATCAGGCGCCGAGCACCTTGGATTTGCCAAAAGTGGCTAAAACCTGAACTCTCGCGCAAACCTGGCGCTATACAACCAGTTATCGATATCAACTATTCCAGAGTTTTCCCCAGGTAACGCCGGCCGCGATCTCCTACTGCTCGGTAAAAACGACCTTTTCGTCCGCCTGACCCAAACTACCTTCGTTAGGATAAGAAAATAATCTCTGAAAGCAATCCATCGGGAATTGCTGTAGTGCATTACTGAGCGTTTGGTTCCACCACCTAGAGACTTGGATCAAATCGGTCGCTTCGAATCTTTGGTGAGTCACGTTGTTAGGTGATTGATGAAGCACCATATCGATCGGATAGCCCACATCCGTCACGCATGCACGCGTGGCATCAAATCCTAAGAATGCTAGAGCGGCCGCTTGCTTTGTATCTGTATCAAATCGCAGCAGTCGATCAAGAATTGGTTTGGCGTAGTGCGTACGGCCGATAATAAAATAGGGAGAGTCTTCATTGCACTCAATCCAGTTCCCCTCTGGATAAACGTAGTACATCTTGGTTGACGTATCGTTTTCTAATTGGCCACCGATGATTGCGTGCAGGTTAAAGTGGAGATTCCCGCTTTGTAAAGCCGCTTCGTCTTCCAAGCGAACTCGGCGAAGTTGCTCGCCGAATAGATTTGCGATCGCAAATAAGTTTCCAACCGGAGCGTGATCGTTTTGAAGCTTCTGCTCCAGGTAAGTGACCGTCTTATCGCGCACAGATCGCAATCCCGATGTCATCAACCACCAGTGTCGACCACCGCTATTTGTAAGTGAGATCTTGGACTTGGTAAGCTTCTCCTCGCCCTTAACAATCTTGGTGTCGGCCAGTGCTATCAGTCCGTTACGCACACGAATGCCCAAACAGAAAGTCATAGCAGGCCCGCAAGCCACAGGCCTAGTGGTGGCGCAAGTGCGGGCCTCCGTAGACTGCAATTAAATAGAAACAATGGTTTTCGTGATATCAAAACTTGCAACCTCATTTTGCCTTGCGCGGAGCCTTGCTCTCAGGGTTATCCAAGCCCATTAATCCGATGAGGTCTAACTGAAGTTTCCGAGCCATCGCTTTACGCTCGGCCATCTCTGCAGGCGACCACTTACTTCTTAATCTTCGAGAAGTCTCCCGAACATGCAATAGCTCGGCGAAATTCAATTCATTCTCACGCTTGACTTTAGTTAACATCTTTTGACTCTCCATATAGTTCTAGTTTTGCCGTTTCCACAGCCAACGAAATACATAAGAGCAACTACCGAGCCAAAAGCCTGAATGCAACCATTCTGTAAGCCTAGCCCATCCCATTCTGTTAACAAAACCCAGCCAATCCTCCGCTGAAACCCAATAAAAACCAACGGATTTCGCCTTCGCCTTGTTCCCCCCAACGTCAAAACCCACCCCGAAAAATTTCAAACTGCGACAGATTTTCAAATCAAAGACCACTCAAAGCCGATAGGGCCGCATTCACTTTAGTACCGAAAGTACAACGGACTCATCATTTCATTGCAAGTTAACCCTGCAAGGCCGACACAATTATGGTGTGCCGCCCCTTCAGGGCTGAATGCTTTTTTGATTTTCAAACCGGGGCTTTGCAGCCCCGGCATAGGGTTTGTCGGCCCTTCAGGCCTAATATTTGCGATTTCAAAAACATAACTCAGCGACGTGTTCTTACGTCCCTTGGCTTTCGAGGTGTTCCATCAAGTCACTGCTTCTTCGACAACATTCTTCGTCTCTTTGCTTGTGAAGCAATCTTCACGTTGGTGGTAGTAACTAATCGCGAACAATCCTTTTTCCTTGATGTTGAGGTTGCTCGGAAACGCATCGGGTTTTTAAATACTTCCTGAGTTCGCTTTTCGACGTTCAATGAGAAATTCTTCGAGCTGTCCCTTCGACCGTGAAATCATCTTGATCATCGTCAAGATATTTATCCTCATATTCATCCCGTTATTCGTCGTCCAGTTCGTCGATTGCCTCCGAACCCTCTATTGATCGTAAACCATCAAAGCTAGTGTTTTGGCGAGCAGCGCTAGTAAAGTAAAAATTCTTTTCGCCTACGGTTTGCGTTAATGTCCGGTAGACCATTTGTTGTTTTGCATATCAGCCAACTGGAGGCTGTCGCCCAAGGCCCCACAATTAGACCTGTGGTTTAAAAAAATACGATCGAATTTCGAACAAGAAATGTCGAATTGCGAAGGAAATCACCTGACACTTCGTAATTCGACATTCCTTGTTCGGCGTTCATTATTCTAATGCCGCCTAATTGGTGAAAGTATATGGCGTTGGGGCTTGCCTCGGGCCCAATCCGTCGGT
>JAIYDQ010000195.1 GCA_027487375.1 Planctomycetaceae bacterium
CAGTCGCGAGCACCAATACCGAAGCGGTGCGTCTTTTGCAGCTAGTAGAATCGATGCCCCCTTTCGTAGTCTTTACAGAATTGCAAACGCAAGGCCGTGGCCGAGGCAATAACACCTGGGAATCGCCGCGTGGTGTTCTCACCGCTACCTTCGTGGTTCCGTTTAATTCAACTATCCCGCCGAATATCATTCCGTTGCTGGCAGGGCTGGCGGTAAGAGACTCGCTCGCGGAATTAGGCGCAGCGATGGTGGGGTTGAAGTGGCCTAACGATGTCTGGGCAAATGGATTGAAGGTCGCTGGCCTACTTTGCGAAAGGACTGCTGGCGGAGATTTGATTGGTGTCGGGGTCAATGTGTGCAATTTGCCCAACGACCTTCCCTCGTCGATAGCCGATCGCTCAACCACTCTTGCGATTTTAGCAAACCGAGAAGTCTCCATAAGCGAAACCCTCCAAGCTCTTTCGAAGAACATCGCAGCATACTTGATAGACGCGCGTTATCCCGTTGCGCAATCGATTGAATGGTACTCGGATCTCCTTGTCATCAGAGGCCGAAAGGTACGAGTCAGCGAATGCAATCCCGCCAAGTCGTATGAATTCATTGAAGGCTATTGCCAAGGAATCGACGAGCATGGAAGGCTGGTTATCACGAACAACAATCAACGGCACGAGATTGTGTCAGGACGTGTTACCTTGATTGATTAACCGCTATAGAAAAACGACGGTTAAGCTTCGTCAATTTCGAAAACTAAATTTGCAATGCTTCGTTGCTTTCTCAGAATCAATCAGAAGCAGGACTGCTTGCAAGTGCAGTTGGCCTATTCATGAGATCAAATTTATTCTCACAATCGGCAATCGGCAGTTCTACTCGATTAAGTCTTGCCTTAAGCTCCGCTACACTTCTAGGATATGTCGCTTGGTTCTTCGCGAACTCAATCGATAAATCAAGTTGCACGAGCATCTTCTTAGTCTGTCTCGCAAAGTGTAGGTAGCTTCCCATTAGTTGGTGAGCAAAGATAAACTTCGACGGGCCCATCCAAAATGATTTCCAAGCATTTCGGAGATAGTAGTATCTCGACTCACGGTTCAAGATCAGTCGAGAGCTCAGAACGGCCCACCCGCGAAGCATACGACGAAGCTCCCAGAGGTTAGGACGATGCTTTGACTTCAGATTGAGCCGGCGCGTTGTGTCGATGACGCGGTCCATGAACGCTCGAGGACTGTAGACTTCTTGAATAATGTTCTTGAGTTGGCGGTAGATCTCAACGCGGTCTCTCACGGTCACAAAATTGAGACCGCCCATCGTCTGATCAAGGCTCTTCTCCGCGCGAAGCTCGTAGAACTCGGATGAATCTTGGATCCATTTGTGATCATAAGAGATCAACCGCTTTTCACGTCCGAGTCGCTTGGTTAGCTGCGTATTCGGAAGTGCACTCAACAAGCCAATCATCGCGAGTGAAATACCACTCTCTTGAACAAAGTCAGTGATGGTTTGTTCTGGGTTTTCTGGCTCCGAATCAAAACCAATGATAAAACCCGCTGTAACGGAGATTCCGGATGCATAAATACGACGCACCTGATCAATCAGTGGTTTAACTGTGTTGATACGCTTCTGCGTCTGAACCAAAACTTGCTTATCCGGGGTTTCGATTCCTAAGAACACATACTGAAACTGGCAGGCTTGCATCAGATCAAGCAGCTCTTCATCGTCTGCTAGGTTTACGCTCGCTTCCGTGGAGAAGAAGAAGGGATACTTGTTCTCTTCAGACCACTGCTTCACCGATTTCAATACTGGCTTTATCTTCAGTCGATTTCCAATAAAGTTATCATCTGCGATATCAATCCAGCCTCGATATCCAAGCTCTTGCAATCTCTTGAGCTCGCTAACAAACTGTTCGGGGGTTTTAACACGAGGCTTTCTACCAAACAATTCGATGACGTCGCAAAACTCACAGTTGTATGGGCAACCGCGCGAAGATTGCAAGCCGACGTAAAGATAGTCGTCGAAGCGAATAAGGTCGAATCGCGGGATTGGAGTCGTTGTGATATCGGGGCTATCTTTCGTTGAAAATGTTCCGCGAGGATGACCTTCGCGCCATGATTTCATCCACATCGGAATAGATAGCTCTCCCTCTCCTAAGACAAGTGCATCTGCTTCATCGTACATTTGAGGCTGGCTGGTTGGATCGGGACCACCGACGATAGTATATTTCTCTCTACGCTTCGCTTCGCGAATAACCTCGAGCGTTCCCGCTTGTTGCGGCAACATGCCGCCAGTGCATACGATATCGGCCTGAGACCATTCTTGTTCTGTTATGTCGCGAACGTTCAGGTCAACAACTTTGAAGGTCCAGTGCTGCGGCAGAATGGCTGCCACGGTAAGTAAGCCCAGAGGCGGAGCGGTTGCCTTAGCACCTATTGCTTCAGCGGCTTCGACAAAGTTCCAGTAATTCGATTCCGCAAACCGCGGCTGAATAAGAAGGCAGTGAAGGTTCTGGTCTGGATGAAGTTGCATGAAAGTTCTTCTTCAACATTGATAATGGACCGTCCATGTTGATCCGCTCTGACACACTTTACATTAATAAAAGTATACTATGGACCGTCTCGCGTTGTCTTGGAATGTTCAGCGATATCCATAGATCTCCGATGAAACTTAGTGCCGTATTGAAGCGACTACTAGTCAGACCCATTCAGACGAATTAAAGATTTCTATCTCTGGGCGGGTGTGGCGGTCTTGAGCGACCGCTAAGGTGACGAAGTGACCATTGCTAATCGGCAAGCGGCATATCCACGCGTCGTAGGTTTCTATGAATAATGGCATGTGTGCGTCCAATTGTGAAATTTTTTCCGTGCAAAAACCCACAATGGACTCCAACCCGACCTGACCGGTCATCTTTCCGAGAGATTCCTTTACGGTCCAACGCAGTTTCATTTCGTCCGATGCGGTAAAGGGTGACTTACGAATTCTCTCTCGCTCGGACGAAGTAAAGCCTACTTGGATAAAGCTTTCTTTGATCAACTGATCCTTAGGTTCAGCATCGATGCCTACTGAATAATCAGCACTGATTACACAAGCAATCAAACCCTCGCAGTGCGATAGGCTGTAGTGAATCTCGGCATCGAGATCAGGATGAGTTGCCAGTGGTCGACCCGTGGGATCGGATGTTAACTGCCACCTTCGCGAAAGCTTAGGAAAGCTTCGCGCTAGATGCTCATGGATTAACCATCTAGACAAAAGAAGTTGTAACTTAGGTTCATCGCGAGTGTAGCGAAGCAACCGCGAACGTTCGAAATCATTTAGAAGCTCACGACCACTTTCTGCCAACGAATTTGATTCGTGGAACGGTTGGTTTAGGTAGCTTATGTGAATCATGCACTTATTCGCTTGATATTAATCACTTAGTCTCGTCTCTGTAGTCTCGTCTCTCCGAGACGAGGAGTCACTATGTCTCTCCGAGACGAGAATTCTCTGCGTCTCAGAGAGACGCAGCTACGGATGGGAAGGTAAGAAACAAAGTATAGCGAGCAGTTCTTATTACCTTTCCTAAAGTCGCAGTGACATGCCGCCGTCGACGGTAATAACTTGTCCTTGGATTAGATCGCTGGAAGACGAAACGAGAAAATGAATTACATCTGCTACATCTGTAGGCTGCAGAACTCTTCCCTCACCGATCAACATACGTGCGTTGGATTCATGATGAGCTAGCTCCACATCTGTTATTCCTCGAGTTGAGTCGGTCAGGACCAGGCCTGCTAATAGGCAATTAAAGTTGATTCCCTTGGGACCAAACTCGAGCGCCATATGCCTGCAGAGACTTTCAATCGCTGCCTTGGAAGCGCCGATCAGTGCATAGTCATTGAGCGCTCGATGAGATCCGTGACTTGAAAGTGCAACGACCTTTCGGTTGCCAGTTGATTTCAGCAACATCGGCATCGCTGATTGAACGAGAAGCATGAAAGCTCGAACATTTGTATGCATGGCCGCATCAAAATTCCGAGGAGTCGCTGCCATCAAAGGACGAAATCCACCGCTAGCCGCATTGCTGATGAGAATGTCCAGATTTCCCCAACGCTCTTGGAGAACGGAAAACATCTGTTGTACATCGGTTTCTTCTGAGACATCTGCTTTGATGAGGATCGCCTTGCCACCAGCAGCAATTATCTCAGAGGCGACGTCTCTAGCGGCCGTTTCGTTGGAAACAAAATTTATCGCTACCTCTGCACCTGATTTTGCTAAACGAATCGCAGTGGCTCGCCCAATCCCACGTGAAGCACCCGTGATTAATGCTTTCTTTCCCGATAGTTCATTACTCATGTAAAATCTCCTGGTGAATTTGCTCGCTTGTCCCCATCTTCATAACGCATTTCAGAAGTTAACGGAGAAGTGGGTGTGTGTGCGGTGCTGCAGCTGTCTTTGATTGGACAATCCGTCGGGATTGGCTTTTTCTCTGCAATGGAATTGTCTGATGTTACCGCGGAAGCTTGGGGGGCGGCGTTGCTCAACTGTCGCGTCAAATACTCCTGAAAAGAATGTATTCGCTCTTCACTTCTTGCGAGTCGCCCAAGCTGCTTGCTCGCCTTGAGGCCACCTTGAATGCGTGGATACATCTCTACATCCTCCTTTAAAATTCGCTTGGTACAGGCTGCTTCTAAACGGCCCCATAGCTTGGCGAGTGACCGTTTTAGTCCTGGTCGGTCTGGGCAAATACCGAATTGGTACACAAGCGATCGGGAGCTCATTGATGAAATAGGAATCACGTAGTGAACGAGGCTTATCGCATCCGTGTAGGAGCAAAGCAGATTTGGGAAAACGTGATGTTGCCAGTATCGACGAGTTGGAGAGCCACCAAGGAATTTTACAACGCGACCTTCCCACTTTTGAAAAGTGAGGTCGAGTTTCGAATGGGCGAACGGTAAATCGGAACCGAAGGCAGTGTGCAATGGATCCAGTCGATGTTCCGATCGGCTTTCACCCGGATCAGACCGAAATGTGTTTGGATGCACACTCTGGACGTGATAAGCCTCTAACGAGTTTTCGATTGCGATCTTCCAGTTTGCTTGATAGTTGACTTCCCATTTTAAAAAACAACACGTACTCGGGCCGAACCCGACTTGCATTTTTGAAGCGACTGGTCCTAGGAATTCCTGTAATGAAATCCCAGTAGAAGACAGACGAACGAAGACTAACTCCCCGCAAGTATCTACCTGAAAACTTGGGAGTCGTATCTGCTCGCGTGATAAAGGAGCAAAGTCTTTAGCACTGGGTATTTTTCGATTGAACCCATCAGAGCCATACTCCCATCCATGATATTGGCACTTCATCGACTCACTGTGCCCGTTTTTATGACTGGAGATTAAGCAATGTCGATGAGCGCACACGTTGGACAAAGCGGCAAGTCCATCCTGAAATCGTCTAACTTGGATGGGCTCACCTAGGATCTCTGTTGTTAAGAAATCGCCCACTTTTGCAAGTTCGGATGTAATGCCGACTAAGTGCCAAGCTTGATAAAGCGGACCAACATTTTCTTTAGCGGCCCACGCTTCATCGCAGTAGGCCCTCGGAGGCAAGAGGTGCGGCAAGCCTGTCGTGCTATGAAACATCGCGGCACTCGCGTTTCAATCGCCATATGTGGATGGGAAGTGCAAGCCTGATGATCGTTTGCGCGTATTCAAAGTTGGCGAATTGCATTAGTCAACCCAAGCGATTCGATAGCCGCGAACTTCTACCAGCACTCTGCCGTCTCGACCCCACAAGCAAAAGTCAAAGCAAGCATGACGATCTTCGATACTCACAAGCCGCGATTCAACCACGCACGGTTCTCCTGCGTCGGGCATCGATACGACTCGAACGCGTTCCATCGAAACGGGCAAACTAATTCCTGGTTTGACCTGATTCCATGCGAGTATACCTGTCGTAAACAAGCAAGCGTCAAGTACCGCGCTCGGTGTCATCCAGCCATCGGTTGTGCGGTGATTACCGACTAATTCAATCAATGATGGAGCCAAGATTTGGCCTATGACCCGACCGCTTACAAGGGCCGCGCGGCGAAGCACCCGAAAGGATGGCCCAACATAGAAGGCCTGATTCGAGTCAGGGTAATTTGGCGAGACAAAAAGCGACTCATCAATCGACGGTTTTTGCCAATCAAGTAACCTCTCAAATGTCCCAAATGCGATGCAAGCCTTTGAGTGTTCACGCTTCGCATCCATCACAATCCCTTGGCGATTCCTAAATTCGGAATGAATTCGTGTTTGATACTCGTTCTGATTCTCCGTGCATTCGATTGTCACATCCCGCCGCTTATTCGCACTCAATCTGAGTCCGCGAATTGCTTGGACGTCTTGTATTAGAATCTCGGGCGCGGTCTTAAGAACATGCTTGGAAGTATGACTACGAATAGCCGTCTCGCACATGAGCTCCAAACTGATGACAAACGGTAGCAGCGGGTTGCTATTGAAAACATGTTCCCGAAGAAATATGTCTCGCTTTGCATCAAGGCGACAAATCGCATTAGAAGAATTATTCGAATCATTGACCGCGGCTCCGTCCGATTCGGGTTCTGAGAAACCAGCAAGCAATGGCGTCTTTGCAACAAAGTTTTCATCGCTTCCAGATTTTGGCGTAAGTGTTTCCGCCGGATAAAACATGCGGTAGTATCGGTCATCAGTAATAAGTACTTCGCGCTCTGCAGCACCCGATTCGATTTCGCGAATCAAATGGCGAATGCCTTCGTCTGCAGGCATGAACTGCATGTCGATCATTTCCAATGCAAGCTTGGTCTCTGGCTTTGTAGCCATACCCACATCACCCCAAGCATGCCAGTGAAACGCAACTGCAGCAACTTCGGGGCGCTGTTGGCGGTACCAACCGGTGTACTTTGCTAATGCTTCATTTGCCGACGAATAGTCTGCATGCCCATTGGCTCCAAAGCGTCCACTGATCGAACCAAAGCCGATAAAGTACTCTACCGGATCGTTCCACGTTTGTCGCATTAGATTCACCATCCCATCGATCTTGGCACGCATGCACTCTTGCACCTTATCGACGCGTTTGCGCTCAAATCGGGAATCTTGTCCAACACCAGCACCGTGCAAGCATCCACGAATGGGACCGAACTGAGTCCGGATCTTTTCCAGTCGATCCTTGAGTGCCGCCTCGTTGGATACATCGCAGCAGTGATAGTAAGCTTCAATTCCCTGGGAGCGAAATAGCCGCAAATTAGCATCTATTTCCAACTGCTTTTCCATGTCTTGCCACGCTTTAACTGAGTTTTTTCCAGTTGCTCGAGCGTCGGCCATCACTTGATTCTTAAATCGCTTTAACTCATCCCCGACAAGATCTCGGTTCTTCGGTGCAACGTTTGGTTCCGCAGCTGTCCCCATGAGGTGCAGGCTGAGGCCGTACCGGCTGGCGAGTTCGCGCGCGACTCGAGCGGTGATTCCTCGACCGCCACCAGTACAAATCCATACGCCAGGAGTCGGCCGCAATTGTCGCGACTGCGCCTTTGTCGGTATTGCACGAACAACGCTTCTTCGTCCAACATTCCAGGCAATTTCTGTGTCAAAACTTGGATTGGCTAGCTCATAGAAGACCGCGTCGATCAAGGTTTCCGGATCGGGGTTAGGCTTGGAGTCGATAACCTTAATTGGTATTCCTCGATGACCGTTGACCCAACACTCAATCAAAATCGCTTTTAAGAGACCTGCTACTGCGCCACTTTCTGGTGCTGCGATGTTGCTCTGGAAGCCGAAGTCACCACCCAGTTGTGTCATCGCAACGATGGATACGTCTGTTAAATTACGATCGCGCGTGTTTCGAATCAACCACTGCTGACACAGCCAGAAAACGGATAAAGTGACTTGGTTCCTTTTTCCATGGGCGGGACTATCGCTGACATTCGTAACAGCACCGGGATCATGGGGAGTCGCAATAAAAAGATGCGGAAATCCTTCTGGTCCCCAAGATTGATCTAGCTTCGTGAGCAAAACATCTAGGTTCGCTGTCGCATCTAAGCATTCTGATTCAACTCCTTCAGCAGCTAATCGTCGCTGTAAAGCGGTTGCGACAGAATTGCATCCGAGAATCAAAGCACGTCCGAACCATTTGACGCTTCCGGATATGCCTGCCAAGTCGGATTCTTCCGTCCGAAGCAGGTATCGCTGTGCAACTTCATCATTGCGATACTCGAATTCAGTCGGAAGTGAAGTGGACTCGCCAGGCAGAACGGACGATTTGTCGGTAGAGTGTTTGACATGCCCTGAGTGCTCTTCAATTGCCTCACGCAGCGAACGCCACATCGGTTTGTGGCCGTGTCTTTCGATCAGTCCGATCAAATTTTCAACATGAACATCCGCATTGTCGGCAACGGATCGTAGGTAAGAATTCTCGGTTAAATCCCATGAAGAGGTTGAGAATGCTCTGTCGTTATCGACCTCGACAGCGACACTACAGTCTTCGATCAATTGATTCTGAATCGCATTCGCGAGATGTCTTCCTTGCCAAACAGGATCTGCATAATCTAATGTTGAATCTTCCGATGAAGAAATGGAAGGTCCGAGCGAACTGTCGCTTGAAGCAGACACTGTTGCTTCGATATGACTAGTCACTCCAGTTTTCGGTGATTGGTCTTTTGCAAAAAATTTTAGAATGTCGCTTAGAGACTTAACCTTCGATAAAACGGCTCGCTGTTCGGCTTCGATTGCGAGTTGAAAGTGGCTTCGTAATTCGCCGAACAGTTGAGCCAGTTTGATGCTGTCTAAACCTAAGTCGGCTTCTAATTCCGCATCGAGATCAACCATCTCCCGGGGATAGCCTGTCTGCTCGATGACGAAATCGATCATGAACGATTCTAGGATCGCGGGGTCTGGTGTTCCTTCATCACTGATGTCCGACATCGTTGCGGATTTGGCGAGAACACCTTGAGTATCATTCAAAGGAATTGGGGCGACCGGTTCAGCAACTTCCCCCGACGGACGAGTTGCACGTTCGTTAGGCCTGCTACGAGGAACTTCCATCCGGCTGTCTTGCTGCTCACCGAACCCATCATCTGAATTTTCGTCTAACCACTCTCGTTTTCCACCCGCTTTATCCAGAAGAGTGAGGATGTCGCGAAGTGTTCGAACGTTCGAACCAAGAACCACCGAAGGCTCTAACTCAAACAACTCTCGCAGTTCGCCCATGAGCTGAACCAGTTTGATGCTGTCAATTCCAAGGTCGGCTTCGAGATCCCAATCCAGTTGAATCATGTCCTGCGGATAGCCCGTTTGCTCGACGATAAAGTCTCGTACAAAGGTTTCTAAGGAAGAGGCTTTATCCGACTCAGGCTTTCGCGATGTGCTCTCATGATTTTTGTGCTTGGTGAACGCTTCCGCAGTTGCTCTTGGCGGAAGATCGATTGCGAAATCGGGATCTTTAGGGGCAGAGCGTGGCTGACTGTGAGCTATCGATCCTGCTCGCTCACGCATTTGCTTTCTTCTGGCTGCGGTTGCATCAACGAGCAAAACTTCCGGCTTTGCCATAACTTCCGCGATTGGTTTGGCTAGTGCATTCAATACGTTGGACGCTTCTTGTCGAGAAGCAGAGTATGCTTTGGCTCTTGATGTTGTGCTGCGGCTCTTGAGTGATACGGCATCAATAAATGATTTGGTGTCTAATGAGCCACCCATCGAGATGCATTCAACATCTGAATCGATGAGGTTGGCGGTATGAAGTTTTGTGAGGACTTGGCCTGGTCCGATTTCAACCAATTGTTCGACATCATCGTTCTTCAATTTTGAGATCAGACCAACGTAATCGACCGGAGTTATCAGTTGCGCAATCAAGTTGCGTCGCATTGCATCTGGTTCGGCTTCGTAGCGATTCGTTACGCTGCTTAGAAAGGGAACTCTAGGTGGCAACAAGTGGATCGACGCAATCGAATCGACCAACTGTAATGCCGCATTTGACATAAGCGGTGTATGGAACGGAGCTGGAACGGCAAGAATGGATGACGATAGACGCATCTCGTCTAAGGTGAGTTTAAACTCGGCGAGCGCACTATTCTTACCGCCTACGACAACCTGTTTGGGGCCGTTGTGGTGAGTGATGAAGATTGCTTTCGGCGTATTTCGCAGAAGATCTTTGACTGTGTCGATGTTTGTATGGATCGAGAGCAGGCCACTGGTGGTCGGCCCCTGATTATCGACAGCTTCTGCGCGAAGACGTAGGAAACGAAGAGCCGTTTCGATGTCCCATACTTCGGCGGCAAGCATCGCAGCCAACTCACCCAAGCTGTGCCCTGCTACTCCATCGACATCAACCCCGATCTCAACCCAAGCGTTCCATAGTACCCAGTCTGCGATCAGCATGGAAGCTTGAGTGCTCCAGCTAGATCGATCACGACTTGAAACGGCTTGCTCGACTAAAAGATCGAAGCTATCACTACCTAATGAGCGAAGTACTAGATTGGCCTCGTGTAATGCGCGACGAGCGGGTTCGGATGTTTGATTCCATGGTTCCAACATGCGAGCGTGCTGTGAGCCCTGGCCTGGGAACATGGCGAATCGAGAACGCTTCGATGTGTGTTGGTTCGATACACTTGGCATTGTAGAGGGCAGCTTCGCTGGTCTAAGTAAAGGATTGTTTTCTTTGGATTTCGGTGTTTTCGCGTTGTTTGGGGCTTGAGGGCCGCGAATCTCAATTCGATAAGTTACTTGATCGTTTGCGGACATCTCAAGTGTTTGATGTGCCGATTCTTTTCGCTCAACGGCTTCTAAAATCGAAATCAAGCCCTGAGCACCTTGCAGATCACCAATTTGACTTTCGAGGGAACTAGTAGGCCTATTAGCCGAAGCTCCCGACGCGCGTCGAGTTTCTATTGAATCGATGATTCCATAGATCGTGTTGCCATCGCGCTGAGCATTATCCAGACGCTTAAGTACTAACACGGCGACTCCTTCTCCAGGGCATCGTGAGTTGGTGGAGCTACCGCCGAGTTTTCCTTTTGCGAACAAGGTCTCAAAGGCTGGTAAATCCATCGCGCGGTGGCCGGAAGCGCAAATGACTGCATCAGAAGATTCATTCTGAAGCAATGAGGTCGCAGCAAGCAAACCTGCTAGTGCCGAGCACTCCGCCGCATCGATCGCCATCGCACCACCCA
>JAIYDQ010000227.1 GCA_027487375.1 Planctomycetaceae bacterium
CTATCTTTCCCCTTTGGTTAACTCAAAAACATCCCGACACTCGGTAGATGTCGAAGTCAATCTCAACGGAGCGAAGTCGCTCTTCTTGGTCGTCACAGACGCTGGCGATGGATTCCACTCCGATTGGGCAAACTGGATGAATCCAACGTTTATCACCGAAGATAAAAAGACTTCCGCGCTTGATCTTGATTGGGTTCAAGCGACGACTGGTTTTGGAAAGGTTCGAAAGAATCGAAACGCCAACGGTGGGCCGCTGACGGTTCGAGGGAAAGATGTTGGCGTTGGAATCGGAACGCATGCCAATAGCGTGATCGAGTTTCGTGTTCCAGAAGGTGCTGAAAAGTTTGAAGTGAACTGCGCACTGGATTCGGGTGGAACTGCCCAAGGAGACAAGACCTCAGTTCGATTTGCAATCTACAAAGACTCGCTTCCCTCCGATGCGATGGCTATTGACGAGTCGCTCGGTGACCAACGTGCCGTTGAAAACGCAGTCGCTGGACTCGACACTCACCCAGGCGTCGAAGCAACACTTGCTGCTTCCGAACCAACGCTGAAGAGCCTTACCAATATTGACATCGATCATCGCGGTCGTGTTTGGGTCTGTGAAGTTGTCAACTATCGCAAGCACAAAGAAGATCGCCCCGAAGGAGATCGCATTCTTATCTTGGAAGACACAGACCATGACGGAGTCACTGACACCAGCAAAGTCTTCTATCAAGGTCGCGATATCGATTCAGCTCTCGGCATTTGTGTCTTGGGCAATCGCGTGCTTGTCAGCGTCGCTCCGAATGTGATTGAATTCATCGACACGAACGGCGACGATGTTCCTGACAGCAAAAAAGCGGTCTTTACTAACACCGGAACTCCTCAGCACGATCACTCGGTTCATAGCTTTGTTTTCGGGCCCGATGGCAAGCTCTACTTCAACTTTGGTAACACAGGTAAAAAGCTTTGCGACGCCGCCGGGAAGCCTGTCAAGGATCGCTGGGGCCGAGACATCAACGACACCGGAAAGCCTTATCGACAAGGAATGCTCTTTCGATGCAACGAAGACTTTTCTGATATGGAAGTCGTCGGAAACAATTTCCGAAACAACTACGAAGCAACCGTCGATTCGAATGGTGCACTTTGGCAATCCGATAACGACGATGATGGCAATCGAGCCACTCGCATCAACTTCGTGATGGAGTTCGGTAACTATGGATACACGGATGAAATCACAGGTGCTGGTTGGCAAAGCGAACGAACCGGTTGGGAAAGCGCAATTCCGCAACGACATTGGCACCTGAACGATCCCGGAGTTGTTCCCACGATGTATATCACCGGCGCCGGCTCGCCCACCGGTATCGCAACTTATGAGGGGCGTCTGCTTCCAGAAGTGTTTTGGGACCAAATCATTCACTGCGATGCAGGACCAAACGTGGTTCGTGCTTATCCCACGAAAGCCGATGGGGCAGGATACTCGGCAACGGTTGAAAACGTCGTAGAAGGTTCACGCGATCGTTGGTTCAGACCAGCTGATGTTTGCGTAGCTCCAGACGGTTCGTTGTTTGTGAGTGATTGGTACGATCCGGGGGTCGGCGGCCACTTAATGGAAGATACAGAACGAGGTCGATTGTTTCGAATCGCGCCTCCGAATACGAAGTACAACGTCCCCAAGTACGATTTTGCGAAGCTGGACGATTGCTTGGAAGCGATGAAGAATCCTTGTACTTCAGTAAGATACATGGCTTGGCACGCTTTAATGAAGATGGGTAAATCGGCTGAAGCAGGTTTAGCGAAACTTGCAAAAGACTCCAATCCGCGATTGCAAGCACGAGCTCTTTGGTTGCTGAGCAAAATGCCAGAAGTTCGCACCAAGTACATTCACCAAGCACTTGAGAGCGATAATCCAGACCTGCGTTGCGCAGGGATCAGAATGGCTCGCCAAGCTAACCTTGCAACTTCGGATTATGTTCCATCGTTGCTCAAAGATGAATCGCCCGCGGTACTTCGAGAAGTCGCAGTGGCTCTTCGCGAAGATCGATCGGAGCAGATGCCTACCTACTGGACTGCACTTGTGAATCGATACGATGGCAAAGACCGATGGATGCTGGAGGCTTTGGGAATTGCGGCCATGGACCGCTGGGACGATTGCTTGAAAGCATGGCTTCCGAAAGCTCAAGGTAATCTCGGCGATAAAGCAACGCGCGACATTGTTTGGCGAAGCCGTTCGAAGATGGCCTCACCGGTGATCGCTCAAGTTCTTGAAATGCCCTCATTGCCAAGCGACGAAGTAGATCGCTTCTTTCGGGCGCTAGATTTCCAGGATGAAGAATCGCGTGTCAAAGCCTTGAGAAGCCTGGTTGAACTGGCAACGGTCGCAAGTTCGACCACTGTCAATCGAAAGCGTCTTGTCGCGACCGATTCCAACGCAGCTTCTGCTCAACGCGATCGTGTAGTTGCCGAGTCCGCACTCAGACTGGGCGACGTCGATGTAAATAAGGACCCGCGTATTTCGGCAGCCGTGAGAAGATACGTTGCAACACTCGGCGACGATCCGAAGCAACTCAAAATCATCAAGCAATTAAAGCTTGCGGGAATGACCGGTCGGCTTCTCGAACTAGCGACTACTTGGGGACAATCGACTCAAGCAGTCCAATCGTTGGATTTAGCATTAGAACAAGGCGTTGGACCGGAGCTCGAAAAGATGTTGATTTCAGCTAACGCTTCCGCAGCCGATATCCATTTCGCAAAACTACTTGGTTTGAGTAAACGCGGTGATGCGAAAAACATTCTGAAAA
>JAIYDQ010000014.1 GCA_027487375.1 Planctomycetaceae bacterium
GACGGGACGTGTTAGACAGCGTCTGCTTTGCGCGCCCGTTAGTTCGTACTCGTACTCAATGAAATGGTACTCGTCCTCGTACTCGAATCGACCGCAATCCAATCGAGTACGAGCTCACGCCTGAGTACGAGTACGAGTACGAGTACGAGAAAACCGAATCATTGAAGTTTAAATCAAGACGATTTTTGGCCGATTTAATCACTAGGTACACTTCCGATCGCCTTTACGCACTACAACACGGAGTGTCCCTGATTGCGTTGATCCATCCAGGTCTTTATCTCGGGCATTTGACCGTACGCGTAGGCTAAGATTGCGATCGGATGAAGTGTTGGTTTATCGGTACCTTGTTCCATCTGAAGTTTACACGTGCTACATTCGGTTGCGCCGAACTGGGCTTGAGTTTGCTGCATCGTGCTGATCAAAGGCCAGCCGATTCTGAGCGACTTTCGATAGTTCTCTTTCTTCAGACCAAAGGTTCCAGCCATACCGCTGCACCCTGCATCGGCATCGAGAACCGTCATACCAGGGATGAGCTTCAGTAGATTTCTACCCGGTTGGTCTGCGTCGATCGCACGAAGATGACATGGCAAGTGATACATCGTTGACATCGCGAGCGGTTGGAAGTCGAGTTCCAAATCGTTGTTCTGATGCATGTTCCAGAGATACCTTCCGGCATCCCAAGTATGGGCTGCGACTAGACGCGAGTCCTCATTGTCGATCAGGTTTAAGTACTCGTGCTTAAAGCAAAGAGCCGCAGACGGTTCGGTGGTGATGATCTCGTATCCTTGACGCACCGATTCGGCTAGCGAGCGGATCGTTGGCATCAAGAGCTTTCGAGTTCTTTCAACATCTCCCATGGAGATCTTAGTCATCCAAGCGGGTAGTTGATTCGATGGAACGTAAACGTCTACTTGTTGATGCTCAAGGACTGCAGTCAGAGCGCGACCAACAAGCGGGTTATGCCAGTTGGCGTACTGATCAACGAAGTAGAGAACCTTACGACCACCAGAGCGTTTGGGGCGGTTGAGTCTTCGCTTGGCGGCCCAACTGGTAAAGGATTGTCGACTGATTTGCGGAAGCCGTCGCCCCTGTGAAATGCCCGTTGTCTTCTCCAAAAGCCAGCGAACGGCTTGATTCTCAAGTCCCCAATTTGCGATCCGAGGGAAGTTGCTTGCAGCCGATACCAGCAGATCGATTCGCGAAAGGAGGAGATCGCTCAGTCGCAGTCCATGAGCGGCTGTGTATTGCGATTTGAACTCGCTAACGAGCTTAGGAATATCCACCGTTGCAGGGCAATCGATTCGACATTGGTGGCAGTTAAAGCACAAGTCAGCGACTGCCTTCATCTCATCGCTTTCGAGCGTCTGAGGCGATAGCTTGCCAGAGAGCACACCTCGCATCAGGTTTGCCTTCGCGCGAGGCGACGCTTCCTCGCCATGCCCCAGTCGAAACATCGGGCACATTCTCTCGGAGCTGGAGGTAGTCCGGCAGCGACCACATCCGTTACAGGACTGCGCCGTGGTTGTCACATCCTCTTTGTCGCTCCAGATGAGGATTGGCAACATCACAGGTTTGTGGATTTGTGATGGCGGAGCATCCGATTCTAGCTCTGCAGTTCCATTTGCAACCTCGGCATTCGTAGCAACTCCGACAGGTCTCGTAATCGACGACGATTGACCTAGCAGATTTGAATTATCAACAGGGGCCACCTGCGTAACAACACTGCTGAGGAGTTTCGATGTTGACGGTCGAAGATGGTCACTGACATTTTGAGTAATATCCGAGAGGACTTTTCCTGGGTTCAAAATGCCTTGCGGGTCAAAGAGTTCTTTGATGCGACGCATGATCGGATAGAACTCGCCCAACTGTCGACGAGCGAACCAACTACGACTCAATCCCAGAGCGTGTTCGCCCGCGATGACTCCTTCAAACTCGATGACTTTTTCATAGAGTTTTTCAGCAACCTGTTGCATCTTTGCAATGTCGACTGGATTACCAAGGTCTAGGAATGGACGAATATGAATTTGACCATGGGCAGCATGAGAAAAGATGGTGGCTGTGATGCGTTCGGATTTGAAAATGTTTTGAGCTTCGACGATAAACTCGCCAAGGCGGTTCGGAGGGACTGCGATGTCTTCAACGAAGGGAAGCGGACGGTCGGTCCCTTTGACTTGATAAAGCCGCGGAATGACGCGCCGGCATAACCGCCAAAAGAAATCGCGTTCGGTTGGATCAGTCGTAATACGAGAACTGGTGACAGCCGAGTTCTTTCTTGTAACGCGACTTACAAGCCCTGCGAGCTTGGCTCGCACTTCTGTTGGATGGTCCCCTTGCTGTTCGATCAGCAACATTGCTTCCGCGCCGCGTGGGAGCAACGAGTTGTATCGATAGTCGGTTTCACGAGCGATCTCCAGTAGTCGTCGATCCATCAGATCACACGCCGCGACCGAATCACGACGAGCTTCGATAGCGACCTTGGCTGCGGTCTCCAATCGATCACAAAACACGAGCACGACCGCGCGAACTGCTGGAATCTTTTCAACACGAATCGTCGCTTCCGTCATGATCGAAAGGGTTCCTTCCGCGCCTGACTGAAGCCTGGCCAAGTCGACCCAGTTTTGATGGATTGCTTGATCGATACGATAGCCGCATCCCCGCGCGACCCCTTTCCAAGGTAGTTTCTTCATCAGCTCGCGGTTCGCCCAAAGGAGTTGCCCAATCTCACTGGAGAGCCGTTCAACTGAGGGAGCGAGTTTAGTAGCCGAGTCGCCTTGCCAAGGAGTCCGCTCCAATCGAACCATTTCGCCGTTCGCAAGTACCGAATCCATCCAAACCAGGCTTCCACCAGCCGTTCCATATTGTGGGCAATGGCTTCCAGAAGTATCGACCGCTATCGTGCTGCCGATGGTAGTTACCGATCGCGTTGCGGGGTCTGGCCCGAAGAGCATGCCACGATCATTCAGATAGTTATTCAGCTCGGCAAGGACCACCCCTGGCTGTACGCGGATGGTTCCCGCCTCGGGATCGAAAAGGCTTATTCGACGCATGTATCGCGCGAAATCAATCACTAATCCAGGACCAAGCGATTGTCCAGCCAGCCCCGTACCGCCTCCACGGGGAAAGAGTCCCAAGTTGTTTTCCTTGGCATACTTCACCGTCAAAGCCACATCACCGGCATGACGGGGCCTAATCACTCCCAACGGAGTCAGTTCGTAAACCCCTGCATCGGATGCGTACATTTGACAATGAATCGCATCACACAAGACGTCTCCGTCCAGTTGGCCCTTTAAATCTGCTTTGACTCGTAATCGCTCAGTTTCCATTCCACTATCATTGGCTGTAACAGGGTTCTAGGTCTAGTGGAAATACGGTGGAATAAATCTCGAAGTTGGAGACCAACGGTCGCATGTCATTTTCGTCAAAGTTTAACTGGACAGCGCCACTCTGTGCTGGAGTCCAGGCTTTAGCCGCTATTAGAGCCTCCAAGGTGCTCAGCGCCTAAAGGTTGTACTCCAGCATGGTTGCGATTGATTGTCTGGTTCAACGCGGCGCTGTCCAACTAAACAGCGCGCCATTTCGTGATGATTTCAATCGAATCAGTCCCATTACTCAGTTGAAACTCACCTTCTTGGATGGTTGCGGAGAGGCTCATTCTACGATCCAGAAATCGAGTTGCGTTATCCAGCGATGCCGATTCAATATCGATAACTCGCAAATTCTTTGATCGCGATAAGGAAACAGCGTTCTTGGTCCACCAAACTTCTGCCGAGTTCCCGCTATAAGTGACCACTATAACTTCCTTTGCTTGGCCACACGCTTTGCGAATATTCGACTCGTCCGGTTGCCCAAGTTCGATCCACTGCTCTACAGCACCCGTCATATCGCGTAGCCACAGGTCTGGATCTTCATGCGTACTCAGCCCACGACCAAACTCCAGTCGTTCATCGGCAAACAAAGCAAAAGTTAACAGTCGAGCCATCACGCGTCGATCGGGTTCGGATGGATGTTGTGCGAGAACCAAACTATGAGTCGCATAATATTGCCGATCGATGTCATTGACCATCAGATCGACTTTGTAAACAGTCGATTTTGTTCCCATGATTACGAGCTCTGCAATTCATTGTCACGCGTAAGTAAGTGCGAGTCGTGACCAAAGATAAGTGTCGCCGGGTTCGTCATTAGCAGTTTTTGCCGGTCACTCGCGCTAAGTTGTAAATGAGTATCGAGAATGGAATTCATTTGACCAAGTGTTGCTCCCGAGCCGACGAAATGGCTTCGATCTTCACTTCGTGGAACACCATCATCACCAACATGAACCATGCGACTACCAAGCGAATGCAATCCCGACGGCAACCCTGCCGCGCTGATTGCATCGCTGATGATTGTGATTCGATCGATACCAAACCAATCAATCCACGAGCGCAACAACCAGAGTGGAAGATGGTGTCCATCGGCAATCAACGAAACATGGATTTGGTTTCTTAGCGATAGGACACGGTGAATAATACTATCATGGCGTGCGAGGTTAGCTGGGCAGCCATTTCCCAAATGGGTAAAGAGTCGTAGTCCGCTGTCAATCGATTTGAGCATTTGATCACGACTTGCATTCGTATGACCGGCAGCGACACAAATATCTTGCGAAGCAAGGTAGCTAGTTACTTCGCCAGTTGAGTCCTGCTCAGGAGCGAGTGTCACAAGCCTTATGTAGCCGTGCCCCGCTTCGACGATGCGCTTTGCGATGTCCATGGATGCAGGTCGCGCGTGCTGGGGAGGATGCGCTCCGATGTACCCGGGCTCATGAGAGATAAAGGGGCCTTCCACATGAATGCCCACCGCACGCCGCTTTGAAATCGGCTCTTGTTCGATCAGGCTTGCGATGCGACTGATCTTGGCGAGCATCGCATCAACACTGTCGGTGATGATCGTCGGAAGAAAGAAATCAGTCCCATCGAGGGCGAGTTTTTCTTCGGCAAATTGCCATTGCTCGTCGGTTAGACTTTCGCTGTTGAAGTCGACTCCCCAACAGCCATTTATTTGAATATCGAAAAACATGCACATTCCTACTTTGCTCGTGGATGTGCTCGATTATACGTTTCGATCAGATTGCTGGTGGTGACGTGGGTATAGATTTGTGTTGTCACGAGACTTTTGTGGCCGAGTAATTCTTGAACGCTTCGGATGTCCGCCCCCGCGTTGAGAAGATGCGTTGCGAAACTATGGCGAAGCGTGTGGGGGCTGGTACGTCCATCGAGCCCACACTGGAGGATGTACTTTTCGAGCATTCGACCAACGCTGCGGGTGGTCAAGCGTGTTCCAAATTTATTGACGAAAGTAGCCGCGTCACGCGGGTTTGCTTTGACAGTCGATTTACCACTCGAAGTAGTCGCGGGGCGCGCAGCTGTCTTGGAGGGCCTTGCGGTGGCACTGATTTGTGAACGGACTTGAAGATAAGTCTTCAATGCCTCGGTCGCGTACTTGCCAAGCGAGCCCAAGCGCTCCTTACGACCTTTACCGCGAATTCGAATAACTCCGTCCGCGAACTCGATATCTCCATCATTGAGCGCGACCACCTCGCTGACCCGTAAACCAGCCGAGTACATCGTTTCCAAAATCGCTTTATCACGCAATCCAGATGGATCGTTGGTTGCGGGAGCTTTCAGCAGGGCTTCGATTTCTTCCCCTGTTAAAAAATGTGGAAGCTTCCGAGTTCCCCGAGGA
This sequence comes from Planctomycetaceae bacterium, assembly GCA_027487375.1. Lineage (GTDB taxonomy): Bacteria > Planctomycetota > Planctomycetia > Pirellulales > Pirellulaceae > JAIYDQ01. Next base: position 5,719 of record JAIYDQ010000014.1, read on the forward strand.
TTGCGAAGTGGCTTTGCGGGATTGCTATCAGCGATCGATTGACGCTGAGCGAAACGGTAAAAACTACGCAGAGAAGCAAGCTTGCGAGCAATACTGCTCTTGGCATAACCGGCATCATGGAGCGCAGCAACATAGGTTCGCAAATCAGACGGCGTGACATTTGCCGCTGCAACGGTCTTGGTCCCTTCGTCAGAAAGGAAGTCGGCTAGATCGATCAGATCCTCGCGGTAGGATTTGATCGTTAGTTCTGATGCGTTCTTTTCAACGTTTAAGTAACGTAAGAATTGTCCGATTTCTGCATGCATGCACTAGCTTGCGCTATGAATGCTACTCGGGCAAACGTTCTTGTTTAAAGGACGGAAATTGAAACCGAACTTGCTTACCGCCGGTGGAAGATTCGCTAGAGTGGACTGAACTATTTGACTGTTGGGAGCCGTTGGGCGAGGCTGAGTCTAACGAAGAATCCGCATGGGACGACAACAAGGTGGAGGCTGGCAGAGATGAGGCCGGCATCGTGCTTCGGATTTTTTGACTCAGCACAGCCGCATCGTACCAAGAGAACGAAAGATCAGGGTCCGCAGCATAACGACCCAACAAACGAAGTGTCTCAACACGATTCGAATCATCGAACAGAAATAGATATTGTTCGTCGCCTTTAACTAATGCGAGAACGTTGACTTCTTTTGCCATGTGACCACTCCGAGCCGCCAACCGCGTAAGGTGGTTGCTCGATAATGCGTCCGCATGGACGGAGAGCCAACCTAGCGTTCATATCGGTTTAATGGCCAACGAACTACGGTTCGACTTTTGAGTTCTCCGCCGCGTGCTGCGAGGGTTTCTACCATGTGCTGGTGACAGCAAAATCTTATAAAGTCTTCACTGCGTTGAAGATACGCTTCCCAGCCTCCGAAGCGACCGTCGTCACGGAAGTAATAATAGTCAGAAAGCGCTTGCGTGAAATCTCCGTCACTACCGTTGTAACTGCGCATATGTGAAATGATGGGTTCCGATTGTGCCGAGGCTACTGGACGTAACGGTTTTGGCGGCGCGGGAATGAAGCCTTGCGGATCAGGCCATTGCGGTGGAAGTTCAATCGCACTTGCAGGGGAAACATCGCTCGCGTTAGCACTATCGAATGACTCATATTCAACGTCGGAGCCTATCATCAATGGATGCATTTCCGACGGGACGGCGATACGTCTCGACTCGATGGACTCGCGATCCTCAGGGTTGGTTTCAGAGACAGCATTGTATGAGGCCAATTGAACAACGGAGGAATCGGCTTCGCCTTGCCGGTTGGATTGCTTTCTTTTTTGAAGCAACGACTTTTCACCAGCTGTTTTTGGAGGCGAAACCATCTTGGCTTCTTCACGTTGTTGCGCGTCTTCGATTGGATCGCCTGAGTTTTCCAGATCGTTATTTGGGTTTAATTGCTGGTCTTGCTGGCTGTTGTCGGATGGGTTTACTCGAGGACGAGGGAGTTCCTGAATTGCTTTTGGCTGTGCGTGTTGCACGCCCACAGAAGCATCATCAATCGGTGTTTGCGTCGCGATTTGTTCGCGCGCCAGAGCTCGTTCGGCTTCCAGTCGGATCGACTGTGGAATCTTCTTCTCCGCCTTTGTTCCCCAAGGCAAACCATACCCAGGTGGGATTGGATGAAAGCCTGGATTGGCGGCGTACCAGTTGACCTTCATGGCCATTCTGGGCGGGTAATACGCATCGTAGTCAGTCACGGAACCTTGTAGCACCGCATCGACCCCGAGATGATTTGCAAATCGTTGAATGTCTTCCGTATTCGATATCGATCTGCCTAATACGTTCTGCTCGAAAGCAGAAAGCTGGTTCTCCACCAGCCCGACAGGGAGGACTTCAAATCCCGGCAATCCCTGTGCAGCGTCGTAGTACGCTAGCGTTACTCGATCGGCGTCCAAAGTCGGATCTTCGCTTTGATTGCGAAACGGAAGAATTGCAATTGTCTGTATCTGTGGGAACGGATTATGAAAGCGTGGCTCGTGTCGAACATCTGGGAAAAAGTTGCATCCAAGACTGCCTGTGCCAATCAATAGCAGAAAGGCTGTGATCGCAAGCTTGATAGACATCCTCAGGCAAAGCACCGCGAGGAGTTTTGCGAACGTCGATTTGGAAGCGAAAACGCTATCCATAGTGCACAGGCTCTACGAAAAAAGGGGCAAGCCCGTTATCGGACTTGATACGGTTGAATTTCTCAGTATTCACTTATGAAATAATCGAAGGGAGGCTCCTCGGAGACGTTTTCATCTCCAAGGAGCGCATTCCCAACGATTCCCTCTCCCCTGGGCACATGAAGATTATCGGCACAACCCCTACATCTTCTCCAAACGAAAAACTCGTTTTTTAGGACATTCGCATTTTTTGAGAAAACAGGAAACCGAGGCGAAATCGGCAAGCTAGCCTTCTTCTACTCCGGGTTGCGGGAATTCCTGCTTCGTAAGTCCTCCGTCCTGGGCTGATGAAGTCTGAGCCGATGACGCTAGCCACGGGTTTCGACTAAGCCAAAATTTGCCCGATTACACCCGAGGCTGGCTCCTACGGCCTTGGAAAAGTTTCCCTTTTTATCACCTCACCTTGCCTCAGTCCTTCTTTCCTAATTGCCGAAGAGCACGATGATCAGCACTACCTCATCGGTACTACCAGCTCCCTACGTCTCTGCGCCATCACGGGGTGCGCCTCCACGTAGTGACTCGAATAACACGGTTCATAATCGCGACAACCTTCTCGCTCAAGCGTTGATGCGGCACCTTCGTGAGTGGAATCGACAAATCGAGTTTCAGTTTGATAGTGATTCCAACGATACCGATCGCTTTAGGATTGATAGCACGCTGGGCAAGATCACTGAAATTCTGTGTGTCGCTCGGTCTGATCAAAAGCCAGGCGACCAAGCGCACTGCGAAGTAGCAACATCCGAGTTCACGAAGCACCTTTTCGCGTTATCGAAGCAGATCGAACACGCCCTGGTGAAAGATACCGCTCTCCCGAAGCTGCATGCGCGTCAGATTCTTTTAATGCCAATCCTTCCGCTGTATTTGAGATCTTCATCGCAGTCACTTGCGACCACGTTAAGCCACGCGATGCAGATCATGTGGGAGCACCGCATCGTTCTGACATTGAACCATTTGCTTTATGGGGACTTGGTCCTTGCAATTGAAGATGCAAAGCTGCAGCATCAACCGCCCATCGCATCCGCCGAAACCGTATTGAATATCGAGCTTGCCAATGTCGTCTCGGCTTTGCGTCGAAACATGCCCTTCAAACAGAATCCGCTTGAATCCGATTCGCAATTGATAGTCGATCCAAGCGCTGCGCCACTTACAGCGAAACAACGCGATGGCTATTGGACGATCGCATCGCAGTGGATCCAGCAAAGAGAAGCCATCTCAATTCCAGCGGACCTCGCTGTCGGCGCGGTGTCGTGGCCACGTCTTCGGAATCATTGGAATGAGCTCTCTGATTGTTTACTGGATGGAGTTCGTTCTGCGCACGGAAATACCAGTCACCGCTCAGCGCAAATCAGCTCAGAACGCAGCCCCTCTGCGCAGGCCGAAGCTCGACAAATCAATTCGAACACTTCTGATCCATTAGGAAAGCCGCAACCCTCAATTGAAGCAATTAGTTTGGCCACAGCCGACGCCGCAAATGCATCGGTAGCCAACCAGGGAATTGGGCCTACCGTCGCATCTGGTCCAGAAACCGGATACGGAACCGGTAAATTCTTGCATGAACCCGTTCTGGATTCACATCCAGACATCATTGAGATACGCAGTTCAAACGATCCTGAGTTGGCTCGCAATCTAGATGTTCACCTGCAGCGATGTCGTGAGCGAAGCGGTTCATTGGCGCTGGTTGTCGTTCGATGTAAGGCAGATGAAAAGACCACTTCTTCAGGGCAGTCTGGCCCCCCGAAGGGCGTTTTGACAAGTTGGCAATTGGACATCATCTCGGCTCTGCAATCCTCGCTCGAGCATCGAAAGATGTACGGTTTTCATACGACCGATGGCGAAATTGCGTTGATCATGGAAGACGTTGATCGATCGGAAGTCACTGCCTTAGTTCGAAAAGTTATCGAACAAGAAGCCGTTGTCGACGATCATGAAACTCGTCTGTTGGATCAAGCAGGTTTGCCTTTGTATAGCGGAATCGCTTGTGTACATGCTCCTTCGAAATCGTTCCGCTTAGCCCAGCTTACAGAATCAGCTTGGCGATGCTTGGACGCTTCCACGCGGCAGCCACCTGGCTCCGTAAAGAGCATCGAAGTTTACTAGCACCGCTAGAGCAATTCTTGGGTGCCTGTAGCTAGCCAGATTGCAGTAGGATAGGCTTCCAGCCTGTCGCGAACCTGACAGGCTGGAAGCCTATCCTACGACTGGTTATTGTGCTCAGTCATTAGCCACATCAACCTAAGGATCGATCTAAGCTGCGACTCGCAATTGGTTGCGAAGTTCTCGAATCCCGTGGACTTGTCGCAATGCCTCTTGAGCCATTTGCTTTTCGAAGTACGAGTCGACATCCCCGCGAACAACGACCATTCCGTCACGAACTTCGATTGTCCAATGATGACCGATCAAGTGCGGGCAGTCTCGCAATGCTGTATCGACACGGTGAAGAAGAGTTGTCCCGCCATCGGGAATGAACAGCTCAGCACGTTCTCTATTGAATTTGCCTGGAGGCATCGACGGATTCTCTGGAACGATTCACAGGTTGTAGATCAAGACACCGCCTCTGAAGATCGTCTGATGCCGATGAAAGCTTAAAAGTTCTTCGTCAATTCACGGATGAAGCCTTCGAATGCTATCGGATAGCAACGGAAACACCTTTCGGTTCAATCACAACGATTATAGCAGCACCCGTTAATCGCATCGATTACGATTCTGCGCCGTTTAGTCGCTGTGCCAAGCGACTCGCTTCTGATGGTACGCACATCAAGAAGCACAGTAACTTCCGATCTATTTCTGGCGTCGCTGATCCCCAAGTTCACAAAAGCAATAAGACGATGTTAGCCTTGGATTGACTTCGACGGCAATGTAAGAATCGAAATTGGAAGGCGAACCATCACACAAGAAATCAAGCCCGATCCATCCACGCGGCCTTCCAGGAATAGCTGCGATCGCTGCTCTGGCAAACGCTTCGGCGACTTCCTGATGTTCACGCGGCCACGGATCTCCGCTTCCTAAGTAGCCAACTTCAGTGATTTGAACGTTTCCAACAGAGCACGTTGATTCTGTAAGAAACTGATCTCTTGCAGACGAACAAGTTATCGAGCCATCTTCCTGAAAAACCAAGGCGACACTCGCTGATCGCGCTGGGATCCAAGGCTGTAGTAAAAGCCTGTTGAAGTCACCGGTAAACCTTGCAGCCCACGCTTCCAAATCGCTGAATCGGATAAAGCGTCGAACTCCAATCCCACCAGCTCCATCGCGAGGTTTCACGACCCAAGCTGCACTTTCGTTGCAGTCGTGTTTTACAACTTCTGATCCTTGTAACAAACTGTTGGACAAAAGCTGTGTAACCGGCTGACGGATGGAATGTCGTTGCCACTGCAAAGCCGTAAGCCATTTATCGCTCGCTGTGGCGATAAACTCCTCACTTGCATTAACCACGTCCACGCCATGTGACCGCAAGAAGCGTGTTGCGTCTAACAACGCGTTATCAATCTCAGGGGCAATCACCACTGCGAGGCCGCAAATTTGTGCAACTCGCAACCACTCGTCCAGGTAGTTTTCTCCCGAGCGAATAAAATGCCATTGGATTTGATTTAAAGTTGTCGAATCATCTCGATTCAGCACAAGACTGCCGGAGGGAAGATTAAGCGTTGAATGCCTGCAGCAATGAACTTCCGCTCCCGCATCGCGAATCCATTCCTTAGCCACCGCGAGCAACATGGCGTCACCCTCACGCAGGAGCTCTTGGTTTTCTGATCGGCCCCTCGCATTCTGGCTACTGTCGATCGGAAAAGCGGTTGGAGGATTGGCTGGTAATCTAACGGCCAAGCCTTCTGGAAAATCGGCTATCGCAGTCGAGGTTGTCTCGAGATAATCTTGGCATCCGACAAACTCAAGAACGGCGATCCTCTTCATGTGACAATCTACTTTACCAACTAGAACTCTTGCGAAATCGACTTCCACATGACGAATAATCCTGCAGTGGGCTCTTTGGCTTTGCCACCAAGCGACTCAACGAGAGCAAATGCGAGTCCAGCGAACGTGTTCACTCCGATACCAACAACCAGCCAAAGGGTTACCATTCCAAAGCCCTCCGGTAAATCACTAGGTGGTATTCTCGACTTGCCGATTGAATCCGTCCAGGGTTATATCTTAATGGCACACTGCTTCACCTGTTCGAAAGACTTGAAAGCCGGATTCCGACTCGCGCGTGGGCTTGCCGGATTGGGATGGGGTGTTCTGAGATTTGACTTTACCGGCATCGGGCATAGTGAGGGGGACTTTTCAAAAACGAATTTTCATACAACTCAAGAAGATCTCCTCGCGGCGGCGGGCTATCTTAAGCAACATTATGCGGGCCCCACGATGCTCTTCGGCCACAGCTTCGGCGGCGCGACGGCGATGTCGGTCGCGAACAAGATCGATTCTGTGCGATCCGTTGCCATTCTTGCCGCCCCCAGCGACACCGGTCACCTAGCTGACATCTTAGTAAACATGGACCCTCGCATTGAGTCAGAGGGGTTCGGCGAGGTGACCATCGGAGGTCGCAAGTTCCCCATCGATCGACAAATGACCGATAACTTTCGCAGCTACGATTTATCTCGAGACATCGCAGCGCTCAAGAAGCCTTTGATGATCTTTCATTCCCCTGCAGATCTCACAGTGGGCTATCACCACGCAATGCGCATCTATTCGCTCCTCATGCAATCGAATAAGTCCCCAGCGGTCGAAGCAAGTCTCATGACACTCCCTCAAAGCGATCACTTGCTCACAAATGATTTGCGAGATATCGCGATGCTCGTTCAATGGCTGGACGCTTGGGCGAGAAGACTCGCCGAGTAGGATAGGGTTCCAGCCTGTCGGTTGTGCATTCGACAGGCTGGAAGCCTATCCTACGACTGGTCATTGTGTTTAATCCTTAGTTACACAAACCTGAGAATCGATCTAGCCCTTTAGCTTATCCAATTTAATTGTTGAAAGATAATCGATTACACGTTGATGCACGACTTCTGGGC
>JAIYDQ010000399.1 GCA_027487375.1 Planctomycetaceae bacterium
GAACAACAGTTGGTAACTCGAGCGGAATTTGTACAACACAACAATAAGCTTCTAGAAGAAGTTCAAGAGTGGGCTGCGAAGACGCGGCGACGTGATCTTGTAGTAGACTCATTTTTCCTTCAGCAATTCTATGAAAATGTTATCCCGGCTGACGTTGTAGATCGCGTTACCTTGGAGAAATGGGAAAAGTCTTTCTCGAGCTTGCCCGCTGCAAAGCAAACGATCGCAAAGCAACCAAATACGCAAGCGTTCGACCGAGAGCAAATCGTTGCACCGAAGTCGATCGACAAGCCGCCAATGTATTTGACTTGGGAAAAAATCGTTGATTCGCTTGACCGCCAAACCGCAGCAGAGCAGTTCCCGAGCTCATTTCAAATCGGCCCAACTGTATTGCCTGTAACTTATCGCTTCGAGCCTGGAGGCGATGCAGATGGAATCACCATCCAAGTTCCATCCACTGCATTGACGCAGATATCTGAAGACCGACTCGGCTGGATCGTACCGGGTATGCTCAAGGAGCGTGTCCTTGGTCTCATTAAATCGCTACCGAAAAATCAGCGTCGCAACCTGGTACCTGCGCCCGATGTCGCAGCCAAAGCGGTTGAACTTCTTCGACCATTGGAAGCGACTGGCGCACCGTTTTGGAATTCTTTGTGCAGCGTCCTTTCAAAGCTCGCGGGAACTCCAATTCGCAAGTCCGATTTTGATCCCAGTCGGATTGATCCGCATTTGGCAGTACGAATCGAGGTGCTCGATGCAGATGGAAAAGTGAAAGAATCGACGCGGAGTATTGAGAAACTGCTGCCTGATCGACCTGCTATTTCCAACGCCGCCTTGGTCGTCACGCCAACGCAGCGCGGGCAAGCATGGCATCGCGAAAAGATGACCACGTTTGATATTGAGCTGCTACCAGAGTCGATAGTTGTCGATCATAGCGGGCTTCGCATCGAACGATACCCAGCGATCGTCGATAAAGGTGGCTTTGCTGCGACAACGTTGTTTGATGAAAAACATGTCGCGCACCATGCGATGCAAGCCGGCTTGGTGCGACTCTTTGCACTCGTTGATAACCGAGAACTTAAAAGTCAGGTTGCGTACCTTCCCAATCTGAAAGATGGACAGATCTGGATGGCTGACCGCATGTCGAGCGAACTGTTGAAGAGTTCATTACAAGATCTTATTGCAAGGGTCGCTTTCCTAGAGCCGTTTCAATCGATTCGAAGCAAGGACGATTTTGAATTGGCTCGCATCGATCGAGTCCGCAAGATCTCCATGGCTTCCGTGGAGGTCGCTAAATGGTTCACGAAATTTGTTCAACAATACCAAGCGGTCCGGCTAGCAAAGCAATCGGCACCTGCTGCGTGGCGGTCCGTAATGCAAACGATCGATCAACAAATGGAATCCATGTTGTCACCTGGGTTCATGATCCACACGCCTTGGGAGTGGCTTAAAGAGTTTCCCCGCTACTTGCAAGGAATTGTTGCAAGGCTGAATCGACTGAAAACGGTTTCGGTCGCGCAAGATGAAGCCGCAAGCAAGAACTTGGCAGGTTTCTGGGACGATTATCAAAAGCAACTAGAAGTGAATCCCTCGTTCAGTTATGCGACGCTAATCGAACCCGCGACATCCAAGCCCACAGGAGCACCATCGGCAACCAATGCGATGGTTCGATGGCCGATCGGAAAAATGATTGAGTATCGATGGATGATCGAGGAGTACCGCGTTTCGCTCTTCGCGCAACAACTTGGAACGCGTGTCAGTGTGTCACCCAAACGGCTTGAAAAACTGAGAGATGCGATTGCGCAGGGGACCTAATTGGACAGCGCCAGTTTTGCGCTGGAGTCCAGGCCTTAGCCGCTTTTTGCAAATCCAACGTGCTCGGCGCCTAAAGGCTGTACTCCAACACTGTTGCGATCGATCATCGTGCTCAACCTGGCGCTGTCCAACTAAGCACATCGGAAAAATTTGAATTGTGCTGAAGCACTAGCTTGAATCGTGAATTTTTCAGGAACAAAACATTACACCTGGCGAAGCTTGGCAAGCCAGGCAATGTGGCGACAACGGATAGTTTGCGCGTAGGTCATATTACTCGCTTGTAGTGACCGTGCCGATTAGTTCGATAGAGACTGTGCTGACGATTTTGATTTCGTCAACGACATTGCACTGGGACTAAAGGAGTTAATCTATGAAACAATACATTGGAACATTCGTGTTAGTCTTAGGTGTAGTCTTGACTGCTACAGGTTGCCACGGCCTTCATGGCAAGTGCCGCAACTGTCAAACCGGATGTGGACCGACCGGATGCCGACCTGGACACATTGGTTGGCAACGAGGTGGAACCGACTACCAAAGGGCGCTTTCGCACCACGCGTATCGCAATCCAGAAGGTGGCGGATCGGGTGTTACTGCCGCTCAAACTGCCTATCCTTACTACACGAACCGCGGTCCTCGAGACTTCTTCGTGAACAACCCGCCAACAATCGGTCGGTAATAGCAGGTGAAAGCCGAGGGCTTCAGGCGCATAGGATTCCAGCCTGTGCTGTAACGCCAATCACAGGCTGGAAGCTAATGCTACTGCCTGACGCTCGCCTCGTTGCGATAGCCTACTCACCATCTTCTGGTGGTGGAACGAACTTTGCCGCGGTCGTTTTCGTCTCGGATGCGACCGGCTCATCAGGAGTGTAGCTCGAGCGTGAAGGCGGTGGAGCGTCGAGATTGGTTAGACCTTGAAATTCCTTCTGGAATTCCCCAACGCTCTTCTTAAGCTCTCGGTACGTACCGCCCAAGTTACGCGCCACCTCGGGAAGCTTTGACCCGAAGAGTAAAAGCGCGATCATGCCGAAGAGCATCATTTCGCTGTAGCCAAGTCCAAGCATGTGGGGCTACCTAGCTAACAGAGTCTTTTTTAGCAGCAGAATCCTTCGAGACGGTCTCTACCGGCTCGTCGAAGTCCTCTCGCATTCCCTTTTTGAATTCGTTGGCACCACGGCCGACGTTTCTCATCAGTTGGGGTATCTTGGCACTGCCAAACAAGAGAGTGGCAATGACCAAAAAAATTAAGACTTCAGTTGTACCTAAACCAAACATTTTTTGTTTTCCGTCGCAGGTTGGAAACTAACAGAACACCCGCCTAAGGCGATCCGACTCAAACTTCGAATCGACTAAAGCGTAGAA
>JAIYDQ010000285.1 GCA_027487375.1 Planctomycetaceae bacterium
CGATACCGCTCTTCAGTTAACAATTCAATCCCCATAGCTGCAGCCGTATCCATCGCATTTCCCTTTGGGCTATTCTCTTTTCTTGATTCGAGTCCCTGACGGTCGTAGCAAAGACTCCTCCGACCAAGCGGGCTTTCTGGGGAACAATCCACGAAAAGAAATTCGCCAGTTTCTTGATCAATTCCAACGACATCAGGTTCACCACCCGTTTGCTCCATATCGTACAGAATCTTGAGTTTGTTCAAGCAGTTAGCCAGTTTTATTCGAATTGTCGACCATTCTATGTTTTGATGACGATTCATATGACTCTCAAACCTAGCCTCCAGAACCTCGAGGATTTTGGCATTTTGTTCGGGCGATAAGTCGCGCTGGATACTTTTCTTCGGCATCGTATTTTTAAATCGTTGTTCGGAACCGGTGTAGGATGTTTCTATGGTAAACTCTGACAAGTGCTGAGGGAAAGATTCTAAATCATACAAGAGTATGCTGAACAGGCTTAGGAGACTTATTGATTGGCTTATGTATGGATGCTGATTGGCTCAATTGCTTTCGCCTTCATGGCGCTGCTGACCGAGTCGTTGCGTGAACAGTTCTCCTTCGCATGGATCACCATTGTTCGGTCGGGTGTGGCGACAATTCTCGCGCTAAGCCTCGCCTTAGCGTTTCGTGCTCATCTGGTATTTCTGCGCCCCGGTAGCTTATGGATTCGATCGATTTCCGGATGGTTAGCGATGATTTGTGGCTTCTACGCGATGACACATTACGATGTTGAGATTGTCCTTGCGTTAACGAATATGTATCCATTGTGGGTCGCTGTTTTGTCGTGGCCACTGCTTCGCGTCATACCCTCTTGGCGAACATGGGTAGCCTTAGTGATTAGCTGCGTTGGAATGTGGATGGTTTATACGAGTGCCATCCAGCCTACGTACGTGGTTAGCTCCGAATTGCATGTTCCTGAAGTAGCGATCCCATTGGCCGTATTGGCTGGTATTCTGAGCGGCGTGGCACTCATCAATTTGCATAAAGTTCGATCAGTTGACCCACGTGCTATCGTTACTCATTTTTCAGGCGTCGCGACTGTCTGCAGTCTTTTAGTCTGGATATTTTTGCCTGTGTCACCTCCTACTAAAGTGGTCGACGCGATAAGTGTTTGGAGCCTGATTGGAGTCGGTGTTGCTGCGACAGTTGGTCAGCTTTGCTTAACTCGCGCATTTGCTGCCGGTCCACCAGCACGCGTTAGTGTCGTCGGGCTTTCCCAAGTCGTAGTCGCTGGACTGATGAAGTGGATCTTAGAAGGCCGCATACCGTCGGCGGGCAGTCTTGTCGGCATGTGCCTCGTGCTGGGGGCAACCGTTTGGGTGATTATTGGTGGGGATAGCGCAAGCAAGTCTTGATTTACAACCCGATATGGTTTGGCATTCAAAAATCGCGTTTTATCTGGAAAACCCCTGTCATATCGCAAGCTGCAGACCTGTTTGTTCTCGCGAATCGGATGTCTTTGTAGAAGACGCTGAGGCACACGCTCGGAATAGGAGACTCTGCCCTGCACCGGTTCACTCGACTGGTTTCGGCTGGTTTATTTGCTAACGAAATGGTCGCCAAGTAGTATAGAAGTCCGCTTCTAAGCGATATTCGCGGCAATTATTGTGCTTCTGGTTTGGACGGTTAACATGCTTCCTGTGTTTTCAAAATGGCTTTCAAGCGGTCGCTCTAAGTCCAATGAAGTGCAAGCGCACATGACCTTCGGACAAACCTCGCTTTCGCGTACAGTGAGTCGAACCGGGGCATTTCTTAAAAAGCAGCTTTGGGTTTGGCCGATTATTGCGATGCTCATCTTATCGGTCGCTGGCTACTTGGTGAGCAGTTCGATTAACTTGACGATCAAAAACAGCGTTCGATCCGAGTTAACGACACTTATGAATATCGAGCGTGCGATGCTTGAAAAGTGGTTCAAGATACAGGAGTCTAGCGCGATTACGCTGGCTAACGACCCGCAGATACGCAAGTTGGTTGTAGAGCTGGTTGCAACTAGCAAATTGTTGGAGGGACAAGACACTGCGGATGGTTCTTCCATTGAAACTAAACGCATGAATTTGGAACTCCAAACGAAGCTAAAAAATGAGCTCGACGTGAGTATGACGGCTCACGATTTTGTGGGGTTTGTTTTAGCAGACCGCAATCAAAGAATCATTGCGGCGCAGACTCAAGAATTAATAGGGAAAACAATTTCGCAATACGAGTCGTTCTTGAACAAAGCTCTTGAAGGAAAACCAACGGTATCCGTCCCATTTCCAAGTATCGCGATGCTCAAGGACAGAGCGGGTCGAATGCGTACAGAGACTCCAACGATGTTCGTGACCGCACCTGTCGTTGACGACAATCTACAAGTCGTCGCAGCCCTAGCCATGCGCATCCGTCCTGAACGCGAGTTTACGGAAATCCTGCAATTGGGACGCCTCGGGGACACAGGTGAGACTTACGCAGTCAATCGACAAGGTTTAATGGTCTCGAATAGTCGCTTCGATGAACAGTTAGTGCTATCGGGAGTTTTACCTGATCAAGAGGAAACCTCCTCAATTCTAAAAGTTCTTGTACGTGATCCCGGAGGTGATTTGGCAGCCGGATATCGACCGAAGGTACGTCGAGCGGAATTACCATTGACTGAGATTTGTTCCGCTGTCGTAAGCGGTACAACTGGAGTCAATATGGAAGGCTATCGAGGTTACCAAGGCTCACAATCTGTTGGGGCGTGGACATGGTTGCCCGACTACGACATGGGGTTGATTACAGAGATCAATACGGCGGAAGCTTATCGCCCGCTTACGATCTTGAAATGGTCTTTCTACTCGCTTTATGCAATGCTGGTCGTCGCCGCGATCGCAATCTTCATCTTCACGCTCATCGTGGCTCGGTTGCAACGAGAAGCACAAAAGTCCGCGATCGAGGCGAAACAACTTGGGCAGTACCGACTGGATAAGCTTCTTGGCGCGGGGGCCATCGGAGTCGTTTACAAAGGGCATCACGCAATGCTTCGCCGACCGACGGCAATCAAAATGCTTCAAGTAGATAAAGTGAGTGAGGCCGCGATCGGGAGATTTGAACGAGAAGTCCAAATTACTTGCAATCTCAATCACCCAAACACGATTGCAATCTACGATTACGGCCGAACACCGGAAGGAGTCTTTTACTATGCGATGGAGTATCTCGATGGTATCGACCTGCAGACCCTTGTCGACCGCTACGGTCCACAGCCCGAGGGACGAGTCATTCATATTCTACAACAAGTCTGTGGTTCGCTTTTCGAAGCACATTCACAGGGTTTAGTTCACCGCGATATCAAGCCCGCAAACATTATGCTCAATCGACGAGGAAGCGAATCCGATGTCGTGAAGGTACTCGATTTTGGTTTAGTGAAATCGCTTGACGATGCAGTGCCTACGGATGAATCTTCGGGCCTTTCCGGAACGCCGTTATACATGTCACCCGAGTCGATCCAATCGCCCAACTCGGTCGATGGACGATGCGATCTCTATTCGCTGGGCGCGGTTGGTTATTTTTTGATTACAGGAAAAACCGTTTTTCAAGCCGATACTCTCAGCGAGCTATGTAAGCATCATATCACTTCAATCCCCGAATCTTTGTCGAAGCGACTGGGCCGATCGGTTTCCGAAGGTTTGGAGTCGGCGATACTCTCTTGCTTGGAAAAGTCACGAGCTCGAAGACCGCAAACCGCTCGCGATTTGTCAAACCTTTTAAGGAACGCTGGCAGCACGGCACCATGGAGTCAAGACGATGCCGACGCATGGTGGGGCAGACACGAAAGGGAGTTAGCTAAATCCATCAACTCCGGAAACCCTACGGTTGAATCCTTCTCAAATGTATCTGGAGCAATCGCCTCCACGCAAGGTAATCGACCACCTTCCACAGTAGGTGCAGCATTCGACCAGACCATCGCTCCTGACAGCCAATCAGGCAGCAAGTACAAAGGTGGCTAAGATCCGCTTCCAAGTAGAGTGATATGTTGTCGCGACTCGGAAGAATCGTATCGCTTCAGAAAAGCTTTTACTTGTTGGTCTAAGTTGCGGGGTAAGAAAGCACGGATTCAGTCGTACAATTCGTTTTCGCTATACTTACCCCAGGTAACGACGGTTCATTCCTCTAAAGCTAAAAGTAAGGCAAATTGCGATGCGACTTGGCTTGAACTTAAGTCGTGCTCTTCTGAGTGTCAGTCAGATGGGTGTGGCCGATCGACTAACTATCGAAAGCGGTGTCCCTGCCGCGACGCTGATGGAAAATGCTGGTCGTGCAGTTACCCGGGAGATTATCAAACGTTGGGCGAAGCGTTCGACGATCGTTCTGTGTGGGCCTGGTAACAATGGAGGAGATGGCTTTGTTGTGGCGAGACTCCTTCAAGACGCCGGGTGGCCAGTTCGAGTTGCGATTCTAGGCTCGGTTGACAAGCTTCGTGGTGAAGCTCGGTTTCATGCCGATCAATGGAAAGGTATCGTCGAACCATTAAAGCCGCATGTCGTTCAAGATGCCGAGCTGGTTGTGGACGCAATCTTTGGCGCGGGCCTTAATCGACCGCTCGACGCAGACTCCCTGGACACACTTGCCGAGGTTGCTTCCCGAAGAATAGACGTGCTTGCGATCGACGTGCCGACAGGCGTTATGGGAGATTCTGGAGTTAGCCTGGGAGCAATCCCCGCTACTGTTACTGTCACATTCTTTCGAAAAAAGCCTGGCCATCTTCTTTTGCCGGGTCGCAACTACTGTGGCGACGTCGTTGTAGCTGATATCGGGATCCCCGAGACCGTTCTTTCAAAAGTGATACCCGATACATTCGAGAACAGCCCTGCCCTCTGGCTCGATAAACTACCCTTACCGAATGCTACCGATCATAAGTATAAACGCGGACATGCTTTGATTTCAGGGGGCTATCCGATGACAGGCGCGGCGAGACTTTCGGCAATCGCCGCGGCGCGGTCAGGAGCGGGACTGACTACCATCGCAGTATCAGAGGTGGCATTTCCAATCTATGCGGCAGCCTTAACTAGCATCATGGTTCATCCGCTAGTCGATAAAGATGCCTTTCATCTGTTATTGAAGGACAAAAGGTTTAATGCATTCCTCATCGGACCCGGTGCTGGAGTTGGCGAGGAAACGAAATGTCGCGTGTTGGCGATGTTGCAAACCGGAAGGGCAACCGTAATAGACGCCGACGGGCTGACCTCATTTCAAGCCAATCCCGGAGAACTTTACCAAGCAATCCAAGGTCCTTGTGTGATGACTCCCCATGAAGGAGAGTTTCAACGGCTTTTTGATGCGACAGGTGATAAGCTGTCACGAAGTCGTGTGGCAGCAAAACAAAGTAATGCTGTGATCATACTCAAAGGAGCGGACACGGTGATTTCAGAACCTGGCGGTTGCTCGGTGATCAACACGAATGCACCGGCGACGTTGGCAACGGCGGGGGCTGGGGATGTCCTGAGCGGAATATTGCTAGGGCTGCTCGCACAAGGTATGGAGCCCTTCTTTGCCGCTCTCGCTGCAGTTTGGATACATGGTGAAGCGGCAAATCGATTCGGACTAGGGCTTATTGCTGAAGACTTGCCAAATCAATTACCAGCGATTTATCAGGAGCTTGCGAGATTAAAAGCGGGGCAATCAAAGACGACTCAGTTGTATTCTACTGGTTGATCAAAAAGTCTTTTACGAATTGTACCGTCGCATAGAACTGTAGATCAGCGTTGCTTTTCTTTCGAAAGCCATGACCTTCGTCTTTAGCCATCATGTACCAAATAGGGCTTCCATTGGATTTCACTTGAGCAACCATCTGTTCGGCCTCGCTGAGCGGGACTCGTGGATCATTTCCCCCCTGCACAACGAAAAGCGGTTTTTTGATTTTGTGCGATTGTTTGAGGGGCGCTATGCGATCAAAGAATTCAATCATCTCTGGCAATCGTTCATCTCCATACTCGACTCGTCGAAGATCACGGCGATACGACTCGGTATTCTTCAAAAATGTACCAAAGTGAGAGATACCGACCACATCCAGTGAGCAACGAATCTTGTCGTTATATTCGACCGCGGATGCCAGCGTCATATATCCGCCATAGGAACCGCCAGTGACCATGATTCGATTAGCATCCAGGTCTGGTTGAGTGCCAATCCAATCTATTAATTCACCAATATCTTTCACAGAGTCAAAGCGCTTGAGCCCGTTATCCATCTTCAAATAGGACTTTCCAAAACCCGCAGAACCTCGCACATTGGGGTAAATGATCGCAACGCCAAGTTCATTGAG
>JAIYDQ010000502.1 GCA_027487375.1 Planctomycetaceae bacterium
GGTAGCATATCGCGGCGTATCCGTGTTTACATCGCTGCTTCCATTCCTTGAGCAAGAAACACTCCACTCGCAGTGGGTATTCAATGATCCCATGAACAACGTGAACAAGGGTCCGGCTTCAAACAGCGCAGTCGTGTTGCCTATTTATGTTTGCCCGTCAGATGAGATTTCTGCCAATCCACAGCCCATTCCAAATCGCAATTGGACTTATGCGATTGGTAGCTATGGCGGCAATGGTGGGGCACGCTCTTTCTTTCCATCGTCGTCGACAGCGGATGGAGTCTATCATACTACCGGTGAGGCTTCAGAACCAAAACCCTTTCAGCGACCGGTACGACTTGCAGAGATAATTGATGGGACGAGCCAAACGATTCATTTTGGTGAGCGATCGCACACTGATCGTAATTACAAGTCTTTTACTGATCAAGGTTGGGGCGACCCGCTCCATAGCTTGGGATGGTGGGCCGCATCCACAAGTAGGCGAATGGTAGGTCATGTAACGATGAGTGCCTATGTGCCTATCAACTATCGATTACCATTCGACTTTGGACAACGAGCGAATCAAAATCCTCCAGCAACTTCCTTCGCTGAGTTCGACAAATACTCGGATATGCGCGTTTGCGCCTATGGGAGCAACCACCCTGGCGGTGCGAATTTCAACTTTATCGACGGCAGTACCCGCTTCTTGACAAGTCAGACTGAACAATCAGTGTTGGTTGCAATCAGCACAAGGAGCGGCTCAGAACTAGCCGCAGACAATGTTAATGCAAACTAGTCAATCGAGAAACGCAATCCGTTATGTTCCCTGGCTTGTAGCGATTGGATCATGCCTGCTGGCAATTGTTTGGTTGAACACTAATGCGAGTCCAAAACCGTCTCCAGAATCGTATCCGTTGACGGCTATAGAAGACACCTTTGTTTATGAAGGAAATCCAGATGCGAACTACGGTAGTGCAGGAGCACTTGCTATTGCGGGGATTGATGCTTCGAGCGATCCAAGCGAAAAGATGTTTGAGGCCTTCATTCAATTTCAAACAATCAATTTTAAAATGCACTTTGACAAGGCTATTGGCTCTTCGGATTGGGACGTGGAATCACTCACATTAAAACTAGATTGGGCTTTCGAAGCGGGCGCTAAACCAGGGAATGAGTTGTTCCGATCGCCCATCTCGGAGAAGCCAAGGCTCACCGTAAGTTGGGTGAGCGATTCTGGCTGGTCTCAAGGGGGAGGTCGTCCACGCGAGCCACAGTTTCCTGCTACAACCACCGATGGGTTAACATGGAACAATAGCCGATTGATGGCCGGAGCGTCACAGTCGCTCGCCGAAGAAACGCTAGAATATCCAAGCACCTCCATTGAATTGAAGTTGATTGAAGACCTTCGTTTGGCGTTGAACGCTGGGCGCAATATTACCCTTCGACTTTCCCCGGCAACACCTGACACAAACATTCTTCTTGTTTCCAGTCAAAAGGGACTAGGGGGCAACGGGATGTTACTAGAAGTTAAAGTAAGCAGGAAACATGAGCATGAATAGCGTTAGTCAAAGTAATGCGTCGTCACCGATCTCAACGCTGAACAATCGAGTTACCAGTAGAGTTGCATTCTGGATTGTTGCTGGCTCATGTGGAATTTCTGCAGCTCTGCTCCTCGTATTGGTTCATCCCAGTCTCCGAATCCCGGGAAGTGCCATACTGCGTGCGATGATTCCGCTGGCGCTTGGTTACTATCTTTCGAAAGACAGAAACATTGGCTTCGTTATGAGTCTCTTCGCTGCCGGCGCGCTCACGATCACTCCGCTCTTCAGTATCACCCCCAAGATTTCGCCCACAGCAGCACTGCTGTTGATCGGTCCTCTGTTAGATCTCGCATCCAGAATCGCCAGCCATAGGCCAAAGTTCGCTATCCTCGCATTTGGTTTAGCGGGCGGATCAGCTAACTCGATCGCATTTCTTTTTCGAGCTAACATTGTTGACTCGCTATTAGGTGAAGACCATCAGTTGCAGTCATTTGGTATCGGTGTGTTTATGTCGTTCGTTTTGTGTGGCGTTCTGAGCGGGCTTGTTTGCGGATTGATCGCCGAGACTCGAGAAACCAAAAGAACCTAACGCTCCAATGACGCATTCAGATCGTTTATTCATCGGTATCGACGATACCGATCTAATTGATACTCCGGGCACTAACAAACTTGCTCAGCACATAGCAGTTAATCTCGGATCACTTGGTTACTGCAATCTAATTACTCGCCATCAGTTGCTACAAGATCCGCGTGTGCCATGCACGAACAAGAATGGCTGTGCGTGCCTTCAAATCAACACAAGTTCCGATTCCGACCGAATGGTACTAATTGCATTTCTTCGTCAGACTATTCTCGACTGGGCACCACTGGGTAGCGATCCTGGGTTGTGCGTAGCCTGTGAGACTACCGCTCCTAAGGTGTCGAAGTTCGGCCACCTGTGCCAATCCGAGATTGTCACGCAAGCGGCGGCTCAAGCTCTTGCCATGCAAATCGGCATATATCTGGAGGGGTTAGGTGGGACCAGCGATGGAGTAATTGGCGCACTAGCCGCAGTCGGTCTGGCAAGTAGTGGCAACAGCGGTCGCGTGATTTACAGCGGAAAATCAGGATTAGATGCATTTGACATTTCAGGCACCTTATCGATCCAAGAGTTAATTCATCGGGGAGTGGATAGTATTCGTACTCTCGACGGCAGGCACGAGATAACTGCGGGAAGTGTAGATGTAGGAAAACGCGTACGTCCAAATCTACTTGACGATAAAGTTGTCCTGTATGTTGAGCGCTCAGAGACGAAAGATCATTGGGAGGCCCAAAAGCTTATTTAAGTAATTGGCTTTTGGTAAATCCTCTGATGCATCGAAAGTAACGCTTCTGATTGCAGCGATTAAGCTGCCGACTGTGATCAATGCTTGGGTTAACAGACACTAGCTTGCGACGCACTCACCTCCCGCCGACGTCAACCTCGCCCAAATCACAAATCGCAATACTCGTGAGCAGGCGATTATGTCATTTATGCACGTCGAATCGAAAGGCTCCCTTCGGTTATTTCGAATTCATGGACTCGATTTTTACTGAAAAGTCCTTGCTGGACATGCGGTCACCGTTGTTTTTTCCTATGTATCGGAATAGTTCGATGCCATTTCCGTCCAGTGCGACCAATGCTGGGAAGTGGACCTTTTGGCCGTGGAATCGATAACCGTCGGGGATTCCAAATCGATCTGCCAGTTTTGCGTCGGGGTCTCGATAGATTTTCGGGAGTTTATCAAGTCCTTCCTTGTTGAGACCTTCCGTCCATGACTTAATCGCCTCGACACTGTCGGGCTTGATGAAGACGTGTACGATGTCGGGGGTGGTAGCGGCCAACTTGGCGTACTCGCGTGTATATTTCTGACAGTAAGGGCACTCGGTCTTCAATAGAAAGTGAAGGACAACAGTCTTTCCTTTATTAGCGGAAAGATCAAACTTCGAGTTGTCTAGCGCGGACTGCAACGTGAAATTCGTTGGAGCCTCGGCGCTTGCAACCGATGCGGCAAAAGCCATCGCCACAAACATTAACGACCTTGCAATGATACTCATTAAACTGTTCTCCATCTGGTAGACGACAAATCAGCAGCGTTTGTCAAGCGACCATCGCCATGTAAACGGACTGCAAAACTTCACAGAGCTATGAGGCAAGGTCACGAGTAACACGAATCTCCGATTCGCGATCAATGTACTTCCATTCTTCAGTTCCTCGAAGCCTCTCAAGTAGACGCTCAAAGGCGGGCAAGTCTTTCCTTGAAAAATCGAACCAAGTTAAAAAATCGTATGGTTGCTGCTCGTCTAAATCGCGACAATGATGCAGTCGACGTGCGATCGCGGGAAGGTATTCCATCCCAATTGCATTATGGTGTGAATCAGCTTCGAAAATTTTTCTACGTTCATCTTGTGTAAGCTTCCACCAATCCGGGTTCTTTCGAATCGGAATCAGCACGCCAAAATCTGCATCATTGCGTCCAAGCGCGGCCTGATTAGCCACAAGAGCGTCCTTCTCCTCACGCGTTGTGTAACGTTCATTGCTAGTGACTCCACGAAGTATCCAGTCGACGCCCGTCAACGATGGATCAGCCTCGCCCGAGACATACTGAAGCCTTTCAATCGCCCCCAATGGGTCGCCGCAGATAGAAAACTGTTGAACAACTTTCCATGGCCCAGTTGCTCCGCCAACGAACGAGAATAATCGAGAGTTGGATGTCATCTTTTGCGTTCCTTGAGTGGCCGTTCCTTGTTGGCCTTGTACATGTTTGGGGGGTAACAATCGAGCCGCAGTTAACAACATCCCGATTCGAAACAAAACGCGACGTCGAATTCGACGCTCGGGTTGACTGACTGAAATTGGTTGGATCATCGAAACTACCCTCACACGGCGAAATCGCTAAGCGTCTACTTCTACATCCGAGCGAGGGTGCGCTTGGCAGGCAAGGATAAATCCATTCAACTTCTCCGCTTGCGTCAAAGCCTCTTCTGTCTCCATGACGACGCGCCCCTTTAACAGCCTTGTTTTGCATTGACCACAAACACCCGAACGACACTCGAAAGGAAGCTCTATACCCAGCTCTTCAGCCGCCTCCAAAATCGAAGTGGCGGTTGAGATCTCTACTTCCTGATTGGAGCGAGCAAATGTTACAGTCGTCGATGCGTCAGACTTTCTGTCGCTGTCGGCATCAACTGGGTCCGCACCATTCATGCGAATGTCATCGACACTATCCATCGCTGCGGGACTGGAAGAAGCTGCTTCGATTGCAGCAACGCCCGGTGAAACGAATGCTTCCGTCTTGATCAAATCCATCGGGATGCCAACACTCAGCAACAAATCACGCGTTGCATCCATCATTTCGTTTGGTCCGCAAAGGTAGACTGGTGTCTTTGTTAGATTCGGAACAAACCGTTGAAGAAGGTCCGCATTAGCTCGACCGCGTTCGCCCTGCCACATACCTTGCGGCTCAGACCTTGTTAACGTGATACAAACATGCAACCGGGGAAATCGTGACTTGAGATACTCAATCTCTTCACGAAAAATGATATCCTTCTCTGTTTTCGCAACCACGAGAAAATAGATATCGCCATTCCATACACGGTCTGTAAGATAACGGACC
>JAIYDQ010000075.1 GCA_027487375.1 Planctomycetaceae bacterium
ACAGAACTGGGATCTTGCAAAGGACGTATCACCTAACATTCTGAAGGGTAATCCGCATGGCCCGTGGCACTTTCTTAGCCAGCCAGCGACACTCGGTGCCGCACCAGACTTGCCTGAGCCTATCGCGGAGTGGCTAAAAAAACCTTCGCCTGAGTTAGCGGTCAAGGTGCGGGAATTCTTGGAGAAGGACTTCCCGCTCGACTCACCCTTGCTGCGACCTTTCTTGCGAGATCGGCTGGATGAGACGATTGCGGCTGATCTGAATACCAAAGCGCCATCGGTGCTTGAAGTGAACATCCCTGCGGCGATTGCAAACGGTACTGAATTCGTCGTCACTGGCAAACTTGCCTCACCAACCAATGGCAGTGTACAGATGCAGGTGCTTACTGAAAAGCCCGCAAATGCGGCGAGCCTAGTCGCTGGCGCAGCGGTTAACGCGACCAAGGAGGGCCAATGGAGTGACAACAACCTCATCACGCAACACAGCGCTCCGATCATTGTAAATGATGCCAGCGAGGCTCGCGGTCGCTTCGAAGCGGCCTTGGATGAGTTTCGTTCGATCTTTCCGATTGCGCTTTGCTACGAGCGCATCGTGCCGGTAGACGAAGTCGTGACATTGAAGCTGTTTCACCGCGAAGATGATCTGTTGCGCCGTCTGATGCTCTCCGAAGCGGAAGCAAACGAACTAGATCGCGTATGGGATGAACTACTGTTCGTGAGCCAAGCGCCACTCAAGCAAGTCGATGTCTTTGAGCAGCTATTCCAGTTTGCGACACAGGATGCGAAGCCCAGCGTATTCGAACCATTACGTCAACCGTTTCTGAGAGCCGCTGAACAATTCAAAGAGCAACAAAAGAAAGCCATCGAGCCTCAGAAGGATGCTGTGCTCGCGTTTGCCGAGAAGGCTTGGCGTCGACCGCTCACGCAAAAAGAAATCGACAACCTGAAAGCCTTCGACCCGCGTTTGATGCTCGTACGCGTGCTGACTTCACCAGCGTTCCTGTATCGTAGCGAGACACCCTCCAGGATAACCGGACCGGTGAACGATACAGAACTCGCGACGCGGCTCAGTTATTTTCTCTGGTCATCAACACCCGACGAGGAATTGCGCGCTGTTGCTACAGCGGGTCGACTATGCGATCCGGATGTCTTGACCGAGCAAGCTCGCCGCATGCTGAAGGATGATCGCATTCGCCGCTTGGCCACGGAGTTCGGCTGCCAGTACCTGCATGTACGCGATGTCGCTGATTTGGATGAAAAGAGCGAACGGCACTTTCCCACATTCAATGAGTTGCGCGACGACATGCAGGAAGAAGTCACTCGCTTCTACATCGATCTATTTCAAAACGATCGCAGCGTTCTTTCTCTGATTGACGCTGACTATTCATTCCTCAATCAATCGTTGGCCGATCACTACGGTTTGCCATTCGCTGGCGAAGGCTGGCAGCGCATCGATGGTTTGCGAGAACTCGGGCGAGGCGGAGTGTTAGGCTTTGCCGCGACGCTGGCAAAACATTCGGGTGCCTCGCGAACCAGTGCTATTCTGCGCGGGACTTGGCTCAGCGAAGTCATGCTGGGTGAGAAGATCCCCAATCCTCCCCAAGGTGTCCCGACGCTTCCTGAAGAGGCTCCCGCTGGATTGAGTGAGCGACAGTTGATCGAGCTTCACAGCAGTGATGAAATGTGTGCGGGCTGTCACAAGCGTATCGATCCCTTTGGCTTCGCATTAGAAGGTTTCGATGCCATTGGACGTATCCGTGATGCCGATACGAAAACGGTCTTGTACGACGGAACGGCCATCGCGGGGATGAATGACTTGCGAGAGTATTTTTTACAGCGAAGAAGCAAAGATTTTTTGAAGCAGTTTAGCCGCAAGTTGCTGGGATATGCGCTCGGACGTAGTGTTCAGTTATCGGATCAGCCATTGATTGAGAAAATGACTAAGTTAGAAGGACATCGTGTCGGAGATTTAGTCGAGTTAATCGTAAGAAGCCCACAGTTTCGAGAAATTCGAGGCAACGATCGCACCGTCGCTAAAAAGTAGCTGGCACTCGGTTTGTGACTACTACTTGAAACTGCAATCGACCATCTAAGGAACAACACTCATGCAGAACCATCAATTCGCGAGGCGTACCTTTCTCCGAGGCATTGGTGTCACGATGGCCCTTCCTTGGTTGGAATCGATGCAAGTTTGGGGTGATGAGACAACGAAATCCGCGTCGAGCGAAGCACCGATTCGTTTATGTGTAACTTTCTCTGGAAATGGCTTTCAATCGAAAGAATGGTGGGCCAAAGGAGAAGGGAAGGCGATGGAGCTGGGTAGAGTATTGACGCCGCTTGCCGACTTCCGCGAGAAGATGTTGTTTGTAAAAGGCTTGTACCATGAAGAGGCTCGCAAGGGAAACATCCATAGTTCGCAAACCGGCAATATGCTTTCGGGTGCGCCGATCGCAAGCGGTGGTGCCATACGTTCTGGAACAAGCTTTGATCAGCTATTGGCACAAACCTACGATCGCAGCACAAAGGTGCCTAGCCTTGTACTAGCGTGCGAGAAATCAAACCCGTCGGTGCACAAGAACTACTCGATGCTCTATAGCTCGCACATCTCATGGTCTTCACCGACCACGCCTACGCCATTAGAGCTCTATCCCGCACTCGCCTTTGATCGTCTTTTCAGAGACGACGCGTCGCCGGAGGACAAAAGCGTGCTCGATGCAGTACTCGCCGATGCACAAGATCTGCGACGCGGTATCAGCACTGACGATCAACGCAAGCTTGACGAGTATCTCGACAGCGTGCGTGAAGTGGAGAAGCGAATCGAGAACGCAGGCAAGCGTGGCGAGTTGCAAGGCTGGCGGCCGACACTCGACAAACCGAACATGCAACGTCCTGCCGATGGCATCCCGCAAGACATCGTCGAGCACATGAATCTAATGTGCGACATCCTCGTCCTCGGCTTTCAGACAGACACAACACGCATCACGACGCTAAAGCTCAACAACGATCATAGCGCCTTGCGCTTCCCGAATCTTCCCAGCGTGCAGCAGCCTGGCCACGGCATTGACTACATGATCCATCACCTTCTCTCGCACAGCGACGGCGAAGACTATCTCAAGGTGAACCAGCTCTTCATGGAGCAGCTCGCGTATCTCGCTCGAAAGCTTGACAGCATCCAGGAAGGTTCGCGGACGTTGCTCGACAACACAATGCTGATGCACTGCTCCAGCATGATGGTCGGTGCAAAGCACAACAACGACGAGTTACCCATCATCGTTCTCGGTGGCGCTGGAGGTCGTCTCCAAGGTGGACGTGTGCTCGACTACAAAGAAAAACCAGAACGTCAGTTGTGCCGCTTGTTCCTTTCGATGATGGACAAGATGGATCTGCATCCAAAGACCTTCGGCGACGCAAAGACCATGCTCGAGGAAGTCTAGCCGTGCGTCCAAACTGAGGTTGCTTGTATCGAAGTTCGTCAAGCTCTCTTTATCGCTTTCTTGTTCTTCAGTTGAGAGCTTGGCTGCTTTGAGAAGGGGA
This sequence comes from Planctomycetaceae bacterium, assembly GCA_027487375.1. Classification (GTDB taxonomy): domain Bacteria; phylum Planctomycetota; class Planctomycetia; order Pirellulales; family Pirellulaceae; genus JAIYDQ01. Next base: position 3,535 of record JAIYDQ010000075.1, read on the forward strand.
TAGAGCTTGCGTTCAGTCCTAGCTGTCTTGCGAACGTTCTGAAGGAAGACGTATTCAATCGAGTCGTTGATTGTTCCTTGCAATGCGTAAATCGGGCGAATCGGTCTTCAGCAGAGTCATCATCCGCCGTTGTGCTTGTGGAGGAACTTGTGAATGTCACGTGGGATGGCGAGACGCACGATGTTATGCCGTCGGCACGAGCCCTCATTGATCACGCTGACTCGATGTACCTCCTCGACTCCGATTTCTTCGGAGCGAAGCGAGTTGGTTCCCAGAGCGGAGCTGTGACGCGTTAGGCTCCATTTACTCGGACGCCGATGAATACCTTCGAAAACAAGCTGTGAAAACAAGTTGGGATATGCATTGCACGTAATCCACTGAGACTCACAATGTCTATTCTTTCATCTTATGGTTTCTTGCCGTGGAAGGTCAAATCCTTTAGCATCACCTAAATGCGGAAACTCAAGCGCAGTTACCCAGGTTCGTTGCACGCCGATTCGTTGATAATACTAACGCCTTCATGAATACACGCCGCTTATTCATCAGCACTGTTGCCGGTGCTGTTGCTGTCTCATCATCGAAAGCGATCGCTGGTGAATCCAAGCCCGAGATTCGTTACTCGATGAATCCCACACCACCGTTGATCGGGCCGCACACCGGGACGCTGGATGTCTACGTACAGATGCTGAAGCCACGTGGCGAGGTGCCACTGTCGTTCGTGCAAGACGAGTATGCTGATCTCGCGGCGTGGAAGGCAAAGGCTCGGGCCAAGATGCTGGAACTCCTGCACTATGCGCCGGAGAAGT
>JAIYDQ010000033.1 GCA_027487375.1 Planctomycetaceae bacterium
CGTACTCAGTCGAAGACGGTACTCGTACTCGAATCCGGTGGTTCGAGTACGAGTACGAAAAACCGAAGTATCTAGCGTCTCGAATGCCAAATAACGCAATTTTAAAACTAACGTTATCGGCTCAGATTTCAGAAGGCCAGTCTTCAAGTTAGTCCTCAACGATCAACTGAAGATACTTCGATACTTGTGAATTCAGCGAAACCGGTATTGGTGGGCGCCCAGCTTTTATCTCCGCCACCATAGAAAGTATCGAAATAGATGCTATCAACGCCGAATTGGTCGGTAGTTCGCCATTGCACATTAGGCTTATCAACTACCAATAACTCTTCTTTGCCAGGCAAGCGAACCCAGACTTGGAGCCCCCCATCCTTTCGATTGGGATGATTCATTTTCACCAAGATTCGAACGTCGATCGGTTGTCCTTTTGGGAACCGAAAGTCACTTGGAAAAGGGAAGCTGTCACCGTAGTTACTCGCTTGCTGTGCGTGATAAACATAGGCTTCGCCACGACCGTCACGTCGCCACATCAATCTTGCTGAAAAGCCGTTTTTTCCATCGGCAGGCTTACCACCGCTGATGTTTTCGGGGCCGCCGCTGAGCCCAGGGAGTTTTCCCCCTTTCACAAAATCGAAGTCCGATGAAAAGCGGATCGTATACTTCAGTTCCGCACTTTCTCGATTACCGAATGGCCATCTCCAGACGGCACCGTTTTTATCAGGCCCAATTTCCCCTTTCGCATAATTAACGCGTAACCAAGACTTCTCGTTAGCTCGGATCACCTCCACGCGTCCTTCTTTGATCCCATCTTCAAACTCGCACCGCGGCCAGTCTCGCTTCCATTGTTCGACTGTGTACGGGCCGGGTGTTTCTGGTATCCGAATCAATTCACCTGCATCCACGCGAGCGATTAAAACGATCACGAAAAACCAAAAAGACTTATAGACCGTCATCATTGGGTACCATTCTGTCAACAAAACATAGCTATCCATTTGCGACTCTACTAATCGGTCGCCACTTTTACTACTGGGGCTTCTGTTCATCGTTACTCACTATCCGTACTCGTACTCAGCCATTAGCGGTAATCGTACTCCTACTCGAACCAAATCATTCCAGCTCGCAGGAGTGCGATGGAAATCAAAGAAGGTGGGGCGCAGAAAAATGGGGTATTGGTGTACTTTTTAAAATCAACTCTGAAATGTGATCTGTAAACTCATTTTGAATATTTGAGTGCGAAGGCACGCGGTGTTTCGCCCACATGTCGCCTAAAATGTTTGGTGAAACTACTCTGATCGTAAAAGCCGAGTTGGCTTGAAATTTGGATCAGCGAAAGCCGGTTGGTTCGCAGTAGTTCACTCGCCGCGCGAATACGAAGCTTCATCCAGTAGGTGTAAGGGTTGTTCCCAAAGGTCTTTTTAAAGACGCGTTGAAAGTTTCGAACAGACATGTTGCTGCAATTCGCAAGTACATGAATCCCCGGAAATTCTAGCAGATGATTTCCAAGCATCGATCGAGCCGCCTCGAGTTGGCCGCGGATTGGGTCCTTTTGGTAGTCGATATTTGCCAGTTGGAATGTGCCCATGATTCCGATAACTTTTCCGTTCCGATTCTTTACCGGGTATTTACATGTGCGATACCAGTTGGGTAGTCCAACATGATCGATGCAGATTTCTATCTGGGGGTTAAGCGGCTCACCAGTACGGTATATTTCTGCATCGTCCAGAAGGTACTTGTCTGCTAAAGCACCAGGAGTCAGTTCGACATCCGTTTTGCCAATCATTTCTGATTCGCTGCGAAGACCATGGTTATGAGGTAAGTTGGCACTACAAAACAGAGTCTGGCCCAGTCTGTTTTTCACAAAAAAGTACGTATCTGGTAGGCCATCAAAGACTCGATAAAAATGAGACTCCGGAGCAATTTCTTTCAGGAACTGCTCTCTCTTGGTCACCCAATCATCTTTTCTATTTGGCGTTTTCATACCAAATTTTGGCATGGGAATCCAAGACAATCAAGCACTAGTCGTTTAAGCTGACAGGCATTGATGATAACAATAACGCGGCGGTTAAACCAAAAATGAAACCCATCGTTCAGATTTCCCTTGATTTAGTCAACATTAAGGAAGCGATTGAAACGGCGCACATGGCATTACGTGCGGGGGTTGATTGGCTTGAGGCTGGGACGCCACTTATTCTCGCTGAAGGCCTTCACGGTATCCGAGCTTTACGCCGCGAGTTTCCAAATACTCCAATTGTCGCGGATCTCAAAACCATGGACGGTGGTTATCTGGAAGCAGAGATGATGGCCGGCGCAGGTGCAACCCATGTGGTCGTAATGGCGCGAGCCCACGAAGAAACGATTCGATGTGTCGTGAAAGCAGGCCGTGACTTCGGTGTCCAGGTCATGGGTGACAACATGGTTTGCCCGAATATGATCGAAGGGGCGAAACGACTTGAAGACCTTGGCTGCGACTTTGTTATCCATCACATCGGATATGACGAGCGTCGCGGTATCGCTGCGAGAGGCCTTCGGATGCCAAGCCCGCTGGATCAACTTCGTGAGGTTTGTGAAGCGGTTAAGATACCAGTCCAAGCAGTAGGCGGGCTGTCGCTGGAACAAGCAATCTTATGTCCATCGTATGGTGCGCCGCTAGTCGTTCTTGGTGCACCACTGACCATCGACGCAGACTCATTTAGAACCGCAGACGGAAACCTTGAGAGTTCGCTTCGCATGATTTGCGATGCGATCCATTCAGCAAGCTGCTCTAAATGAATGCGTCGTGAAAACTGATAAGCTTCACATGCTTTCGGCAACGTATTTTTATGCCTAGCAATCTCATACCTTCCCTCCAAGTGACATAAACATGACTTCAGCCGCTGTTGTTAATTTTGCTCCAGAAAAAGGTTCTGTCGAGATACGCGAAATCGAAAGGCCATCGATCGGACCTGATGATGTGTTGTTGGAAGTTGCCAACGTTGGAGTTTGCGGTAGTGATCTCCATCAGTGGACCGCTGATCATTCGTGGCCGGTTAATTATCCGGTTGTGCTTGGTCATGAGTTTGGCGGCGTGATCGTCGAGCTTGGCGCGAATGTGGATGGTTGGAAGGAAGGAGATCGTGTTGTCAGTGAAACCGCAGCGATCATCGACCCACAGAATCCGATGTCGCGGCGAGGGCTCTACAACTTGGACCCAACACGAAAAGGATTCGGATATGGTGTTCATGGTGCAATGACCAAGTATGTCAAAGTCCCGTCGCGAATCTTGCATTCGATTCCGGATGCTCTGCCTTTTGAGAATGCATGCCTTACTGAACCATGCTGTGTTGCATACAACGCAGTCGTAAAAAACGCACGCATTGAGCCCGGCGATCGTGTTGTAGTACTGGGCCCTGGAACGATTGGGATACTATGCGCAGCAATGGCTCGTTTATGTGGTGCTGAAGTCGCACTTGTGGGGTTGGAGTCCGATAGGCATCGGCTTGCGATAGCTGAACAATACGGTTGCGAGAGCATCATCGGCGATGCAAAACCGTGGGCACTCCAGCGAGACGGTCTGGGCTGCGACGGCGTTATCGATGCGGCTGGAGCAAGTGTAACTTTGAAAATCGCGATAGACTTGGTCCGTCCAGCAGGTTGGATTTCCAAGGTGGGTTGGGGACGTGATCCGATCGGATTTAGTTTGGATCCAATCGTTCAAAAAAACGTGACTCTGCAGGGCAGCTTCAGCCACAACTGGCCAATTTGGGAACGCGTTATCGCGATGCTTGCCAGTGGTCAATTGAATGTTAATCCGATCATTGGTGGCGTATGGCCGATCACGGAGTGGCACGAAGCATTCGATAAAATGCATCGCGGACAAGTAGTAAAGTCCGTGCTCAAACCAGTCTAAAAAATCTCGCGATACAAGTCAAAAATCATCACTCACCACGCAATGGTAGAACAAGTCTTGGGTAGCTGTAGCTAGCCACATTAAAGTAGGATAGGCTTCGAGCCTGTCGATTGCGCAACCGACAGGCTGGAAGCCCTATCCTACGACTGTTCATCGTGTTCAATCCTTCAGTTAAACCAACCCAAGAAATCGATCTAGTAATCCAAAATGCCCAAGCTAGCCGCCTTTCCGAAAGCCTTCATGCAAGCTCTTTGTAAGGACGGATCGATGAAGATTGCCCAATGGATTGAACTTGCTTCGACGCTCGATGTGCAGGGACTCGAGTGGTACGCTGGGTTTCTGGAGATGGAAGACGAAGCCAATTGGGGACGTTTTCGGCGAGAAGTCGAGAACACCGGCAAAGTCATCCCGATGATGTGTTGCTCACCCGATTTCACTCATCCCGATGTAGCGTTTCGAAAGAATGAAATTGCTAAGCAAAAACGTTGGATCGAAATGACACACGCGTTGGGAGGAAGTTATTGCCGAGTGCTCAGTGGTCAGCGCCGCCCTGAGTTAAGCGTCGATGATGGAATTCAATTCGCGGTGGATTCTATCGAAGCGTGTTTACCATACGCTCGATCGCTTGGCATTAAATTGATAATCGAAAACCACTACAAAGATGACTTCTGGGAATACCCTGAATTTGCTCAAAAAATGGATATCTTCTGTCGGCTTGTTGACAGAATTGACCACCCCAGTTTTGGTGTGAACTATGATCCAAGCAACACTTTCTTGGCAGGCGAAGATCCCATCGAGTTACTCAAACGCGTTTCGCATCGAGTCGTTACGATGCATGCCAGTGATCGATATCTAACGACCGGTACGCTTGAAGACTTACGAAATGAAGAAGCGGGGGTCACGGGCTATGCAAAGCGACTAAGCCATGGCGAAATTGGAAAAGGGCTCAATGACTACGATGCTATCTTTACCGAGTTGAAACGCGTCGGATTTGATGGCTGGATCAGTATCGAAGATGGTGTCGATGGGATGGAGCAACTGGCGCGGAGCGTTGATTTTTTGAAGCTCAAAATTGCGAAGTATTGGCCAAGTTCCAGTCGTTAGAGCATTGCTTAGGTAGCTGTAGCTAGGCAATATTGCCAGTAGGATCGGCTTCCAGCCTGTCGAATCCGAGAACGACAGGCTGGAAGCCAATCCTACAATTACTCATCGTTCTCAATCCGTAGCGACATCAACCCTAGTATTGACCTGGACATAGGGCAACTTTGAACCTTGGACCAACCACCAGTAAATCGTTAGAGCGACGATCGTCTTTCACTCGGATCACTTCGGCTCTACGGTGTGTTATGCGCACATTGCAAAGTCTACATTCCTTGAGGAAGCGACTGGACTATCGCATTTCCGATTTCTAGTGAGGCGGTCGCTGCAGGGCTTGGAGCATTGAGAACATGGGTCATTCGCTCTTGATGAACGATAAGAAAGTCGTCAACCAGCTTTCCGTCTGCGGTAACCGCTTGAGCACGTATTCCTGCGGGTGCGGGCGTTAGGTCTGCTGCGGTGATGTCTGGAACCAATCGCTGTAGAGCGGTAACAAACGCGGCTTTTGAAAGGGAGCGGTAGACTTCCGATGCGCCCGTCCGCCAGTATTTACCGGCTAAGCGAAGAAAGCCTGGGTTGCAAAGAGTCGCAAGAGTTTCGCTGACATGGATGCTCTTCCAGTCATAGGCTTCACGGCCCAGCGCAAGAACCGCATTCGGTCCGCACTCCAGACCACCGTCAATCATTCGTGTGAAGTGAACACCAAGGAACGGGAAGCTTGGATCAGGAACTGGATAAATCAATCCACGGCAAAGTCCCCAAGCGTTTGGGCGAATCAGGTAGTACTCGCCACGAAACGGAACGATCTTTACAGGTGGCTTTGAACCACATCGTTGCATGATTTTGTCGCAGTACAAACCGCCACAGTTAATGAGATACCCGGCTTGGATCAATCCTGATGAGGTTTCGATCTGAACCTCATTCTTAGCGACGGATGCTTTCAGGAACGTCGTGTTAAGTCGGACTGCCTGGTGGCGATCGTGAAGAATTTTTTTGAGCTGATTCGTAACCGCAACATAGTCGACGATGCCTGTTTCTCGAACATGAATAGCAGCGACCCCCGCAGCATGGGGCTCTATCTCGCGCATCTCAAGTCGGTCGACTTTTCGACAGACGACGCCATTGGCAAGACCTCGTTGAAAGATCCTGTCGAGTGCCGGAACTTCGGTTTCATCAATAGCAACGATTAATTTACCGCATTGATTCCAAGCAATGGAATGTTCGCTGCAGAAAGCTTCCATCGATAGCTTCCCTTCGCGGCAAGTCTTTGCCTTCATTGATCCGGGTTGGTAATAGATCCCCGAGTGGAGAACACCCGAGTTGCGACCGGTTTGATGTAGCCCTACGGCCGATTCCTTTTCTAAAACCACAAGCCGCGCGTTGGGATGTCGCTGCGCCAGTCGATAAGCTGTCGCCATACCAACGATTCCACCTCCGATGATCGCAAAATCGTATTTGGCGGTATTTTGATTGGTGTTGATAGCGTGCTCCATCGTCGGAGTCGAACGGAAAGCGCGCCGAATCGACTTTCTCCATCGCGAGCTTACGCAACTCGATCGCTTAGAGGAACCGATTCAGGCGAGGTTGGGGTTGGCAGAACCGCTCCCACAATCATGATTCCAAGCGAGCAACCGTCAAGGAACCAGCAGGGGTCCTCGGCTAGCATCGTTCGCAGGGTTCCCGCAGACACCACAAAGAGAACGGCAAAGAAAGCTCGCTCGGCATGAATCCTAAAGGTTGGATTCTCCACCAAGCGGGCCACCCAAAGGCCAATGGCCGATGCTAAGGGAACAATCCACGTACAACCGTCGGCCGCCTGTTCGAACCATTCCATCATTTTTCACCTTCCTTGGTGCTTTCCATTCGGTGACCATCCTGTCACACGTCGAGGAGATCTTATGAAGAATTTGGCAGAAAGATTCAAGAGTGACTTGAAATTTCGTCCAGTCGCCTCTGCCAAGTCTTTTTCTGGTGAGCATTTACTGGGAGTTTTAACTCGGAGAAGTTTCCTATATGATCTCAGCAAGTTAGAGGGTGAACGAACGGTAACGACTACTATTCGACTCCGCTTGTCCAGACGTCGCTCGGGTTAGGCATATTGAAATAGTTGATTTCGCTGAGTTTTGCTCAGTTTTCATCACGCCAGGCCAAGTGTGGGAGCGACGAATTTTCTTTGTTTTTTAAGAGTAAACGAATATCAAAATGAGCGAGCTTTGCGACTTTGGGTTGATTGGTTTGGCGGTTATGGGCGAGAACTTGGCACTCAACGTCGAAAGTCGTGGGTACAAGGTTGCCGTATTTAATAGAACGACCGAGAAGGTAGACGAGCTCCTCGCCGGACGAGCCAACGGCAAAAACTTTTTTGGCGCGCACAGCATTGCCGACTTTGTTAAAAGCCTCAAAACACCTCGAATCGTGATGATGCTTGTTAAAGCTGGACCAGCCGTCGACGATCTAATCGAGCAATTGTTGCCTCACTGCGAGCCCGGCGACATCTTGGTCGATGGTGGAAACACCCATTTCGCCGATACCGAACGCAGAACGACTTATGTCGAAAGTAAGGGACTTCTTTTCGTGGGAAGTGGTGTTTCTGGCGGTGAAGAAGGAGCTCTCAAGGGTCCAAGCTTGATGCCCGGTGGATCGAAGCCAGCTTGGGAAACCATCAAGCCAATTTTCCAGTCGATTGCGGCGAAGGTTGGTCCCAAGGAAGACATTCCTTGCTGTGAATGGGTTGGACCACGCGGATCGGGTCACTATGTGAAGATGGTTCACAACGGCATTGAATATGGTGACATGCAGCTGATTTGTGAAGCTTACTACTTGCTTAAAGAAGTCGGCGGGCTCTCGAATGAAGAACTTTACGAAGTCTTCTCCGAGTGGAACCGTGGCGAGCTTCAAAGCTACTTGATCGAGATTACTCGCGATATCTTTAGTGCCAAGGACGACCAGCCCGGTAAGTCCGGATACTTGGTAGACAAAATCCTAGATGTTGCTGGTGCCAAAGGAACGGGTAAATGGATGAGCCAACTCGCGCTCGATCTGGGAGTTCCAAGCACGTTGGTAACGGCTGCTGTTTACGCTCGGACAATCTCCGCAGTGAAAGACGCTCGTGTTCGCGCCAGTAAAGTTCTGAAGGGGCCATCCGCAGGCTCCACAGCAAGTTTTGATGCTCCGGTGAAGCAATTGGTTTCGGACAAGAAGGCTTTTGTCGAAGCAGTCAAGCAAGCGTTGTACGCTTCGAAGATTTGCTCGTATGCACAAGGCTTCGTTCAATTGCAAGAAGCAAGCAAGGAATACGATTGGAATCTGAACTACGGCGATTGCGCGTTGCTTTGGCGAGGTGGTTGTATCATCCGCGCCCAGTTCTTGGATCGGATCAAGTCTGCATTTGACGAGCAACCTAACCTCGAGAATCTGCTGCTCTATCCATACTTCCAACAAGCAATTGAGAAGGCTCAGAGCGGTTGGCGTTCGGTCGTTGCAGCAGCAACTATTTTGGGTATTCCAGCTCCTGCGTTTACAACCGCGCTCGCTTACTACGACAGTTATCGCATGGCCAATCTGCCCGCGAATCTGTTGCAAGCACAACGTGATTACTTCGGCGCTCACACATACAAGCGAATTGATATGGAAGGCACGTTCCATAGCGAGTGGCTTGATTTGCGTAAGAAGCCTTCATAAGTGTGCGTCATTTGTCGGTAAGGCTTTTGTTCAACTGCATCTTCGCTTGAGGAAACTTAGGAATCTATGTCTCACACGATGGTCATCTTTGGGGCTTCAGGCGACTTAACCAGCCGGAAGCTAATCCCAGCGCTGTACCGACTCTTTCAACAAGGTCGTTTACCGACGCCGACTCGCATCGTTGGGGTTGCTCGCAGCCCATTCACGAACGAAGAGTGGCGTAATCAGCTTGCCGTGACCACCGCAAAATTTGCAAAACACGACTTCACACCGGAGTCGTGGGCTGCGTTTGCTGAGAATGTATTCTACCAATCAGGCGATATTGCTACGGATGAAGATTTCGTTCAGCTCAAGGTCTTGCTTGACACGTTAGAAGCGAATGCGAAAACGACTCGGGTTTACTACCTTTCCACGATGCCGCAACTGTATGCACCAGCAATAGCGCAGCTTGGAAAAGCTGGTCTCGCAGATGATTCTGCAGGCGAACGACGCGTTGTTATAGAAAAGCCATTCGGTACCGATCTTGCTACATCGCGTTCACTCAACGATTCGATTCATAAAGTATTTCGCGAAGATCAAATCTATCGTATCGATCACTACTTGGGCAAAGAGACAGTCCAAAACATGATGATCCTTCGATTTGGAAACACCATCTTCGAACCACTCTGGAATCGCAATTACATTGATCACGTTCAAATCACATGCGCAGAAGAAGTCGCCGTGGGACGACGGGGAGGATACTATGACAAGTCGGGTATCCTTCGGGACATGTTCCAGAATCACTTGTTCCAGTTGATGATGATTACCGCAATGGAGACTCCTGTTCGCTTCAACGCAGACATCGTTCGAGACGAAAAGGTAAAAGTCTTGCGAGCGGTTCGCCGATTCCAGGGGAGTGATTACTCGGAATCTTGTATCCGCGGCCAGTACACCGGATATTTGAAAGAGGAAGGGGTACCAGCTGATAGCCAAACAGAAACATTCGCGGCCCTCAAGTTGTTGATCGACAATTGGAGATGGAAAGGCGTTCCGTTTTATTTGAGAAGCGGTAAAGCCCTCGCCTGTCGAACCACTCAAATTGTGATTCAGTTTAAATAGCCACCACATTTAATGTTTGGTGGGAACCGCCGCGTAAGTCCAGAAGCGAATCGTCTTGTGATACAGATTCAGCCCGCAGAAGGACTTCAGTTGTTCTTCCAAAGCAAGATTCCAGATCAAGAAATGAATATGCGACTATCGGAGCTTGACTTCCGATTCGACACGGGCGGACGCGAACTTCCGGACTCATACCAACGTCTTCTACAAGACGCACTGAATGGTGACGCCAGCCTCTTTGCCCGCAGCGACGAAGTGGAACAAGCTTGGCAGATTATCGATCCAATTATGTCCGCGTGGCGAAGCCCGGCGGCTCCGTCACTTGCACCATACGATGTCGGTGGTTGGGGACCAGAGGCATCCACAGATTGGATGAAGCGTGACGGTCGACAATGGTTCGATGTTTGTCCAGTCCTTCAATAAGCTTGGCATTCGGTAAGTTCTGCAATCAATAGTTCGCCATACAAAAACCCGACGCCAATCTTCATGAGCAAGAATACACAATCGGAGACTTCGGAAGCGTCGCTATCGAACGTCGCCACGTCTGCTCAGAAGCTTGGAAACTACACGATCGAGGGCTATTCGCGGGCAGCAGTTCAATCGTATTGGCGAATTCATGAGATGAAGGTTGGTTTCGACCTTGGTGCTCATCCTTGGGACTTCATGGCCATTCCCAAGATTTTTGTTTCGCACACCCATCTAGACCATATCGCAGCGTTGCCGGTTTACGTTGCCAGGCGGCGCATGATGAAGATGGAACCACCGGTTATCTACCTTCCTGAGGAAGCGATTCCCGCGGTTGAGGGTATGCTGAAAATGTTCGGAAGGCTCGATCGAGGCCGACTTCCATGCGAGCTGATCGGCATTGGCCCTGGAATGGAGATCGAACTATCGCGAGAACTGGTTGTGACAACTAGCGCGACCAAACACACGATTCCGTCACTTGGATTCGTAATTTGGGAGCGACGAAGAAAGCTTCGTCCCGAGTTTACTCATCTGGCCGGTCATGAGATCCGCGACTTGAAGAACGAGGGGACCGAAGTAACCGTTGAAACTCGAATGCCGATGATTGCATACACAGGCGACACAGCGCCAGGCGGGCTCGATGCTTGCCCAGCCATGTTTGAAGCAGAAATACTCATCACCGAGATGACCTTTTTATCGCCAAGTCATCGACGCGAAAAAATCCACAAGCATGGCCACATGCACTTGGATGATATCGTCGCAAGAAAAAATGACTTCAAGAACAAACACATCATCTGCGGGCACTTCAGCGTTCGATACAGCGATTCTCAAATTCAACGTTGGATCAAGAAGGCCTTCCCAGACATGCTCGAAGGAAGACTAATCCCCTGGTTGTAGAACCACGTAGTCAAGTCTCTCCGAGACTTGAAAAAGCAGCTCTACTTCCAGCGTGCTTTCAAGATTGAGCTCTCAAATTGGACAGCGTCGCATCGCGCTGGAGTCCAGCCTTTAGGCGCTTTTGGAGCATCCAAGATGCACAGCGCCTAAAGGCTGGACTCCAGCGCGAAGTGTCTCTCGAACTAGAATGAGAATTTTCACAAATGCAGTTCTAGTAGTTCCACTGGAGACCAAGGTTGAGGCTGTGGAGGGTGAAGTTGGATTCGCTGAAAACAAAGGCTGGGTTCATCTGTGTCGGCACAGCGGCATCATCAACCGCTAATCGCGGATCGAGTGCATCCGTAACACGAGTGACCTTTGGAAGCCGGAGCAGGTTGTAGCCTACCGTGAAATCTAGTTTCGGCGTGAGTTTATAGCCAGCAGTGAGGTTTAGCTCAGGCGACACAACAAAGGTATCGAATGAGTAGTTGCCGCTGTTCGTTCGCGAGGATGCGTGAAGCCCAGAAGCGGTGGTATTAGGTACGCCAGCTACCGTCGTCGTTTGTGAACCACGGATAGACACCGAACGATCCATGTTTCCGAGCCCTAGTTTGAACATACCGCCAAAGTACCAACATCCGTCGCGAACATCACCACTAAAACCAAACGTTGCACCGTGGAACTGGTTTTTCACGTCGAAAGAGTCTGTCACGGAATTCGTCGTACCAGCAGGAATCGTTTCTCGAGTTGACTGCAGAGAAAGAGATTCGGAGAGGCGAGCCGTTTGGTAGCCCATCAGCCAATCCCATCGCCCGAGACTATCTCGACCGAGCATCCGCCGAAACAGTAAGTCACCACCGTAAACGTTGGAACTGAGATTCGCATTGACATTGCCACTCAATTGCCCGGGAACAGCAACCAAGGCTTGGCTTTGCGTCGCCGGATTGGTGGCCACACTGAGGAATGGTAATTCTAGGTTTGGAAACGCATTCGAATCGGTTATCAGTCCAAGATCATTGTCTCCTCCATAAAACATTCGAACAACAACAGCTCGCGACTGGCAATCATCTAACCAAATACCAACATCCGAACGAAAGCCCGGAACAGATGCAGTACCAATTTCACGACCGCCGAACAGCGCATTACCATTGGAAGTTACAAGGGTTGGAAGAACCTGCCCACTTCCCCAGAAGCTGGCCGATTCAGCGCGGATGTAAAGCCGTTGCGAAAGCAATGCGAATGGAGAGCATGGGTTGATACAACAGGTCCCTTGAGAACCGCAAGAGGATTGAAAGCAAGCCCCCCCATCACAATCTGATGAGAGGGGATCGCTGAAAGTATGCGGAGCGCTCGCTTCGTATATCTCTTCCGAGGCGTAGTCTTCTGCGTGCATCGTTTGGTTATGAGCCGTAGACGAAGAGCAGTTTTTGCAACTTGCTTGGACTACTACGGAATCGTCTTCGTAGAATTCTTCATCCAATTGAGGTTCTTCGGATGCTTCTGAACTCGCTGGAAGATCTTGAACGATAGGAATTTGCCGATTCGCGACTCGACGAGGTTTTTTCGGTGCATCGAATTGTTCTGCAAAGGACAGTTGCCCAGCTGACATGATTGCGACGACCACAACTGTCCCGACAATTCGGTAGAAAGAGAAGTTCGAGATTCTTTTCATGGCGGAGTAAGCTCCAAGGGAATGCATCGGGTCTCGCAAGTGTTGACCGTATGGGTTAGATCGGATGTTCCGGTCGTGATGATTGAGCAAACTTGATAAAGTTTAACGACCGCGAGAGAGATGCATCGTTTCAGTAACTCATTAACATGCTGTCCAAGAAATATTGCCTCTGTAGGATAGGCATCCTGCCTGACAATGGCGAAACCGACAGGCTGGAAGCAGATCCTACTGCAATCTTGCTAGTTACAGGTACCCAAGCATCGCACTAGAAATGAAAAACGATCTAGAGAATGGCGATTCATAGCCTTCTCTAGATCGTCAACATGCGACAAGCGTCGTTTAACGGTAGGGTCGTCTATGGCAAGATCATTACAGCACCACCGATAACAGCACCTTGAGCCGCGAGACCCTTGAGGCTGAGTGGGATCGGTTCGATCGACCACGGGGCGCAGCTACCCGGACGATAATGTCCAAGTGCATACTGGCATTCATTCATCGGGTTGATTGCCATCTTGTATGGTAAGAAGGCTACGTTTGTGAAGAAGTGGGCTGTCGAGAGAACAGGCTGGATAGCGGGTCCCCACTCGTGTCCGGAACGCTCAAGCTGAATCTCTTCAAAATAGAGTGGCTTATGGCATAGGCCTGATGCTTTCCAAGCAACGGTAGTCGGCTCAAAGGATCTCGCCGCAAGTGTTTGATCGCCGAGGGAGCAAGTTACAGGAAGCCCCCATGACTCCGACACGTAGACTGTATCTGCATCACTCAACTCACGTATGGACAAAGCAAGTCGTTCGCCAGTCGATGATTCGATGATGACACTGTCGTATTCCATGTCGACCAGTTTTCCATCGGCAAGTGGTCGCCCTGACGAGTCATACCACTGCCTTGAAGGGGCCGAGAGAGCGAATCGAGATCGCTTTTGTTCTGTCGACATTTTGTCCTTAGGGCCAACGCCGAACTCCGGTGCAACATTGAGTTTGATGGTTGCGATGTCGGTTGCCATGGCTCGACTTCGGACGTCCTCGCAATCAACACCAAATCGCTTCGATCCTTTGCTCTCCGGCGGAGTCTGCTGTGGTACTCGACGGGGATTTGGTGGAAGGCGATCAAGTTCTATTTGATGATCGGATGGGGATTCGTTTCTTGGCGGGTTGCTTGGTGGAAGAAATGGGCTTGGCGCCGGAGGTGTGTTCTTAGGCTCAATGAGGCTTCGCATCGCAGGAGCGTTTGTTTCTGGAGGCAACGGATCTATTGCTTGTTCACTAGGGATGCCGCTCGACTCGAATGGCGGGAATGCATCGAGAGGTGCAGGTGGAGTTGACTCGGGAAGCGATGGAACATTGAAGGCAGGTTCGTTGAGTGCGGGAGCTTCTTGAGTTTGGACATTTGCTTGATACGCAGCAACCTGAACATGACTTCTTTGCTGGTGAGCAAATGAGTACTCGTTTTCAGCCTGGCGATTCGACCACGCGCTCGCTTGCTGAACTTCCTGATTTATAGCTTGACGATTCTTTCGAATCACTCTCGGCGCACTGTCCAGAGAGTAATCGCTCGATTCGTAACTTACGATCGATCGGTCTGCGGATGGACTCGCTGTATAGACGTTTGTATGAATCGGAGACCGACTCATTGACTGCGCGGTCGGATGTGGCTGATTGCGATTGGTGAAAACGGGATCGGGTGTGGCGACGGTAGCGCGATGTGCTAGCGCTGCATTGGGCGATTGAGCGAAGACATCGCCTTGATATGCCGTTTGAGCAGATGCCGCCATGTTGGGAGCGTGCTCGGGAGTGCTTCTAGTCGATCGCCAGCGAGCGACTACAGGTTCCGAGGAGTTGCTCTGAAAGCCACTCGATGCATTTTGGGGCACTTCACCCCGAAGTCGGTTCTGGGGAATGACTGCAGAAAACTCTGAAGAAGCGGATGGCGTTGCTGCTGATGCGGCGAATGGTTGGTCTGTATTCGGTGCAACGAATGGTTCTGGGCTCCATCCGCCGGGCGATTGAGCAAGTGAAATGGAAGGGGCCGTTAGAGCCACCGCTAACGGGATCACCTGTGCGACCCGCTGGAAGGTCGATCTATTTGTCGTCGTTAGCCGAGTGGTATTCAGGGCTGTAGTTCGGAGATTCTTGTGTGATCGCGATGTCATGTGGATGGTTCTCTCGCACGGTGGCGGGTGAGATTTTGATGAACTTTACGTCCTTGCGAAGCTCTTCAATCGTTCGAGTACCGCAGTACCCCATTCCGGCCCGAAGGCCTCCAACCAATTGGTACACATAGTCTGCCAAAGGACCTTTGAAGGGTACGCGGCCTTCGACTCCTTCGGGGACCAATTTGGTTAATTGATCGGAGCCACTTTGGCGGTACCGTTCGCTACTTCCTTTGACCATTGCCCCCAGCGATCCCATTCCGCGATAGGCCTTGAATGTTCGGCCTTGGTACAAAATAGTTCTTCCGGGGCTCTCGGCGAGTCCAGCAAATAGGCCACCGACCATCACGCAATTTGCTCCTGCTGCAATCGCCTTAGTGATATCACCACTGAAGCGAATTCCACCGTCTGCAATGGTCGGTATGCCTGCTTTTTGGCAAGCCAGTGTTGTCCGATAAATCGCAGTGATCTGAGGAACACCGACTCCAGAGATGACTCGCGTCGTGCAAATCGAACCAGGACCAATGCCAACCTTCACTGCATCTGCACCAGCCTTCGCCAAATCGCGACCGCCTTCAAACGTTGCTACGTTACCGGCGATGACATCAATGTCGAACTGACGCTTTAACTGTCGAACGGTTTCTATCACGTTAACCGAATGTCCGTGAGCACTATCAACGATTAGTACGTCGACACCGCGTTTGACAAGTTGTTCGGCTCGTTCCAGATCCTGAACACCAATCGCCGCACCGACTCGAAGCCGTCCCTTGGCATCTTTGCATGCCATCGGGTATCGCTTCATCATGTCAATGTCTTTGATCGTGATAAGGCCCGTCAGTATGTAGTTATCGTCAACCAGTAAAAGCTTCTCTACCTTTTTATCCGTTAAAATTTGCTCAGCTTCTACAAGCGTTACATCCCCCTGTGCAGTGACCAGATTTTCCTTGGTCATCACCGAATTAATGTCAAGTTCTGCCGATTCCAAAAATCGCAGGTCGCGTCGAGTAAGGATTCCGACCAGCTTTCCACCCTTTTCAACGATTGGAACGCCAGAGATGTTTTGCTGGCTCATCAGCTCACGAGCCGTGCTAACGCGATCGCTGGGCGAGAGCGTGACCGGGTCCACGATGATCCCGTTGGCAGACCGCTTCACTTTGGTGACTTCTTCTGCCTGAAGCTCAATCGACATATTCTTGTGGATAACGCCCAGCCCACCCACTTTCGCAAGAGCGATTGCCATTTCGCTTTCGGTGACCGTGTCCATTGGGCTAGAAAGCAATGGGATTTGGAGCCGAATACGACTTGTAAGCTGAGTGCTCACATCCGCTTCGTTTGGAAGAAAATCGCTGTAACGAGGTTCTAGAAGTACGTCGTCAAACGTGATGCCAGAATAGGCAAGTTTATCGTCCATAGAAGTTCGGAGATCGGTTTCAAGGTTCGAGCTGAGAGAGCCCGACGCTCAAAGGAACCGGGCACTCCTGAAACCGTCCAGATTATGCTAGAGCAAAGCCGTTTTGGCTAGGGAACGTCATCGAAAAAACTGTCTCCGGATGGGACTTGGATGATTCGCGACTTACCCTTGGGTTTGAAGGAAGTCGGCTCGCGTTGCTCCAAAAGTATTGGCTGGTCAGCCTCGACCACGTTTGGATCAAAGTCATTTTGATCGTAGCTGCCGGTGGAGGATTCCAATACGCTCCCGTAATTGGATTCGATCGCTTGGATTTCCATCGGTTCCGTCGTAGAGTCGGCATTTGTCGCGTACCCGACAAGCTGCGGATCGCTCAAGTTGGAGCCAACGCGACCGTGGCGCATGTCCGTTCTCGGTGTTTTTCCGCCATAGGTCACGAAATCTAAATCAAAGGGGCTGCAGCAAAGGGCACATCCAAGGGGCGAGATCAAGCTAAGTGTCAAAAGAACAAAGGAGGTAATTCGAATCATCTCAGGCTCCGTATTGGTTTGCTGGCAAAGCGTGTAACCGGAAGGGAGTGTCCGCTCGGGTAGCACACAATCTCGTTATCGACCGCACTGACTTTGACGATTAGGCTGAATATGCCGATTGGGAGGATTTTTTTGCAGTTCTTCGTGCCCATCGATTTGCCATCGCCTTTGTCAGGGAACTTGTGGGAACGTGCAAAATCAAAGAATAGTTGTCGATCGAATTTCATCTCTCGGCACACCAGGGACCTCATCACTCGCGAGCCGACGGCATTTGCCATGGGGGTGACTTTGCCTCAATGCGGCTGGTAACGCTTTAGGTTAGCGTCTACGGCTAAGGAGTCGGCCGTGCTATCCAGATTCGTTGATTTCGGTTTGCTTCTTTCGAGCTGCCTTAAATTCGAAATCTCGTCTCGGTTAGAGGTGGACAGCGCCAAATCGCGTTGGAGTCCAGGCTTTAGCCGCTTTTGGAGCATCCGCGGTGCTCACCGCCTAAAGGCTGTAGTCCAGCAGATTTGCAATTGATTGTCAGGTTCAAAGTAGCGTTGTCACGCTAGGCTACGTGTTGTATTGATTCCTCGTCTCGGGGAGTCGAGGCTACGTGTGTTTTCTTGGATAAGGTCCATGAATGAGACTTTGATATGTGGACTTAAGAGGGATCTGGCTATAATCAAGATCCGGTCAGTGCTGGTTAATGTTGACTGCGATGGTTGCTCGTGAATCTCTATTGATTACTCAGTCTTATGGTGCTTAAGAAGAACAATAGCGAGTTGGACTCGGCTGCGGACGAAGACAAACAACCATCAAAGCTTGCGGGAGCTCTCCAATCGATGCGGCTGGATCCGGTTGCGTTGGTTTCTGATGTCTGGGACACCTTGGATATGTGGCGAGATACTCGTCAGTGGGTCCCCGTCCTCAAGGCTATCCCAGCGATCTTGGTAATGACTGCAGTGATTGCGGCAGTGACGCGGGGGAATTTTACAAGTAGCTCTACGATCGTTGCGACCTACATTGAAAAGGCAGAGGAAGTCGCTCCCATTAAAGAAGATGGGCGCGAGAAGATCAGCACCGATACCAAACTGAACCAAGGCACCTCACTACGCGACGGTGCGACTGAAGTAGCTGTTGAAAAACCTGCAGCGGAACTTGCAGCCGAAGAAGCAAAGAAGTTGGAGGCAGCCCAGTTTGCAGACTTGCTTTTCAGACGTGTACTCCAAGTCGAGTCGAAGAACAAACGCGCCCGATATTACGTGGCCAACCAAATGAGTATGCGAGGTAATCGCGATCAAGCGAGATCCATGATGGAGTCGATGGCTCCGGGCGACGCGAAAGGATATGAACCGGCTCATACATGGTTGGCAGGCGATTTGCTTCAGAAGCTTAGTGCGGGTGTCGCAACAGATCGTAACGCTTTGAATCACCATTTAGCGATTGCGAGCGATTGGGCAGGAACGAACCCTGCGCTACTGGCGATTTACTCGCAATTGCTCGAGTCCGAAAAACGATCGCGAGAAGCAATCGGCATGATGCAACGTGCAGCCAATCGCGATCCTTCGAATTACTTGGCGTTGGCAAGTCTTTTTGCTCGCTATCGTCAACCGATCCAAGCCAAAGAGGCCGTGGAACGAGCTGTTCAACACTACAGCGCTTCGTTCGGCAAAAAAGATGAACCTGACTCGGATCGAATCGCCGTTGCCGAGGCCTACCTTCAAATACAAAAGCTAGACGATTCCGTGAAGGTACTCCAGCAGGGGCTGATGCTGCGACCAGATCGACCTGCACTTCGACGTGCCCTTTCGAATGTTTATCGCATTGCTTATCGAATGCAACTGAAGCGTTCCGATAGCGGCATCCAAGCGAACCTCAATTTATTGAATGCTGCTCTAGCAGCGGACCCCACCAATCCGCTAATAGGAGAAGAGGTTGCGTTGCTTCAGCCGATGGGTGTGAAGCCAGATGACAACTTGATTCAAACATTACAGAAACAGCTTGCCGCAGGTAACGCGACGGCGGTAACTCACGTACTGCTTGGTAACGCGTACTACGGTCGGAACGATCTGGAAAAAGCCCAAATCCATTGGGAGCTCGCACTTGGGCAAGATCCCAACTGTGTATTGGCAATCAACAACCTCGCGATGGCACTCGCCTTGAAGGAAAAACCTGATTTCAATCGAGCCACGGAATTGGTCGATCGAGCCTTAGAAATCGCAAAAGACAACCCTGAAGTACTCGATAGCAAGGGCGAAATCCTGGCTTTGATGAATAAACACGTTGAAGCAATTCCTTTTTTTGAAAACGCTATTCGCCTAGGCCCGTATCGGATGTTGACTCGTGAAAAACTAGCGAGAAGCTACGAAGCGGCGGGACTAGTCGAACAATCGCAGGCACAGTGGGACGTTCTTGAGAAGCTAAAGGCACAGATAAAAAAGAACCAAGAAGAAGCAGCCAAGTTGCAAGCGGCTCAGCAAGAGGCGGCCGCGGCAATTGCAGCCGAAGCAGAAGCCGCTGCAGCGAAAGCAGCATCTCAACCTTCCGAATTCGGCACGGATGATTCAACAAAAGAATCAACCAAAGCCGCGGAAGATAACCCTGAAAAGGTTAAAACTGATTGAGAGCGAATAGCAAGATAATCGCAAACGTTGACATAACATTTTTTCGAGCACTCTGACCTAAACAGAAACTCGTTGGGGCACCTAATGATCACAAAACACATCGAGACTAACTCCAAGGAGGGGATACATTGAAATCTACATCCATCAGTTTTCGTCCACCTTGGTACTTGCGAAGCGGGCATGTCCAAACAGTCCTTTCCGCAATTCGTAAGCCTAAATGGTCCTTACCTGCGACCATTCGATATCAAGTGCCACTGGCAAGCATCGGGTCGACTTATGTCTACTACGACGCGCCACGCCCGGAGTCGCTTACAAAAGAACAACGAGATGCACCGGCCGTATTGTTGCTTCACGGCTTAGGCTCGTCGCATGGTGGAACGTACATGACGAGCGTTGCAAGTCAATTGATTGCACGCGGCCGGAAGGTTTTGCGAATTGATTTACCAGGAAGCGGACCCTCGGCAGGACTGACTTGGATGCCAGCACATGCGGGGTGCGACGATTCAGTTGCGAAAATACTTGATTGGGCAACTACCAACCTTGGGATAACGAATTGGCAAGCGACCGGTTTTTCGCTTGGCGGCAACATCCTGTTGCGTTTGTTGGCGATGCAAGACAGCGGAATTCCCAATTTGTTGCAAACGCCTTCCGACTCGAATTCAACTCGAACCCCAACATGGAAAATTCAAAGCGCGATCGCTGTTGCTCCCCCCGTAGATTTAGGAGCTTGCTGTGACGGGATGGCTAGAGGCCTAAATCGAGCCTACGCGAATCATTTTTTACGAGTACTCGTCGGTGAAACAAAACGCAGATCCGCTATTTGGCCGCAATGGGCAGCAATCCCCATGAATCCACGTCCAAAATCAATTCGCGAATTCGATGAACGGTTCACCGCTCCGATCGCAGGCTTTGATAGTGCTGCTGATTACTATGAAAAGTGTAGCTCGCGGCAATTGTTGTCGCGAATCAAAACGCCGACACTTCTCCTGTGCGATCGGCATGATCCAATCGTTCCGGCGAGGATCTTCGAAGGGATCGAAAATCCTGCTCTTCACATGCAATGGACTCGACGCGGTGGCCATTTGGGATACCTGCAACGGAGAATTGCCGAAGACGAGTCTTCGAAAGTTCCTTCAATGCATAACGAGCACCCAGTACCTGCTCCCAAGCTCGGGCTGGCTCCATTCAAACCTGCTCGATGGGAACGTTGGGCGGATCGATGGATCGTCGAGAGACTTACGGAATTAGTCCCAGCGTTGGCTCGAACCCAAACATGTAGTTAAGGTTTTGCACTGCAGCACCGGATGCACCTTTGACTAAATTGTCGATGGTCGAAATCAGGATTACCCACCCGTCATTCTCGCGAACTGCAATATCACAGTAGTTCGTGTGCGCCACAAACCGGGTTGCAGGAAGATGAACTACTGAACGAACAAATGGGCACGGTGCGTAAGCGTTCGAGATACATTCTCGAATTTGATTCGCGCTGACATTCCCTTTTGGGCGAACATAAATCGTCGACAGAATTCCTCGCTCCATCGGCGTCAAATGAGGAGTGAATACTAGCTCCGGCGTAACTCCGCTATATCGAGCAAGAATGTCGATGATCTCTGGTTGATGACGGTGATTGCCGACTGAGTAAGCACTGATACTTTCATTGCACTCGGCATAAAGATTCCCAAGCTTGGGAGTTCGACCGGCACCACTAACGCCGCTCTTGCTATCGACCACTATGTGATTAGCGTGAATGAGGTCATTTTTCAAAAGGGGAGCAAGCGGCAAAATCGCAGACGTTGGATAGCAACCCGGGTTCGCGATCAGTTTAGCTTCCGGCAATTGTGATTCAAAAAGCTCCGGGAGACCGTACGGAGTCGATCCCAATCTTCCTGGATCTGGATGCTTCTCACCATACCACTTCGAATACAGCTCGGGAGTGCTGAGTCGATAATCCGCGCTGAGATCGACTACGCGGCAACCGGCATCCAAAAGCTCCATGACATTGTGAGCCGAAGCACCATGCGGCAGGCAAGAAAAAGCGACATCGCAGCGATCAGCGATCTGTCTTGGTGACAGATCTTCCACCTTTAACTGGAGTCGGTCGGTGAGTTCCGGGTGCATGTTTTCGATCGCACTTCCGTCCCCCTGGCGGCTCGTCGCAGCGGTAATCTCGACCCTCGGATGCCTCAGCAGCCAACGAATCGACTCGATTGCCGTGTAACCTGAAGCTCCTACAATTCCAACCCGTACCATCGACTTATCCTCGAATTCCATTTTTGGAAGAAACAAACCTGCTGCCTGCAATATAATCGTATCAATATACTAGTTTTCGCCTTTCATCGTGCCTTGAGACGGTACTTTTCAGCGACTGCGGGTTTAAAATGCAACGGGGACAAATGTTTCGGGCGTAAAAGTAAGGCCAGACTTTTTGCAACGCAAGTTGGAGTCGGGCTGCCGCAACCGTTTCAGAAGTCTTACGACAAGTAGAAAAACGAATCAGGCCAAACGAACATCAATCTGGATTGAAAATGAGCACGAGAAAATCTAGGTTCACCAAGTCCAACGTGAACTACCGCAATCAAGCTTTCGCGGGCGTTCTAGGCCTAGCATCGATCTTCGCTTCTGGCCAATCGTTCGCTCAGCCCCCCTGGGGAGATGGACCGCCCCCTTGGGCTGGTCGAGAAGGTGGTGGCTCTCCGTTTGGAGGCCCGTTCGGAGGCCCCCCCGGTGGCCCGTTTGGTGGTCCTCCAGGTGGTGATGGACGAGATCGTGGATCGCGCGGCGATCGCGGTGGCTTTGATCCAGGACGTATGCTCCGGCAATTGGACACCAATGGGAATCAAATGATCGACTTGGATGAAATGCAAGGACCAGCCCGTTTCATGATCGAACGGATGGCTCGCGATAATCCTTCCATCGATGTCAACAAACCGGTCTCCATTGCAAAAATCACCGAAGCCATGGAAAGCCGCATGCGCGGTGATCGAGGTGGAGATAGTAGCAACGGTGGTGATAGGCCCGAAGAATCCACCGCCCCTGTCGAGGAAGCTCCACTGGTCCCAGGGTTCGGTGTAATGACGAGCCCCGATCCGCTTCCAGGGTTCGGCCAAGACGCTGACAAGTACGCGGTCAAAATCGAGGAGCGAGACCTGAAAGAAGCCTCTGATCGAATTGCCCGATACGATAAAAATAAAGACGGTCAAATCGACGAAGGTGAGCTCAAGGATGGTCGATGGACCGACAATCCCATGCAATACGATCGCAATCGAGACAACAAACTCAACAAGCAAGAACTCGCGGTTCGTTACGCGCGAAAACGTCTTTCAAGCTCAGAAGAAGCTACTAAAAAAGAAAGCTCCGTATCTGCCCGATCCTCACGCGGTAAACCCGAAGAGAAACAAGAAGTTGTCGATCCTTGGAAAGCGCAGGCTCATTATCGAATCACTCCCAAGACGGGCAAGTTCGCCAAGGTGCAAGGCGTTCAGGGTTGGTTCACCACAAGTGACGTCGATGGCGATGGCCAAGTCATGATGCACGAGTTCGCTTCGAATTGGGACGATGCAACCATCGAAGAGTTCCGAAAGTTTGATACAAACTTTGATGGAACAATTACCACCGCAGAGTTGTTGGCGTCTGTGAAAAATGGTGTCATGCGAGGCAGCGGCGGCAGTTCGTCGCCATCTAGTTCGGCAGGTTCTACCGCATCAACCTCCAGTGCGACCATGGCATCAGGAAGCACCTCATCCAGCTCAGGAGGCGGTGGTTTCGATTCGGCTGGTGTTGAAACGAAATGGGTTTCATTTCTTGACAAAGGTATGACTGCGATGGACCGTGACAAAAACAAACGAATCACGGCCGACGAGTGGCCCGCCAGCAATGGCGAATTCAATACCTTCGACTCCAATCAAGACGGCACCATATCGATGCTCGAGTGGTACAACGTAAGAAAGAAACGTTAGACCATCTAACCAATCCATGTAGCAGCGTCTCTCCGAGACGCTGGTCTCGTTTAAACCAGTCTGCGAAATTGAAAGATAGGGTAGCTGGAGGATAGGCTTCCAGCCTGTCGATTGCCAAACAGACAGGCTGGAAGCCTATCCTACGACTGGTCATCGTGCTCAAGTCGTAGCTCTAAATCAACTCAAGAATCGATCTAAACCACGACAACGTACGGTGCCTTAAGCTTATCCAGTCTAAGTTATTGCAGCCACCAACTGCTCCTCGCTACGTTGCGTTTCCATCTTTGAATCGACAGAATCTTCTCGCTCGCGGTGATTTCCAGCGATCATCAAGTATAGCGATGGCACAACGAAGAGCGTGAACAACGTTCCGATTCCCATGCCAGCGACCAAAACAATCCCGATGCTGTTTCTAGCTTCGGCTCCGGGGCCAGTTACAAGAACGAGTGCGAAGTGACCGAGGATTGTTGCGACCGAGGTCATCAACACGGGGCGCAAACGCGTTTGCGATGCTTCGATAATTGCGCGATACTTGCTCAATCCTTGCTCTTGCAAGTGGTTCGCGAACTCGACAATCAGAATTCCATTCTTTGCGACTAAACCGACTAACGTGATCAATCCAACTTGAGAGTAAATGTTGATCGTAGTCAAATCCAAGAACGTGAGTGTTAAGGCGCCTGTGATAGCCAGCGGAACCGAACCCAGCAGAACAATTAATGGGTCGCGAAAGGACTTGAATTGCGCTGCAAGTACCAAATAGATCAACAACAATGCAAAGCCCAACGTGACAGCAAGC
>JAIYDQ010000410.1 GCA_027487375.1 Planctomycetaceae bacterium
AGCGGATTCAACTGGTCAATCACCGACGCAATATCTTGCCCCTTCAATTGCTTTGCGACGTAACGGCCGACGGCATTGAGAACGCTTTTGGGAGGGGGACTATCGCTATCAGAGAGCTGGACCCAAGTGATCAAGCCCTCTTTGATCTCTGGAAGAGTCGTCTCGATTTGACGAGCCGCATAATGAGGGTGAATCGTTCGCCCAATCAAAGGCAATACCATCGTGATGAACCAAAGAACGGTCCCACTGATAAATCCAACCCAAACCACATATCTTGCAACCGTGCTCAAAGGCCAGAGCCATTGATCGATCAGCACCAATGAAAAGAAGACTGCCACTACCGAAAGCATCCATCGCAATAACGCCATCGTCAATTCGGTACGATGAATGGTTCGCGCTGATTCGCGAATATAGTCTCCGAGAGGATTAGCGCCAGGCTCTGGTAACGAAGCTGCATCTGAATCGGACCGGAACCGATTACTTGGTTTTTTCTTTTCCGTTGCAGAAATACTAGCCATTACCACTTACCAGCGGGTCCACTTGTTTCAAGACGCAGCACTTATAAATGCACTTAAAGCTCGTCGTTACAATGGATCGTTGTCTCCTACCTGATTATATCACTAGGCAATCCAAACGTCACAAAGTTACAAGCCGACAAAAGACAAATTTCGCAATTGAGAGCAGTCTTGGAATAATCGACCGGTTATTCCGGCAGGAAATGTTTCGATTGTCGACAATTAAAACCTCAACAGACAGTACACAGATGGCAGCAGCAGCAAAACCAGTCGCCTCGACTCCTTCCGTCTTCAATCTAGAAAGCGTGTTGCCTTTGCCAAAACTCGAGACCTCGACAAAAAACGGTATCAATGATTCGCTACAATTATCGCCGTTTATCCTTACAATCTCAAATTATGATTTGCAGTATAATGTGTCGATTCTTACGCTTGAATGACAGTCCTCTCGATACTTAATCATGTCGAAACCTAATATGAGAATTCTTGTTGTCTGGGTCGCTTTGGGAACTCTGTTGCGGGTTTCCAATTGGGCTTGCGCATCAGACAGGAACCTTGACTACAACCGAGACGTGCGCCCCATTCTCAGCGAGCATTGCTTTGCTTGTCACGGCTTCGATGAAAAAAGCCGACAAGCTGATCTTCGGATGGATTTAGCCGAATCTGCACTCATGGATCGAGGTGGCACTTACGCGATCAAGCCTGGAAATCTAGAACAGAGCGAGGCGTGGCAGCGTATCGTCAGCGAAGACGCTGACATAGTCATGCCTCCACCGAAAGCTCATTCGCCACTGGATTCTAAAGATAAGGAGACCCTACGTCGTTGGATCGAGCAAGGAGCTCCCTATGCTGGTCACTGGTCTTTCATCGCTCCGGTTCGTGCGGCTCTACCCGAATCCTTTGCTGACGAGTCTCCGATCGATGCTTTTGTTTTTGATCGGATCGTCAAGGAGGGACTTACTTGGTCAAAAGAGGCGGATCGGGAAACGCTCATACGCAGGTTATCGCTAGACTTGATCGGCTTGCCTCCGAGCGGCGATGAAGTCGCTGCGTTCGTGAATGACACTTCGCCGGATGCATATGAAAAAATCGTCGACCGTTTGCTGCAAAGTCCGGCCTTTGGAGAACGAATCGCGATCGACTGGTTGGATGCAGCTCGCTACGCAGACACCAATGGCTTTTCGATCGATGGTGGGCGACACATGTGGTTGTGGCGTGACTGGGTTATTCAGTCATTCAACGACAACTTGCCCTACGATCAATTCTTGCTGCAACAGCTTGCCGGAGACTTGGTTCCAGGAGCCGACGAAGCGATGAAAATTGCGACCGGTTTTCAACGAAACAATATGGTAACGCACGAAGGGGGCACAATTCCCGAAGAGAACCTCACCAACTACAACGCCGATCGTGTGAAGACACTTGGTGAATCCGTTATGGGTTTAACGTTGGGGTGTGCCCAATGTCATGACCATAAATTCGATCCGATCTCGCAAAAAGATTACTATCAAATTTTTGCTTTCTTTAACACATTGAGTGACAAAGGACTCGATGGAAACGCGGGTGTGAACCCTGGGCCATTTATGAAGGCGAAGACAGTTCTCAAGACCAACGAGCTCGAGGAGCTCAAACGCAATATCACGGATCTTGAAAAGCGTTTGGAAACCCAAGACAACGCGATCCTCGAGGCTTGGGTGGCTAGAGAGAAAGCAACACAGGCTTCGCGTGGAAAAGACTTTGCTGCGCATGCTGTTCGAGTCCTTAAGGTATCGACTCCCAATCGGGGCGCAGGCTTCGGAGTGGAAGAGGAGAAGCTTGTACGACTAACAGACCCGGGACCGATGGCAGCATTCGACGTTTCAATGGAACTTCCCAAGCTTGATAATCCCATTTCAGGTGTCCGCGTCATCATTCACCCAGTAGCGACTCTGCCTGGAGGAGGCTGGGGAAGCGGCCCTGAGGACGGAAAGCGACCCAAGAAAAAGAAACCAACCGACACCGAGGAACCGGAGTCCAAGGGGACCTTTATGCTTACTGCTTTGGCGGTAACAGCCGACGCGGTCCCAGGTGATCAAGTGAACTTATTCAAGTTGCGTTCCATCGCGCGGGTGACAGCGAACTCATGGGATGCAGCTCATCCGCCGGCTCGTTGCTTAGATCCGCGCAATGATGACGGGTGGTCCCCAAACTTGCAGAGTGAAGGTCCGGTCCACCTCACGGCAAGTTTAGCTTCCCAAATTGACTCCAGCCAAACTCCTTATCTGACTGTGCAGCTTAATTTCGGACATGGACGTTCGCTCGTTCCGCAATTGATCGAGATTCAAGTCATCACGGGTACCGACAACGGGACAGATTTGCCGGACGAAATCCTGGAGTACTTGGACCGTGAGTCCACAGACAGAACACAAGAACAAACGTCTGCTCTTTGGAAGTATTGCGCTGCGCATGCGCAAGAATTGCAGCGAGTGCGAATAGACCTTTCGAACCTTCGCGACCGGCTCGCCACACTCACCGAGCCATTCACAACGATGGTCATGGATGTCGCCGCAAAACCTCGCGATACCTACATCCTCAATCGTGGTGACTATACGCAACCAACTGACAAAGTCGAAGCGGGTACCGTTGCTTCATTACCACCAATGCCAGCCAATGCCCCGCGTGATCGCCTTGGGCTAGCTCAATGGATCATATCTCCAGAGCATCCTTTGACAGCACGTGTCGCAGTCAATCGCTTTTGGAAGATTCTTTTTGGTACCGGTATCGTTGCAACGGCGGCTGATTTCGGTTCGCAAGGAGAGTGGCCTAGTCATCCGGAGTTGCTTGATTACCTCGCAACCGATTTCCGAGACAATGGATGGAATGTTAAATCGCTTATTAAACAAATAGTAATGTCCAAAACCTATCGCCAGGATTCACAAACAACTAAGGAACAGCTTGATCGTGATCCTCAGAATCGTCTTCTTGCTCGTGGTTCGAGATTTCGATTGCCAGCCGAGTTTGTCCGAGACGCTGCGTTGAAGACCAGCGGTTTACTTGTTCAGAGAATTGGTGGACCAAGCGTAAATCCGTACATGCCCGGTGATTTATGGAGAGAAGTTAGTCACTACGGCAGCACACCTGCAACAGCCCAAACGTTCGTTCAGGACCATGGTGAAAAACTCTACCGACGAAGCATGTACACCTATTGGAAGCGTACCGCTCCTCCGCCCAACATGGTCGCATTTGATGCCCCCAACCGAGAGGTGTGTACCATTTCTCGTGGCAACACAACGACGCCACTACAGGCATTAGTGACTCTCAACGATGTTCAATTTGTCGAGGCATCGCGAGCCTTTGCAGCAAGAATTCTTAGCCAATCGCAACCAAAAGCAGCTAACGATGACGCCCGGATTCGATGGGCTTTCTCGGAAGCAACGTCGCGTTCCATCACCGATCAGGAGCTTACAATTCTACGTCGCGCGTTGGCTCGTGAACGACAGCGATTTGCAGACAACACCGCCGCAGCTAACCAATATCTTTCCGTAGGCGAAGCACCTTTTCCTGATACCGTTCCAGTCGAGGAACTTGCTGCTTGGTCTCAAGTATCCGCAGTTCTACTTAACCTTAGTGAGAGCGTCTCGCGCCCATGATTAACTTTCAGCAACTTCAACAAAGTAATCTTCGACGAACTTTCCTTGGTGACTCAATTCGCGGGATAGGCAGCATCGCACTCGGATCGATGATGGCTCGTGAAACCGCATGGGCCGCGACGGGAAAGGATACCTCTCATGACCAAGCCAAGCTTGCAAATGGGCTTCCGCACTTCAAACCGACTGCGAAACGAGTCCTGTGTTTGTTTCAGAGCGGAGGACTTTCGCACATCGATTTGTTCGATGACAAACCAATGCTTCATAAGTTTGCCGGCCAAGAAATACCAGCTTCCGTGAAAGGCAAACAACGATTAACTGGTATGACCTCAGGGCAATCCGCGTATCCGATCGTACCACCACTAAAAACGGGCAAAAAGTGTGGTAGCAGTGGAGCCTGGATCAGCGACTTACTTCCAAACATGCAAACGATCGCCGATGACATCACCTTCATCAAAACACTTAACACCGAAGCCATCAATCATGATCCGGCGATTACGTTCATGAATACAGGAAACCAGCTTCCTGGCTATGCAAGCATGGGTGCGTGGGTTAGCTATGGGCTCGGAACCGAGAACGAGAATCTACCTGCCTTCATCGCGATGGTCTCTCAAGGAACAGGAAAAAATCCTGGACAGCCCGTTTTTTCGAGGCTTTGGGGAAGTGGTTTTCTGCCATCGTCTCACCAAGGAGTCGGGCTTCGACCTGGAGCAAATCCGGTTCTGTATCTTCAGAATCCACCGGGTGTTACCGCGAACCAACGTCGAGATCTTCTGAACGATCTTTCGGAACTCAATCGACTACGAGCAGATGACCAAGGTGATCCCGAAGTCTTGACTAGAATTCACGCCTATGAAATGGCGTTTCGAATGCAGACATCGGTTCCGGAGTTAACCGACATAAGCAACGAATCGCAAGCAACCCTCGAAGCGTATGGCCCGGAAGTCAACAAGGCTGGTAGTTACGCCTCTAACTGCTTACTAGCTCGAAGACTGCTGGAACGTGATGTTCGATTCGTCCAGCTATTCCATCGCGGCTGGGATCAACACATTGCAATCGCGAAACAGTTGCCAAATCAATGTCGCGATATTGATCAACCAACAACTGCTTTGTTGAAAGATCTCAAGCGTTTAGGGATGCTTGATGATACGCTTGTCGTTTTCGCTACCGAGTTCGGCCGTACTGTATTCAGCCAGGGGAAGCTTGGTGATCCAGGTATGGGACGCGATCATCATGGACGATGCTTTAGCGTTTGGATGGCCGGCGGCGGAGTGAAAGGTGGTTTAGAATACGGACTGACCGACGACTTCTGCTATAACATTTTAGAAAAGCCAGTCCACCTTCGAGACCTCCACGCAACAATTCTGCATTGTCTTGGGATCGATCACAGTCGCTTCTCGTTC
>JAIYDQ010000297.1 GCA_027487375.1 Planctomycetaceae bacterium
AAGTCCGTCAAGGTTCGGCGTTGGAATTTCACTACCGTAACAACCAATATCCGACCATCCCATGTCATCCACTAAGATAACCACGATGTTTGGTCGCTCGGCAGCGAACGCGGAGGTGGTGATAAGAAGCAGACAAGATGCGAGCTGAATAAACTGCTTTAACATGGATATTTCTCGGAGAAGAGTTTTGGAATTACGTAGATTAATTGGACTGCGCCGGGATGAGCACGATAATCGATTGCAACCGTGTTGGAGTATAGCCTTTAGGTGCTGAGCGCCTTGGATGTACCCAAAGCGGCTAAAGCCTGGACTCCAGCGCAAAGTTGATTTGTGGAGTCGATTCGTAAAGTCCATTCTTCTTCAAGGTGTTGATCATGTTGGTCTTCAACTGCTACTCTAACATGTGCAGTTTCATCGTTTGCGTTCATGCTCTCATTCGCAACTCGTCATTGCTCAGTACCCTTTTGCTTCCTCGCCTTCTTGGAATCCGCTTTTGATTCTCGAGGCATTCGCTCAAGTGCCTTCATCTCGGTTGCTTGCCCCTCATCGCCCTGACCCCGCATCCATGAATCCAACTGCGCGCGAAGCGTTGCAAGCTGCTGGGCGTACAGAGGAGAACTGGCAAGATTTGTTTGATTCCAAGGATCAACTTCGCAATCGTAAAGCTCTTCCGCCGGGCGATGCTGGTAATTGTGAACTAGTTTTTTCGCTTGAGCATCTCCCGCTTCCGCCATGCGTTGCCAAGTTGCAAACATTGGTTCATGGGTAGTTGCGTTTTGAAAGATAACGTCGGGTGACAAGTTGCGAATGTAACGAAAACGCTCATCACGTACGCTACGAATGCCAAATGAATCAGAACCGTTATTGATACCGCGTGTTGTCTGCAGTCCGAAAACATGCGATTTGTGAGTCGCAGTAACTCCAGTCAGCACCGGAACGAAGCTACGCCCATCGAGATTCTTTGGCTCTTCGATTCCCGCAGCCGCGAGAAATGTCGGCACGACATCGACATACTCTATAAGAGCATCACTAACCGAGCCCGGAGCAACTTTGCCAGGCCATCGTGCGATACATGCACTTTGAAGTCCGACATCGTAACAAGTCCACTTCGCAAAAGGGAAACTGTTTCCTTGTTCGCTCAAAACAATAACAAGCGTGTTGTCCTTGAGTGGTGATCGGTCCAATAAGTTAACCAATTCGCCAACCTGTGAATCGAAGTAGGTGATCTCGGCCAGATAACTGGAGAATCCCTCGCGCGTATCTGGAGAATCAACAAGCACTGGTGGCAAAGTCAATGACCGAGGTGGATACTGGGAAGCATCCCCGTTATCCCATGGTGCATGCGGTTCATTGGAAGCGGCGATGAATAGAAATGGCTTATTCGACGCTTCACTCTGCTTCAGTACCGTCGCAAATGCTTGCGGGTCTGGATTGTTGTTACCGCTATATTCAAAGGGGAAAACGGACTTCGGATTGATGTGTTTCTTTCCGGATAAGTGTGTTGAATAGCCAGCCGTTTGCAAATGATGAGCAATGCTTTTAACCCAATCGTAAGCCATTGTGTGGTTGGGATAAGCGCCGGACTTTACTGGGTATATGCCTGTATATAAACAATGTCGTGTCGGCGAGCACATCGGAGCGGCTTGAAAACAACGATTGAACTTCATACCCGCAGTAGCCAACTGATTTAGGTGCGGCGTCTTCGCTTGACCACCGTAAACTTCTAGATCGCGATAAGTACAATCATCAGCGATGATCAACAAGAAGTTGGGCGACGAATCGGCGGCTCGCAATAAACCGCACCACGCCATACAGAGAGACATACAGAGTAATGGGGCGAGGATTCTTATCATGGCTTCACCGGATAAATGTGTTTACCGCGTTTTGCGGCTGCATGGGCTTCGGAGTTGTCAATGAGTGTACCCGGATCGCTTTGTGAAATGAGCCACCGGCCAAGCTCATCACGTAGCTGCTCCTGAATATGAGAATATGCCGGGTCGGCTGACAAGTTCTTCATTTCGGCGGGATCAACCGCTGTGTGATACAGCTCATAGGATGGGCGAAGCATGTACCGCTGAACCAGCCTCTGAGTATCAGCGCTCTCACTAGCAGTTGCCATCCATGAAGACCAGTAAGCGTTATGAATCGAGGAGCCACCCAACAATCCCATCAAGTGCTTTTCAATGTAAAGCGACTCCGGAGTAAGATTATGGATGTACCGATATTCGCCGTCAGTGATTGACCGAATCGGATAAGGAGGACCTTCCGGAAAGTTATTATGAATCGCGTACGCGAACTTCCGGTGCTTCGCTTTTTCGCCACGTAAGACTTCGGCGAAACTGGAGCCATCAAATCCAAACGACGCATCCACAGGATCTCCACCCGCTAAACTTACCAAAGTCGGCGCAATATCGGCGTATTGCACGATCGCTTCAGTTCGAGTTGCCGGTTTAACAACGTTCGGCCATCGAGCAATAAGCGTCGTATGCAGCCCAACGTCCCAGCAAGTCCACTTGCTTCCCGGAAACTGAGCGCCCTGCTCACTGCTAAAAAGGACAAGCGTATTGTCGGCTTGACCGGTCTCGTCCAGCGACTTGAGAATCTCACCGACCTGATCATCCATGTAGGTTATTTCCGCAAGATAGGCTGCAAAGTCCTCGCGAGTCTTCGGAGTATCTGCAAGATGCGGAGGTAGCGTGATTTTGTCCACCGGATATCGCGATCTGTCCCCCATTACCCACGGAACATGTGGTTCGACTAATCCAATCACTAGGCAGAACGGTTGTGATTTGTCGCGTGTTAGGAAATCGCGAACACCTTTCAAGTCGTGAGTCTGAGTGGGCTCTCGAGTAGCACTTTGGTCGAAGCCTCGTACTTTCTCGAAGGGAAAGCAATCTTGCGGCTGAACATGAACTTTACCGGCAATTCCGGTTCGATATCCGAATGGCTTCAAATACTGAGGCAAGCTGCGAGTCTCGGGACGACATGCACTATGGTTCCATGCACATCCGTTTCGAAGCGGGAACTGCCCTGTAAAAAACTCCGCACGACATGGCTGACACATCGCCGCACTGACATAGGCTTTATCGAATGTAAGTCCCTGCGATGCAAGCCGATCAATGTTTGGAGTCTTTGCGTTGCGCCCCCCATAAATCGATAAGTCGCTGAAACTGCAATCATCCGCAAGAATAACCAAAACATTGGGTGAAGCTGCGCGAGCAAAACGGACCAACGGCAATGGCCCAACGATCAGCAAAACAACAGTCAAAAAAACTATCATGCTTCGGCGTTTAATCATGATCGTAATTCCAGTCATAATCGGTCGAAAATTCTGTTCGATACATTCTTGTATTGCCCGAAATGAGAGCTTGAAGGCAAAAAAGAGAGAGGCAGTGCATTAAGACCAAGTACAACGAAATCTTACGCTCGTTGAAGATCAACACCATCTGAACCCTTAAATGAGCCCGTTGTTTTGTTTCTAACCGACCAGATTGCTCACTTTTTTCGCGATGAGCGTTCTGGATGTGACGTATTCCCTAAAGCGCGTCGCAACTTTCACAATTAAGCCTAATCCAGTTGAGTGCAAACCACGGTAGCTTTGGCTGAGAAGTACTAAGAACTCCCCAAAAGTATGTTGGCGGTAGGGTCACACTACTTGTTTAACACTGCTCAGTTCTTACTAAGAAGTATCGTATGGCAACTTGTGAAA
>JAIYDQ010000342.1 GCA_027487375.1 Planctomycetaceae bacterium
CAACAGCTTTTCGCAATGTTTTTCCATGTTTATTCGCTTGCCACACGATGCCCGACGATCGCGTGTGTCGCGTCCGTTTGAAGCTTGGGTCGTTAGACGCATGTGTGAGAAACAACGCGACAGTGTGCGAGTGTCGCGACCAAGCGAAAGAACGCCGCGCTTCCGTTCGCGGCGTCCGTGGCATTCCGCCAGTCTGCGGTTTAAAGAATCTTTCCGAGGCGGCTGTTCTTCATCGCGTCCAAGGCTTGGATCGCGTTGAAGTGTTCGTTGAGAAGTGGGCCGGCGCTTTGTGGTTGTTGTGCGTCGGCGATCTCAAGGGCGTCTGCGAGGGTTCGCAAGCCAACAACCGCGTTGTAGTATGCGTCGCGAATCTCTTGGGCTTGGTGTGCGTCCATCGTCTTGAAGATCTCGCGAAGGGCGGCGTCGTTTGCTGCGTGTGTGTTGTTTACGTTTGCCATGTTTGTGTCTCCGTTTTGGAAAAAGGTGTAAATCGTTTATGCGATAACACACATGAGCCATGCAAAGTGCATAAGCTCAAGCCGAGCTTCGAATGTTTTCTGAATATTTTTCCATGTTTCTTTCGAGGCCCCGCGTTGCGCGACGTTGGCGCGAGTCGCATTGATTCGCATGTTGAATCGTTAGGCGTATGGGAGGCTCACAACGCGAAAGTGCGCAAATGTCGCAACCACGTGGACAGACGCCGCGCGCCCCGATGCAGCGACTCCGCGTGGGTAGATCCATGGCATCTAATTGCTTTCGTCGGGCATGACCTTTGGCAAGTAGCTTTCGTGAAGGATGGCTATCATCGTTTGGATACGTCGGTTCTCTTCAAGCAACAATCCCCGTCGTTGGCCATCGAACTTGCTGGCTGCCGAATCGAGTTGTTCGCCAAGTTCGTAAAGCTGGTCCCATATCGTGTGAAACGCGTCGCGAATGTTCATCGATGCGTTTGGGTCGTTGGTATCGAGCGATTCGAAGATGGTGCGTATGAGTTGGTGTCGTTCGTTTGTTTGAGTAGCGGTCATTCGTACGGCTCCTTGTTTGTGCTGAAATCTCATTTACGTCATGACACACATGAGCCATGCTTTGAAAAATCAATCAAGGCAATGATGCTGCGAATCGGAAAAGATTCTGCAGCTTTCTTTCAATGCCGACACGACGCACAAAACGCGACGTATGGCGTTTTAAGAAGACTCGTTTCTCTATTTGTTACATACCCGAAACGCGTGACGATTGACGGATATCGCGTCCAGATTTTTAAGAATCCCAAGAGCCACGAACTACGCCGAGCAGGTCGGCTAGGCGTTGTTGGTAGCTCTGGTTTGTTATGCAGCCGTGTCGTATTTCTTCGCCAAGTCCAAAAGTTTTGCTTTGATTGGTTTCCAATTCGGTGCTTGGTCGCCGTTGGTGATCTCACCGAAAGTTTTGTTGCGAAGGTTGCCCTTGTACCAACCCTTGGTCCATCCGAGTCGGTAGAACAATCGGTTCAATTCCGTTTCGCCAAGGCCGGCACCAGGTCGATCCCAGCAGCTCTTGGTTCCCTCTTTCTTCGCGTAGTCCCAATCCGCACATCGTTTGGAGTTGAGGGCGAGTTCAACCAAACCCAAAACCATCATCAGGTAACCGACCACCTTGGTCTTGTTGAGCGTTCCGGCGAAGGCCCGAAATTCGATTCGGTTCTTGCCTTGTCGGAGGTGGGTCAAATTCAAAAGGTGGTAGCGATCCGATTCGCATCGGCGCTTGGCGGTGTCTTTGTCACCGTATTGCTTGATCTTCTTCGTGTATACCGCATGTTCGCGTCGTCGCGATCCCGTAGACGCGAAGATCGCTCTTTCGTGGTTGCCGACCAAGGAAATCAATCTTGCCAAGGCCGCAGCGTCGCCGTTGAAAGTCAGGGTTATATGCAAACCACAGCTTGCGTTAACCTTGGCGTCGCGTGCGTTGATCGCATCGATCGCGTTTTCAACCTCTTTCATACCAGCCCATCCGCAAAGTTTGGGGCTTACAAATTCGCAACCCTTGCGGCTCAAGTTTTCAGGTTTGATACTTGCGTCGCGTTCTGCTTTCCATCCGGTTGGCAACCAAGGAACCTGTGTTCCGCTGTGGTAAGGACCGATCGGTGTGGTGTCGCTAGCAGGCAAGGTGGTTTCGAATTCGATACCGAAGGCGATTTGGTTTGCGTTCATCTTTTGTGGTCCTCGTTAGTGGTTTATGTGGTTCGTTCGCGGTGCGTATTGCATTCGCGTGTGACACATGAAGCCATTCATTTCGAGGAAGCTCAACTCAGGAATCGCATGATTCTCGAAGGAATCTGCATGTTTTTTCGGAGGCAACGTGGCCCGCATTTTTGGCCCACTGTCGCGTCCAAACATGCGTGGCATAACGAGGCGAACATGCAAAGAAGACGCGACTGTGGCGATCGTGTCGCAACCGGTGGCAATCAATCAAGACACGGAGGACTGCAATGAGTGAAGGCAATAACCCAGTCGATCCAACGCGACTATCGATCGAGCAGGCAGGGAAGCTACTTTCAGCCGCTTATAGAGAACGAATCGAAGTCGCGAAGATACAAGAAGATATTGATGCCGGCGCACCAACCAACGCCGACGGAACAATCAACCTTGTGAACTACAGCGCGTGGCAATCAAAGGAGATGGGACATGGCGAGTGAATTTATGGGAAAAGCAGGAAGCGACCCGTGGTTTGGAAATGGTGGTCAAACGAAGCAATACTTTGAACTCCCAAATCACCGGCGACAATGTGCGAAGTGCAATCAGTAAAGCTCAGACCCGCCGTAGATAGTTGTTGAAAAAGAATCCAACTTCGATTGAATTGCTCTTCAGTAACTCTTTGGATGATGGCCATAGAGCCAACTATGACGAGATTTCCAAATTGGATTGCCTTGCTACGTTCACCACGCATCAAAAGAAGAGTGAGCGTCTCGTCGATTATGTAATCACTTGTAACGACTTGCTCACTAAGCCTGTTGAACCATTGATTAGTACGCTGGTGATTCGGATCCTTTGCAACAAGAAGTGCGAACCATACGCCGGTGTCAACAAATACCACAATCAATTTCCATAAAGAATTTTATCATGATCAGCGCC
Source organism: Planctomycetaceae bacterium (assembly GCA_027487375.1). Taxonomy (GTDB): domain Bacteria; phylum Planctomycetota; class Planctomycetia; order Pirellulales; family Pirellulaceae; genus JAIYDQ01. The sequence continues at coordinate 3,108 of JAIYDQ010000342.1, forward strand.
AGTGAAACCGTCATCGTAATTGCTCTCGCTCTCAAGAGATGCAATACGTTGAATTTCTGCTTTAAAGCCGTCCAAATCCGGTTTAGGCACGTCCTGAATGTTGGTTGACTGAATTGGAGTAATGATCACTTGCGTTCCTTCTGCAAGCAAAGAACTATTAAATTCAATCTGTCCGTTATGAACGGTTCCTCGAATAACCATGTTCAAGATCCTTTTACAAATTTGAAAACGTACCCCCGCATTATACCTTGGAAAATGCCAAATGTCACTTGATCCACGCAAACTAAAACCAAGCGAGCTATGCCGACTGCTCAATTCAACACCGCTTGGCGAGGTGACCAGCGAACGACAGCTGTATCGTCATCGCCAGCGAGCTGGAAATCGAATCGGTGACAACAAGACTGTTGACTTGCTGCGCTATTGTGCGTGGATGCATCAGATACGTCACGCACCGAGACCGACCAGTGGAATCGATCCGTACGAACGGATGAAGGAATCGGCTCGCGCACGCAATGCGGCTCTTGCACTTGCTGGTCGAGATATTGGCGAGCTACCGGTGGTTGAGAATCCCGAGCGCAAGGATCGTGCGTCGCGCGACTTTCAGTACTTTTGTGAATCTTACTTTCCTTTGACGTTTCATCTCTCTTGGTCGCCCGACCATGTGAAGGTGATTCGAAAAATAGAACAAGCCGTTGTGCACGGAGGATTGTTTGCACTAGCGATGGCTAGAGGTAGTGGCAAAAGTTCTATTGCTGAGGTCGCTTGTATCTGGGCAGTTCTGTATGGGCATCGTGAGTTTGTTTGCTTGATTGGAAGCGACGAAGGGCATGCTTGCGATATGCTCGAATCGATCAAAACAGAACTCGACAGCAACGATATGCTCTTGGCCGACTTCCCGGAGGTATGCTTCGCAATTCAATCTCTCGATGGAATCTCTAATCGCGCAAACGGTCAACTCTACAAAGGTAAACGCACGCAAATCGGTTGGACAGCGAAAGAGGTAGTGTTGCCGACGATAGAGGGTAGCCGAGCAAGTGGAGCGATTATCAAAGTCGCTGGATTAACGGGACGCATTCGTGGGATGAAGTTCAAGCGACCCGATGGGCGAACTGTGCGTCCCAGTTTGGTTGTGCTCGACGATCCTCAAACAGACGAGTCCGCTCGGTCGCTGTCGCAATGCGTCAATCGCGAGAGCATTCTTGCCGGCGCGGTACTTGGTCTCTCTGGTCCTGGGAAGAAGATTTCTGGCATCATGCCTTGTACAGTCATTCGCCCCGGTGACATGGCCGACAACATCCTCGATCGAGATAAACACCCCGAATGGAATGGCGAACGCACTCGGATGGTCTATGCGTTTCCAACCAATGAGACACTTTGGCTTCGATATGCTGAGATCCGAGCCGAAGGGATGCGCAACGGTGATGGTGGTTCATCCGCTACCGAGTTCTATCGAGCCAACAAAGATGCGATGGATGCAGGTTCGAAGATCGCATGGCCCGAGCGATTCAATCACGACGAGCTATCCGCAATTCAACATGCG
>JAIYDQ010000486.1 GCA_027487375.1 Planctomycetaceae bacterium
CCCATGTTCACTTGAGGAAGGACGTTTATGTTCGCCTGACCTCCGGTTACCGTGACGGTGTTCATTGTCAAAGTGTTGTCAGTGGATCCCGCACCGTTCAGGGTTAGCGTACCACCTTGAAGAGTGATCGGCGTCGCTGCACTGATGCGAGTTGGATTTGGCGTCCCATTCGCGTTCAGCCCGAAGTTGTCAACGATTACTGCGCCAAAGTTACTCGTAATGGAAGCGGTGCCAAGGATCGAACCGGAGTCGCGGAGCTGAAGAGTGCCGCCGCGGATGACTGTTGCGCCGGTATAGGTGTTTGCATTCGTAAGCGTTGTCGTATTGTTGCCTGCGCGGGTGAAGCTCAGTGCACCTCCGATGTTGCCTGCAAAAGTTCCACCCCCGGTGGAGGTCAGGTTGGCTGCGGTGGCACTTGTAACGGTGCCGCCCATACCTGCAATCGGATTGATCGATGACAAGGCACCGACTGCTTGATTGAAGCCATTGAGGTTCACCACCGTTCCAGTGCCGTGAAGAGCAAGCGAGGAGATCGAAGGCGTTGTCGCGCCAGGGACAACGGCGATCGTGTTCGCCGCACCCGAGTTCAAGTTCAACGTTCCACCGTTAACAGTAGTGGTGCCAGTGTAGTAGGCGGCGTTGTTCAAGTTCAGAACGCCACCGTCCGCCTTGGCCATACCAGCCGTACCGCCAATCGCAAATGCACTGTTTACATTCAGCGTACCGCCAGCGATGACGTGTACGAAAGGTGTCGTACCGGTTGACGTGGATTGGAATGCTCCGACATTGACGTTGGCGGTCGCACCGGCGAGGGTCAACGAGGACGCGGCGTTTGAAAGCGAGAGCGTAAGGAGGTTACCGCCAGGGCCATAGTTTCCAAAAGCAGCGTTGAGGCCAGAACTGATTGTATTGTTACCGCTAAAAGTGAGCGTGTTAGCGGTCGTGGTCGCGAACAGGCTTTGCGACGCCGAGATCCCGACGTTGTTGGTGCCGCCCCAATTGGTGGCTAACGCAGTATTCGGTGTGGTGAGCAGTTCGCTGGAGGCCATAGCACGGAAGTTGCTCGTCACGCTGTCCCTTACAAGGAAGCCAGTGCCGAGACCATTTACGCTTGCATCGCCAAGGATGTCATGACGAACCGACATGGTGGTCGTCCCGTTGCCACCGTTGCCCTGACCGCCAAGGAAGTTCGGCGTTGCAATAGTCAGATTCGGAACGCCAGGTGCCGAAGCCGCGCCCGTGATGCCACCGACTACAAGTGTACCGTTTCCATTCGCAGTATTGAGGGTATTAACTGCGAGGGTCAATGCTTGAGATGGATTTGCGGTAAGCTCCACACGACCGCCGCCGGTAAGCACATTCAAGTTTGCAACAGTTTCGGTAGTCGCTGCAGTGCTGTTACCTGTGATGGCAAGAGTACCACCCTGGATATTGAGGACACCGGCAGTATTGAGACCCAAACGATTAATGAGATTACTGCTGCTATTGTCCAGCGACAGCGTACCACCGTTATTAACGTTGAACGTCCCCGAAAACGCGGGCGAAGTAGTTCCGCCGAACCAGGCACCAGCCCCGCTGAATGCCAGAGTACCGCCATTGACTGTAACCGTACCCGTTGTTCCGATTGCTGCGGTCTGTGCACCGGTGAGTGAGAGGGTACCAGTACCGACCTTGGTAAGTGCGACCGCATTGAGAGTCGCGTCGTTGAAGCGACTGAAGGTACCAGAAAAAGAGGTATTAGTGTTGTCGAAGCCCGTCGTGAGTGTCGCTGCGCCCGCACTATTGAAAATCATGCCGGAACCAGCGATCGATCCCAATGCAGTGCTGTTTCCCGCAAGGTCTATGCGAGTTCCCGAGGCAAGTGTGTAAGCCGAATTACGTGAACCGCCGTTGGCCACGCTGATACGGATTGAACCATCATTGACGTTCGTTGGACCGGTGTATTGCGACTGCGCTGCTAATCCGAGGACGCCCGCACCAATCTTGTTGAAGCCCCCAGAGGTACCAGCGATCCCGCGAATGTTCAGGCCAGCCTGAAGCGGACTGATGTCGCTGGTTCCGTTTGCGTTGATAGTATCAACGCTGATGCTGTTTAGCGACGCTCCGAGATCCACGCGACCTTCGATGACATTGGTCGTACCAACATTAGAGGACGTTGCGACAATGCCCGAGGCACCAATCGTGAGAACTCCGTTGGCTGCGGCACCCGCATTGGCGGCCGTAGAATAAGTATTGACGGTCGGGCTGCCAGTACCACCCGTGTTGTTGAAGACCAGTCCCGTTAGGGTGTTGTTACCCCAAAGGTTAAGGGTCGAGCCGCCGTTAAGCGTCACCACGTTCGCCGAATTGATTTGATTGGCGAAATTACTCATGGTCACCGTTCCGCCGTTAATCGCCAGTCCGCCAGCCGGGATAACCGGGGTGGCCGTAGTATTGCTCAGCGAGAGCGTACCCCCGTTGAGAACCGTTCCGCCGGTGTAACTGTTGTTCGGATTGACCAAATTGATCGTGCCACCGCTGGCAGTTAAGACCGCGCGCACAGAAGATCCGCCGCCATTCACGTTGTCAATGATTCGCGAGTTGACAGTCAACGTGTTCGTACGGTTATAAATGTAAAGGTCACTGTTCGCACCGGGGGTCAAACCACCAGCAGTAAGTCGCCCTGAATCAACAGTCGCGCCAATGCTTTGATTGTTGTTCGGACCAATGAGTCCACCGCTAGTAATGTTCAGCGTATCAGTACTCGTAGAGAACGCGAGATTGATTGCAGCGCCGGTCATGGAGACCGCGTTAGCAAGTGCACCACCGTTTGGAATTGTTACCGAACTAGTTAGTCGTATGTTCCGAGTGGCAGTGCTGCCAACGAACGTGTTGTTTAGGTCATACTGGGCGGCACCAGTCTGATTAAGTGGGGCCAACCCTAGGCCAGGAATGTAGGTCAAGAATTCGTTATTCGTAATAGCCCAGCCGCCAACGATGTTGTTCGTAAGGCCGCTTCCATTTGCCGAGTAGGTCGGATTGGTTGTCGTCACGCCGTTGAGAGTCCCAACCGTGATTCGCGAGCTATTACCGATAGTACCTAGTGCGGTGCCGTTAGCAAAAAACGTGGCCGAGGAGTTTGCCGGACGTGAGAGGCTGGCTAGCGATAGATCATTCGAGTTGATGCCAGTACCGCCGACACTCGGATTTATAATGTTAAATCCTTCCACCACCGAGATGGTGCCAAGAGTTTCAGAGGTCGCCGTTTGCGCCCTGCCGATAATGTTCAAGGTAGAACCTCGCATTTCGATTGCCGCAGCGTCATTAATCCGGTTGCTGAGATTGACAGTACCCGCATTGTTGTCCAGGTTCAGCGTCGCGTAATTGATCGCGATCGCAGTGGTACCCGAAAGGCTCGCATCGTCGCGCAGCGTCGTAGTACCGCCATTGATGAGCGTTGTACCGTTGTAGGTCTGCGGTGAATACAAGGTCATCGTGTTTTGACCAGAGCGGGTGAAGTTTACGTTGCCCTGGATGGAACCAGCGAAGTTACGGGAGGCAGTGCCGTCCTGATTTACGACGAGATTACCCGTGCCTGTGCTGCTGGTGACGATACCACCGGCACCACTCACTGTGCCATCTCCGAAGAGTGTAAGCACCTGTTGCGAATTGCCATTGAGGTCAAGTGTGCCGCCATTGAGTGCAAGGAAGTTATTCGGAGCAATCGTGTTCTTACCGCCGGCAAGTCTCAGGGTCCCCTGGTTAATGACAAGCTGTCCAGTGTAAGTATTAACCCCCACGCCTGAGAGGGCTGGAATTACTGAAGTAGGCGTCGAGAGAGTAAGTGTGCCCGCACCTGCTTTGACGAAGCCAATGTTAGCATTGGTGCTACCATTGCCGCCCGTAAGAACGCTCGTAATATTCAAATCGCCAACCGTCCATACGTTAAGCGGTGAGGATGTGTTTATTTGATTGATGACCCCACCGGAAATGGTGGAAGAACCGCTTCTTACAAGGATGCCACCGCTGCTACTGGTAAGTTGGAGCTGTGACGGAATCGTAACCCCAGCGTTGCCAGCCATTGTGAGCGAGTTGATGTTCAACGTGGCTGCACCAATGCTGGTGGTTCCAGTTGTCAGGTTAATGTTGTTGTTTGCGGCGAAGGCATTGGCCGTGTTGTATTCGTTGGCCGCCAACGGGCGCAAAATGGAAGTAATCGTGTCGGCAGTAGCAAACGACGATCCGCTTCCCCCGACCGTAGTATCCACGAGTGCCCAAGGTAAAATTCCTTTGTTTGCGGTGCCCGTAGCACCAGTTTGCCCATTAAACGTAAAGCCCCCTGTCGAGTTCGCGATGGTTGCGATACCAGCACCAGCGGCCGTACCAAGACTCGAACCACGGAAGAGTACACTCGCACCACTAGGCGCGGTAGTCGCATTCTGAGCCGGGGCAACGTTGTTCGCCGCTGCACCAAAAACCAAGTTCGTTTGGAAGCCTGCTGCTGCAGTAGCAGTTACTACAGAGTAGCCACGGGAGAAAGTTGGAGCGGCGAACGATTCAGTCACGTTTGCAGTGCTGTTACCGACCAGATTGAAGTTCCCACCGCGGAGGGTAATCGGTCTCGTTGTTCCGAGCCGGTTATTCACAATCGTGCCGGAGTTATCAAGCGTAAGGTTGGAACCCACATCCAACGTCACGGTGCCTGTGGAAGTTCCGGCGGGCCCGAGTGTGCCCGCACCCGAAAGGGTCGTCGTCCCGGCAGACAAGTTGATCGTCTGCGCCGCAGCGAGTGATGGATTGGCAACACTAACCGTCAGATTGCCAGAACCGATCTTGTTGAAGGAACTACCATTATTTAAGCCGTTAGTTGTAACGTTGATATTGCCCGCACCAGCAAAGGTAACCGAATTGTTCCCTGGTGACGCGATGCCACCGGTGATGTTCAGGGTGGCCCCGCTGTTGGCCCCGTAAGTAGCGCTGACGCCACTGTTTTGGGTAATCAGACCGGAAAAGGTGTTACTGCCGGAAACCG
>JAIYDQ010000218.1 GCA_027487375.1 Planctomycetaceae bacterium
CTGCTCTTGAAGCGACTCTTGCCATGTATTATTGAATTCCGCTTCTCGTTGTTGAGTTGATATCCGAATGGCATCTTGCAGCCTTCCAAAGTTTGGAGATTGCACTCGATCAACTTCGGACAACTTCTCATCTAGCGCAGCTGCTGCGGAAGTTCGAAGAGCAGCCTGTTCCGTAGCGAGCGTCGAGCGGTCGGTCGCATAGGTTTGTTCCAGTTTCTGACAAAGCAATTGATAGTCGTTTGCGAGTTGTTTTTGTTTGGATAGATACTCTGAAAGCAATCTAGCTTGTTCCGCTTTGCAGTTTTTTTCTGCAAGGCTACGGACTTCGTCACTTTTCTTTTGAATCGCCCAAAAAGTCTGCATCATTTCGCGATAAGGCCCTAGCATGGTGCGTTTCATTCGCGACATCATCGCAAGGATCGTGATAAGCGGGAGTAGTATTGCGAGCCCTAGTCCCACCGCCGGCCCTAACCAGAAAGGCTCGGGCTGATTTTTGAATATGAACCAACCGATCAAAACCGCAGGAATTACTCCAATAAGCCACGGTGCGATCGAACCTGAGAAGCGAACGATCGGAGTCTTTCGAACTCGCAGGTCCAGATCCTTGATCCGGGTTGCGAGTGCTTGGATCGATTCCCATCCAGCAGTTGTCGTAGGAGACTTGGTTAGCTCTGTCGCTAGTTCCGAATCGGGAAAGGTTGGAATCGATAGATTGCGGCTAAGGACGAGCGTTCGAAAATCATCCAAGACTTCATTCGCTTCGCGTTGTTTGCTTCCGAGTGCCAATACAAGCTTTTCAAGTGATTGCGCCGGCTTGGGTTTTCGCTCTTCATATTGACGCGTGAGAGTCGCCTGTGATTCTTCGTAAGCCTTCTTGTCTTGCGAAGTTTGAAGCTTGAATCGCTCGCCCAGTTCCTTGAGTACTCGCTGTTCTTTTTGTATAGAACTCCAGGTTTGACGATCGGCTGCGATGAATGATTGTTCGCGAGCAACATCCCAGCTTGTAGTGGCTTGTTGGCTCTTTCTTCGCTGCTCCGCTTCAAAAGTGATCGACTCTTTTTGAAAACGATCGCGAATTTCATGGCGATGCTTCTCGAAGGCCTCGATCGTCGACTGAGTTTGCCCTTTAAGTTCTGTGATACGGCGAGACAGACCGGAAATAAGCTTTTGCTGTCGAGCGTCACTCAGCATTTTTTTTCGCATTGGACCCATGTGCCTTCGTCGACGTCTGAAGTCTTAAGAATTCTGCTAAGCCAAGGTTTGTGTTGGAGTCCGCTTTAGTTCCATTCGTCTATCACTTGTAGCAGTGAAGCGGCGTCAGTGAACAGATGCGTGTTCCATCCGTACGCCTTGGCTGCTTCGATATTATCGGTTCGATCATCGGTAAAGAATATATCGCCAGGAGCAAATTTTGCCTTTTCAGTGGATAGTCTATAGATCTCAGGATTAGGCTTCATCACCTTCTCCTCGTAGCTAAGCACAATCGGTTCGAAGGGATACTTTAATTGCGGATAACTTTGACGGACGATCCAATCCCAATGAGCATCACATGTATTGGAAAGAATTCCCATCGGTATCTTCATCTCACAAATTCTGTCGAGTATTGGCAAGATGTCGTGATTGGGCTGGAACATGTCGGAAGCCGCGTGCAGCATCTTATCGCACTCTAGCTCCGAAAGGCCAAGCTTGTGGGCGATCTCGTTGACGAACTCTTGTCCGGTTACTAAGCCCGTTTCATAACGATGCTCCAAATCAGCTACGTAAACAATCTCCCGAATCGTTTTTGTGTCTGCACCTGTTATGGCAGCCATGTTTTCGACCGACTTGTGATGGTCGAAGAAACAAAGAACATTGCCAAGATCGAAATAGACGAATTGAGGAATCATTGTTGAGTAAGCAGTTGGCAGTTGGCAGTACTTGCGTTTTAGACTTTGACTTCGGTTGACATTTGAGTGCCCGATTGTGGCGTCTTGTCGAAGATGGGTTGGAGGACTTCGGAGAGGAACTCAGTGACCTGTTCAGGAGCTCGGCCAACGTAAGCCAAAGGATCTGTTACGCTTTCCATTGGAACTTTTGCGAAAGCGGGATCTTGTTTTAGACGATCAAATAGGTCGTTGGGTTTTGCTTCTTGCTTCACTTGGAGTGCGGCAGCTTGCGAATGAACGCGGATCCGTTCATGTAAGTCTTGTCGATCGCCTCCCACAGCGACTCCGGCCATCATGATTGATTCGGTTGCCATGAACGGCAGTTCGTCCATCAGGTTCTTAATAATCGTCTTGGGGTAGACGACCATTCCTTTCGCGACGTTTTCTAGCAACACAAGTGAGGCGTCGATTGCAAGGAAAGCTTGAGGGATCACCAACCTGCGATTGGCACTGTCGTCCAATGTGCGTTCGAACCACTGCGTTGCGGCGGTCATCGCGGGACTGCTCTGAAGACTCATCACGAAACGAGTGAGGCTGCAAATACGTTCACATCGCATTGGATTCCGCTTGTATGCCATCGCTGAAGAACCGATCTGCTGTTTCTCAAAAGGCTCTTCCAGTTCTTTCCGCGAGGCAAGTAACCGGATATCGGTTCCGATTTTATGAAGCGTCGTCGCGATTCCAGATAAGCAGTCCAACAATTGCGCGTCAACTTTCCGTGAATAAGTTTGACCGGTAACAGCGTAGCTAGAACGAAATCCGATTCGCTCGGCAATGCGTTGTTCAAGGAGTCTCACTTTTGCGTGATCACCGTCGAAGAGTTGCAAGAAGCTGGCTTGAGTTCCGGTGGTTCCCTTGGCGCTTCGCGCGAGAAGTGATTCCAGTCGGTGGTCAATCTCGGCCAGGTCCAGCACCAGATCATAAGCCCAGAGTGTGCATCGCTTGCCAACGGTCGTCGGTTGCGCGGGTTGAAGATGGGTAAACGCGAGGCAGGGTAGGGCGGCGTGGCTTTCGGCAAATTTGGCTAGTGCACGAAGGCAGGCAACGACTCGATGTTTGACAAGCTGGAGTCCTTCCCGAATCAACATTAAATCGGAGTTGTCTGTCACGTAGCAACTTGTAGCCCCCAGGTGGATGATGCCACGAGCGTCCGGGCATTGATCTCCATACGCGTGAACTTGGGCCATCACGTCATGGCGAAGCTCGCGTTCGTAACGATCCGCGACCTCTAAATTGAGTGTTGCACGGTTTTTTCGAAGTTCCTGGATCTGATTTTCCGTGATCGGTAAACCGAGTTCTCGTTCTGTCTCCGCGAGAATGATCCAAAGTTCGCGCCAAAGCTGGATTCGACGCGGATGGCTCCAAAGCACCGCCATTTCTCGCGATGCATAGCGAGAAATCAAGGGATTTTCATAGACTGCGTCGGACTGGAAATTAGAGGCACTTGGCGATTGAGAAGTGAAGTCGGTCATGTAATGGGAGCTTTTTGAGGCATGGAAGCTGACATTGAGCGGTGTTTCATACCAATAAATGCTTACCCAAGCGACTGGGGCAGCTTGATTTAGGTTAAAACCGGGTTTCCGCTAACGGCTTAAAGACATTAAGATACGCATCTTTGGTGATTTGCCCAAGAACCGGCTGACGATGCATTGAAGCAATCAAACACCCCGAAATCGCCCCGTAGGATATCAATCGGATAAGGAATTGAAGTGTTATCAACGACAACTGAGACAGTGAAAATCGTGAAACTGCATTCCCAAGCGAGTTGCAAAACGATGTTCCATATTTTTGCTGTACTGTCTGCAGTCTGTAGTTTATCGGCATTCTTAGCAGCCCAGGAAACCGCGACACCCGATGCCGCGGCACTTGATGCCGCGAAACCTGCCGTGGTGGCGAAGCAAATTGTTTCGGCCCCTGATCTGCTACCTCAGACTACCCAAGGCTACCTGCGAATCGTCAATTTGCCCTTGTTTGTCGAGCGTTGGAATGGGACTCAGCTTGGGTTGCTGGGGAGCGACTCAAGATTAAAGGAATTTTGGGACGAACAGCGAGTCGAGATTGAAAAGCGATTCTCAAACGCTGGATGGCAACTTAATTTCCATGCGGAAGATATCTACAACATTGCAAGTGGGCAGGCTGCAATTGCTTGGATCGCCAAGCCGCAAGATGTCCAGAAGCCTTATACGGTGGCGTTGATTTTGGACGTAGCTGGAAACGTGGTAGGGACCCAAAAACTACTCGAGCGAATCGACAAAGAACTAAAAGATCGAAAGGCAACTAGCCAAGAGTCGGAGTTTCAGGGAGTAAAAATAACTCACTACACATTACCTCGCGGTGCAGGAGAAATCGTCGTTCGCGAATCGCTTTACGCATTAGTTGGCGATCAACTTTTCGCGGCAGATGAATTGGCAACCATCCAAGACATGATCAACGCCGGCCAAGGGAAAGCGGATGCAAGCCTGTCGAAGCTTCCGCTGTACGTAACAAGCACGGCAAGGCTTTCAGAGAATCAACATGCCGTGAATGAAAGCGACGTCGAGTATTTTGTACAGCCAACTGGACTCGCTAAAATCCTTCGTGCTATTGGCGGTAAGCCGATCGCTGCACAAACAGATGCGTTAAAAGTTTTGGAAAACCAAGGGTTTGCCAAGGTGACGGCGGCTCGAGGTCGTGTGCATTTTGGCTCTGATGAATTCGACGTATTTCACGACTCCTTTGTTCTCACAGATCCGCCTCTACCAAGGCCCGTTCAAGTCTTGGACTTCCCAAATGTCGCTGGAGAAACGATTCCAACTTGGGTTGGATCTGACGCGTCAACCTTCCTGTCGATGGCTTGGAATGCAAAAGATGCGTTTTGGAAAGTCGATACAATTGTTGATGAAATGGCGGGTCAAAAGGGCGTTTTCGAATCTGTTATCGACGGAATCAAAAATGATCCCGTCGGCCCTCAAATCGACATCAAAACACAAGTGCTCCCGTTCCTAACGCCCGAAATCTACAGCGTTGGCGACACCGTCGATCCAATTACAACCGAGTCGCGTCGGTCGCTCATTGCGATACGAGTAAACGACCCTAATGGCCGATTGGCTTCGGTTCTCGAACGAGCGATGACCAACGAACCTGATGCGAAGCCCGAAGACTTCAAGAACATTCGGATTTGGAAGGTCAGTCGCTCTGATAGCGAAGATGATGCCACGTTTGAATCGGATGATTTTGGATTCGGCAACAAGACCGCCAAGCCGCCCTCCCAAGTAGAAGAAGAAAAACCTCTGCTCAGCAATTGGGCCATCACAATCTATCACCACTCAAAAGAAAATCCTGCTGACGGATTCTTGATGTTCGCTTCGCACGCTGAAATGATCAAAGAAGCTATTGAGCGGAATCTTGTGAAGAAGGAAAGCGAATTCGGATCCGAAAATGATGTGAAGCGTGTAATCGACGTTATTGGCAAACTCAACAAAGGCAACACGCCCTGCGTATGGCAGGTTAGCCGAACAGACAAAGCATTCAAAATGCAATACGAACTCTTCCGCCAGGATAAGCTTCCTCAGTCGAAGAGCATGATCGCAACCGTGCTCGATCGCCTTTTGCGTCCTAAAGATGAAGTCAAGCAAACGGATCAGAAGGTCAAGGGAGATAAGTTACCGACCTTTGAAACGATCCAAGAATTTTTAATGCCAGGTGGTGCCCGAGCTCATTCGGTTGCGGACGGTTGGTCTTTTTCGGGGTTTATACTGGCGAAGCCAAAAGGCTAGGCTTCGTGATTGCCTCTCTCCGAGACGGATCGATTTCGCGTCTCGGCGAGACCCGGCTACTTGGTTAAATTTATTTGGTCGGTATGCGTTAACTAGCCGACTTTACCTTCAAAAAACATTATCAATTTATCAGTTCATCAACAATCTCAAGGGAATAAACATGAATCTACCTAAGGTTATCGATCTTCTTAATGATGTCCTCCGCCACGAATGGACCGGGGTTGCTCAGTACTCGCAAGCTGGTTTCGTTGTCCAAGGAATATGGCGTGAAGTTTATGCGTCGAAGTTCTTCAAGAGTGCGGAAGAATCGTTTGGCCACGCGAAGCTCATCGGTGACAAAATTGTTGCCCTGGGTGGTGTGCCCGTTGCCGAGCGAAATCCTGTCAAGCAATCGAGCGACGTTCAGCAACTCCTCGAGTACGGACTCGAATTCGAATCGAAGGCAGTCGAGCTTTACACGAAGGTTCTTGAGGCATGCTCTGATGATCGACCTCTCGTAATCTTCTTAGAAGGCATCTTGTTAGAAGAGCAAGAAGGCGTTGATGATCTCACCAAGATCATTCGCGAGTACCGAGCAATCCAAACAACCAGCCGAGCGGCGCAAGCTAGCTAGTGCTGAATCTTAGTAGCTGAATTCGTAAGAATTCAGAACTCGGTGTTAGGCAATCAACCGAAAAAAATGTACCGTAGGATGGGACCATTGTCCCGTCCGAAATCGTAGCTCGGGACTGTGGTCCCAAGCTACTGTCGGTACACCAATTCCTGGCGATTGCCTTATTGCAATAGAACGTAGCAGACTCCAGATGTCTTACGACATCCGCTACGGGTGCACGCTAAGCTGAGTGTTGGACTGGAAATCTAAGAATTGATTCGCACTCGATGTCACTAACTGCAGTTCGATTCTTAGTCGTAGATACGCTGCCGAGTGCAGATCTTAAAAAGTTGATCTCATCTTTCGCAATCCGAACGCGGCTCTGTGTGAACCATCCGACGGAATCACTCCAAGATTGTCGTTGCAACTCGACGCATTGACCTTCGACATCGCATGAGACTTGGCAGAGTAATAATCGCTGCGTTTCATCGCTCCCTTGGATGGTCGATATAACGTTCGCTTGGCAAGTTTCTTGACAGGCTGAAAGCGGCCACGACCGGCACTGGTTGCAGTCTCGCGAAGTGGAATTTAGCGATTCGGAAAGCTGGAGTTTCATTGGAAATCAACTCTTGCCAGGCGGGGATGGAACCGGCTTGATGAGATCGTGTCTCAGTTAATAATAGCCAGTTAGATCCGGACAGCAAGACAGGTTTTTGAAAAACGCTCCCAGAATCCGATTAAAATCAGGCTTCGTCTTCATCAGTAGATTCATCAATTCGCTCGACCGGGATAAATGCGACTGGGCAATGTGCTTTTCGAAGCACCCGTTCCGAAGTCGTCCCACGGAGTCCGTCCAAAAATCGGTCGGGGCCATCAGTTGTCATGACAATCAAGTCAGCATCGAGATCTCGAGCAACTTGAACAATCGATTCCGATTTGTCACCGGGTTGAGTCAACTGATTCCAAGACCAACCAGTCGATTCTGGCAAGTCGACAATGGGGGTTGATTCGGAGGTGCCAACGTGCAGTAGCGTCACCGTTCCGGTGGGAAGATTGAGGCTATGAATCAATCGGAGTGTCGTTTCAACCGAAGCCTCCGGGCGCGGTTTGTTGACTATGGGGATCAAGATATTCTTAAGTCGCACTGATCCGTCGTTTACCGACACGAAGCCATCTAAACCGTTAGGAATAAACAAGGTCATTTGCCCGGAACCCTGCGCTATTTTCTCGCCAACTATGTTTCCGAGCATATTTCCGAGCCAGCGCATGATCCCGTCGCGTTGCTGAACCGAAAGAACAATCAAATCAGCGTCATTGATTTCCAGGAAGTTGAGGCAAGCTTTTACTGGATCATTGCTCGATGCGATCACTTTGTGAACTTCAATCCCTAGCTTTCCAACATCACGATGAGAGCTTCCGGCCGGTAGAAGCTTCCATCGTTCCAAGGTTTCTCGGACTCGTGGAAAGTCATCGCCTTCGTTATCAACGCCAGTTTCCACGTGCATCATTTGGAGCAGAGCACGGCTGGCTAATGTGAGTTTGAGGGCATGGGCGAAGGCAACTTCGCTCGCGTCAGAGAAATCTGATGGGTGGAAAATTGACCGGATAGTACGTTGTGGCTGCATTTCGGATCGATTCACCGTGGAGAGAGTTGCGGAGTCACTGTCGAGAATGTTTTCACATTCCATCGCCTTCCATTGTATTTCACGGTTACACACCGCGATACAGAATTCATGGTACGGATGGTCCGGTCGCCGGCAAGTTTTTTGAACTGGAAAACAGGTTGATTGCCGCGTTAAATCTATGCCAGTCCTGTTCACAGTTTTGGCTTGCTGGCTTATCCTTCGTCTATGAACCTAATCCAACTTACAGCAACTCAAATCGCCAAGCTGATCCACTCGCGACAGGTCACTAGTGAGCAGGCTACTCGAGCTTTCCTAGATCGAATCTCTGCCACCGATTCGCGAGTTGGTGCTTTTCTGAGTGTCGCAGGCGACCGAGCAATCGATCAGGCGAGGCAGGTCGATCAAAAGATCGCTAAAGGCCAAATCGATTCGCCGCTTGCGGGTGTGCCAATCGCAATTAAGGACGTTCTGTGCACGACGGGTGAACCTACGACAGCCGCATCGAAAATACTGAAGGGATATGTGTCTCCTTATAAAGCAACAGCCGTTGAAAAATTGTAGTCTGCCGGTTTGGTGATTCTGGGCAAGACGAACTTGGACGA
>JAIYDQ010000375.1 GCA_027487375.1 Planctomycetaceae bacterium
GGATTTGAAAAGCGGAACAGCCCATGCGACTCCTTGAACACCGCGAACGCGTTGCAGTTCGGTGTCTGGCAGCGGATACAACGTGTCAAAATTCCTTACACCGGGATCCATAACCCAAAGGCTTACCTCGGGCGCATCTGAAATGATTGCTCCAGCTCGAGCTAGCAACCCAATAAATATCCCTAGCTGCTGATTAATAAGTAGTGTTGAAAAGGCTACCCCAAGAACCAGCGCGATATACTTGGCAAAATCACCAAAGAGCATTTTGATCGCGATTCTGAACATGGGCGTCTGCACCTCGATGAAATTGTGTATTGCAGTTGCTATAATAAATTACACATGCGATCTGTCCAAGTCAATAATGTCTCCGTCTTAAGTGAAAACGAAAATGGCTCGACCTTCCGGTAAACGCAACTCCGATTACTTGGATCGCCGTAAAGAATTGCTAGAGGATGCGATCGGTCGGCTGCTGGCCGAATGTCAGAATCGACCGAGCTTACGGTCTCTTGCAGATGCGGCTGGGGTGTCTCTCCCTACGATTGTTCATTATTTCGGATCACGGGGACAACTGCTCGAATCGGTATTCAAGCTTTTGGAAGAAGGTGGGCGACCTTACCTTGATCGTGTGCGAGAGCCCACGGGGGTGTTCTCGACGTCGATCCGCGACCTGGTATGTTTCATTGCCGATGGCTTTAGGAGTGGAGCGCTCGTCGATATTCATAGCTTAGGGCTCATGGAAGGAATCCGAAATGACAAGGTTGGGCCGCTGTACCTGAAGCACGTTTTGGAGCCGACTATTGAAGCGATTGGTATTCGGCTTCAAAAGCATATCGATCGAGGAGAGATGCGGAGTGTGGAAGTACGGTACGCTGCCAACGCGTTGCTTTCGCCGATCCTTGTAGCGTTTCTTCATCAGACGGATTTGTCAGGGAAGAATTCTTTTCCCGTCGATGTCGATGCATTCCTTCGCTCGCACGCAACGGGATTTATTCGCGGGTATGCAAAGTCGAAGAACAAGAAAAACGCAGAATCTTGAGATATTGGCGTCAAAGGTGGACCTCAATGGACG
Source organism: Planctomycetaceae bacterium (assembly GCA_027487375.1). Taxonomy (GTDB): domain Bacteria; phylum Planctomycetota; class Planctomycetia; order Pirellulales; family Pirellulaceae; genus JAIYDQ01. The sequence goes on from JAIYDQ010000375.1 coordinate 1,070, forward strand.
AGAAGTATTGATCAATGGTTACAATGCCCGCATGAAGCATCCACAAAGAAGTCGCCCTGACCAGCCAACTGTAACGTTTCTTGGTGCAACGCAATCTGTCTCCGGCTCGATGCATCTCTTGGAAGTGGGGCCCTATCGATTCTTGCTCGATTGCGGGCTTCATCGAGGTCCACGCGACGAAGCGCGCGCCTTGAATGCTCGGTTTCCCTTTGATCCAGCATCGATTGATGCGATTTTTCTAAGTCACGCTCACATGGATCACTGTGGGAACATCCCAAATCTGGTACGACAAGGCTTTAGCGGAACCATTTACTGTACGCATGCGACACGAGACCTTATTGAGGTAATGCTGCAAGATTCGGCGCGGATTCAGGAGCGAGAAAGCGAGTTCCGCGGTTACTCGAGGACGAGTAGCTCGCCACTATACCGAATGGATCATGTTTACGAAGCGATCGAGTATTGCCATGGTGTCGACTATGACGAAACGGTTGTAGTCAATCCAAGTGTTAACATTCGCTTTATCGATTCGGGGCATATTCTTGGGAGTGCGATTGTCTACATTTCGATAAGGCAAGCCGATCGAAATTATTCGATCACTTTTTCGGGTGACCTCGGACGTCAGGGGGTTCCCTATTTGTCGCAGCCCTCTTCGTTACCTGCAGCAGATCTAATAATCTGCGAGAGCACCTATGGTGGAAAGACTCATGAGTCTCTGATTGGTATGGCTGAGAAGATGTCGGCGCTTGTAACCAAAACGGTAGCACGCGGTGGCAAGGTGCTAATCCCTGCATTCAGTCTCGGGCGAACGCAGCTTGTACTCCATTATCTTCGCGTCTGGATGGCGAGTGGTGTCTTGCCGCGCTTGCCAATCTATGTCGACAGTCCGCTCGCTCAAGAGATCGATTTGGTTCATAAAAAGTATCATGCAGATCTAGAGCCAGAAGTAACAGAGATTCCATGTGAATGGTTGATGTCTGAAGACGACGCTTGGTACCGATCGACTCATCGTGATCCTTGCATACTTGTTGCCTCGGGTGGTATGTGCGAAGGTGGGCGCATTACGCAGCACCTCAAATACCACATCGACGATCCGAGATCGACAATTGTCTTGGTAAGTTATCAGTCTCCAAATTCACTGGGGGCACAACTTTTAACACCCGTTCCTAAAGTGTTTTTTCACGGTCAAACTTGGAACAAGTGGATTGAAGTTGCAGAGGTGAATGGCTTTTCTGGTCACGCCGATAAGAATGACATTGACACGCTCTTGCGGGATGCAGTTGACTCTACGCAGCAAGTAAGGCTTGTGCACGGCGAGATTCCGCAGATGACTGCCCTCACCGCTCAGCTTCAACAGATGGGCTTTGCAAGTGTAAAAGCACCTCATCGAAACGAGAGCGTCGTGCTCGGCGCGGAAGCCTTAAAAAGCCGATAATGCGACTTCGTTGGCGGCGGCTCCGCTTTTTAAGAAACCTATCTCGTAAAAACCGATGTAGATCAGTTCTCCTCAACTGATCAGGGCGCCGTGAAAGTTCCCTTTCGCGGGAGACAGAATTTACAAAGAAAAAATCGCTTCGGATTGAATACTCAATCGAAGCGATTTATGAAGCGTTTCAGCTAACGAGAGTCACCCAAAGCCTCTAGTTGACTCGAGTAAACTTCAAACCAGGATCATTGGGAGGTGACCCAGAGATCATGAAGTTCCAACTGTTTTGGCCATTCGAAGTTACACCACCCGCGATGGTTCCCTGTTCAGGATTAGTCAATTCTAGTCCGTCGCTATGCGAAGTAAGTATTCCCTTGAGAACGACTGGAGGCTGTTGCTTTGTCGTTGCAGTCCATTGGAACTTCGAATCTTCCGTTATTGCTAACTCGATCTTCGTATCCTTCGCTTGAGCAACCCATGAACCTACCAAATCGGTTTCCGGAGCTGCTTCGGCTGGTGTTGTTGCTGCCGCTGGGGTCGGAGCGCTTGGGGTTGGTGTGCTTGCTGTAGCAGTCGCAGGAGGTACCAAGGCGTCTAGCATTCTTCTTGCGACGACATCCTTGGGTTGATTCGCGACAACAACCTTAAGTGCAGCAATCGCAGCATCGTCAGCATCCATTACCAAGTAGTGATAAGCAAGCACGAAGTGAGAGGCAGCATCCGTTGGATTTGCTTTGGTAAACTCCTCAAGCTTGCGAAGTTGGTCTGTGTAAAGGCCGATATCGCCATAGAGGCCGCTCAAGGTGGTCCAATCCATTCCCGGCGAAGTTGCGAGCAAGGCGTTCAGGTTAGCCGCAGCGCCCTTAAAATCGCCGATTGCAAACAGAGTTAACGCGCGAACTTCATGAACTACCGGGTCTCCCGGGAGTTTCGTTAAAGCCAGATTGAACTCCGAAAGCGCGTCTCGGAAGCTCGCTTCTTTGAACTTTGCCAAGCCGCGATTGAATGCATCGAGCCCTAATTGATTCGCAGAATCTGCTGCAGTGGACTGCGCAACGCTCTCAGTACCACTCGTTTCCGACGTGATGAAGTTGTTGACTACAACAGGTTGAGAAAAATCGAAAGGGACTGTTTGACCAGCGACTGGTTGAACGACGTACGGATTATAGAAGACAACGTTGGTTCCCCAGCCTGTCAACCAGGAATTGAGCCCCCAACCTACTAAAATCGGAGCAACCCAATTGCTACCCCAGTTGCCATTCCATGCACCGTTGTACCATGGGTAACGACTACCGATGTTGTTATTCCAATTATTGTTCCATCCGCCACCCATTCCCCAGCCCGGGCGATTCCATGCCAAATCGTTATCCCAATTTGGACGATTAGGATATCGGTTTCCAATGTTGTTCCCAATATTGTTTCCGACATTGTTGCCAATGTTGTTACCGCCTCCGATATTGATCCCCGGTCGGTTGATGATGACGTTGTTGTTATTGCCGCTTCCTGGCAGGTTGATGTCACCACCGGGTCGATTGCCGCCGATGCCGGGTCTGTTTCCGCCGATTCCCGGACGTTCAACAACTCCAGGTAGCGTTACTGGTCGTTGTCCACCAACACCAGGAATCCCCCCGCCTTCGCCCGGTCTGTTTCCTCCAATCCCTGGACGATTTCCGCCGATACCAGGCCGATTACCACCTGGACCAGGAGGATCAACAACTCCGGGTAACGTCACAGGTCGGTTACCACCAACACCTGGGATACCTCCACCAACACCTGGGCGATTGGCACCTAAACCAGGTCGCTCGCCGCCCCCGGGAAGAGTACCGGGGAGAGTTCCTGGCAGTGTTGGACGTGTACCTGGCACTGTCCCAGGTAACGTAACAGGTCTATTACCGCCGGTTCCAGGAAGCGTCGCGCCTTCTCCTGGGCGTTGGATGGAGCCCGGTAGAGTCGTAGGTCGGTTTGCGCCAAGGCTTGGTCTTTCGACGCCGCTCCCCGGACGCGTGATCCCCTCAGGTAATGTCGCGGGACGATTCACATTTCCTAAGCTCGGTCGATTGCTTAAATCTGGACGATTACCGGCAGCTCCCGCACCCAAATTCGGCATGTTTCCGCCGCCAAGCGAGGGCAACGTTGTTGGACGAGAAGCCCCCGGAGGCTTTGCTGCCGGTCTTGTTGCGTTGGATAGGTTACCGGCTCCACCGAGCGATGGTCGGTTGGCTCCGATCGAGGAACCTCCAGCTCCATGTCCGCCACCGATACCACCTAAATTCATGCCGCCGGCATTGGGCATCGACGGTCTTGCGTTAGCGTTTCCGAAAGAGGGACCCGATGGTCGAGATAGGTTTGAGTAGTTTGGACGCGCGGTAGGCATGCTAGGCATGCTCGTTCTCGCGCCACCTCCACCAACCATTCCCATCGAGGGTCTCGCACCACCTCCAGCTCCTCCGAAGCCTCCACCCCCTCTGCCGGCTGCACTCATGCCACCGCCTCCTCCACCGATTCTACCGGCGGCAGCGCTCATGCCTCCACCACCGCGGCCTCGTTGAGCCATCGCATCTGAAGGGAGGAATGTACCTACACCAACTGCCGCTGTAGCAGACATCACGAACAGCATCTTAAAACTTTTCATCATCATTGCTCCTGATACTTTCGTTCGCGTTACTTGCCAACAGCAGGTGGGTGTTTGACAACAGTGATCTCGTAATCCGGCTCTTGTGAATTACCGATCAAACGATTCGTACCCGACATGACATACCGACCGTTCTCGCCAAGAGTGATTGTTACGTTCGCCGATCCAGTAAGACCGTCTGGCATAACTGCGCTCGATTGTACGACCCATCCAGCAGCAGTCTCGGTCCAAGTTGCTTCAGCGAATCCCCCATCGGAGTCGAAGATCCATGAACGAGGCTTACCAAGGATGGGATCCCAACCAATCCGCTGTGAACTCTTCATGATCGATTGATCGTTTCTTGTAACAACAATATCTCCGAGAATGAAATTATTGTCCTCGGACCACTTGTATGAAATCTTGACTCGCGCGTCTGTTCCTTCATTGATCCAATCACCGATAAGCCACGCTAAGGGTTGTAGTAGTTCACCAGGTGTTACCGCAGGAATCGACTCGTCCGGAAAATCACGAATCGAAGCGATCTTCCAGCCTTGCTCGGACTTAGTCAGAACTGCAACAAATCTCACGCTCGCATTGCTGCCATCCTTAGCGGATGTGAATCGAGTTCCTTCCTGAATTGCGATAGGTCCAACCAAGCGAATCGAATCGGAGATGATTTCCATTTGAGTACCTGGAAACTTCGCAAAGAATTTTGTCAGCAATTCTTTGATCTCATCGTGTCCCTTATGAACAGTTCCTTGTTCATCAATGAGTTCTCCTTTAGGCATAAACATCGCCGTGATGTCGTCGACTTTTGCGGCATTAAATGCGCTGGCAAGCTTCAACGAATTCTCGCGGATTTCCGTCGCAGCTGGTTCATCTTGTGCGATGGTTGGAGTTAGACTCACCAGGCTGTAGCAGGCTACGCCCCACGCGAACAAAGCCATTCGGAAAAAACATAGTGTCCGGCAACTCATGGAAAGGAATCCTTAAATGCTACTTGAATAGGTACGAATAGGTTTGGGATCAGGCGAACGCAGTCAGGCCCCGTTCTCTCATAAATGGCCATACGAGAATCGACCAGATACTCACTGTAATCTGCTCCGTTGTTGACCACTTTGGGACCAGATGATGACCAGTTCTCATCACCTCGTCCTGAGCCTTCTAGAATTTATTGTAACGAACTCAGCGTTAAGTGGTTATGACTTCGCATATTAAAGTTTTGAAAACTCGCTGCGCAAAACCGTTGCGAGAAACAAAAA
>JAIYDQ010000360.1 GCA_027487375.1 Planctomycetaceae bacterium
TAATTTTGATGGAAACTCTCCAAGCGTGCTGATCAGCTGTGGACAGCTGATCTACATTGTAGAACCGCTGTCCCCAGCTGTTCCCCGAGGCGATTGCGCCGAGCCCGCAAAACCTGTAGCAACGAAGTACAGCGTTGACAGAGAATACTCGAGACGCCGTTAGGCCATGACGGCAACGTTGATTGGTAATCGCTCAGCGCGCTGATCAGCTGAGGACAGCTGATCTACATTGTTCTATTTCAACCCATTGCCAGCTCTTGCCTGCATTTATCCGCGTTCATTCGCGTCATTCGCGGGCAGTAGGTTAACTAGTGAAGAGTAGTGTCTTGGAATTAAGAGGCACTAATTGGGGCCAAATCACGCATCGTGCATGCACTTGCAAAACCCAAACACGCGGTAACCGTGAGGCGTTCGTGTCCAATAACCTCAACGTTCTAGTCAGGTCAGTTGTTTTTTGGGCTGCGTGACGACTTATTCTGCGAATACTCACGACCACGGATCGCGCTCTTCGCGAATGAGCATTTGATTAGCGCGTTCGTTGTTGGTGAATCGTTCAGACTTCGCATCCCATTTGGCGATCGTTCCGGGGCCGGTTTCTGGGAAGAGTCGAATCATGGCGTTGGCGATGTGGCATAGAACTGCAGATGCGTGGCCGATTTCGACTGGTGCTCGTGGTTCGTTTCGTGATTTCACGCAATCGATAAAGTTGGCCATGTGAGCGGTATGCGGATCGGCAGTTCCTGTTGGCTTTTCTGGGAGGCCTTTCAGCAAGCTTGGGTCGGATGCGGTTGTTCCTTTGTATCCCGTTTGTAACCAGCCATCAGTTCCTTCGAATCGAGTTTGAACTTGTTCAGGTCCGCTTTCGCAGATCAGTTCAACACCGTTTTCGTAGAGACATCGGAAGCGTGTTTCAGTGGCCGTGTTAAAGAGGCTACCTGTAGGAAGATACTTGGCATCCAAGCATTCGACTTCGATAGGTCCACCCGTGTCGACATTCATTCCCCAGTGGGCCATGTCGTTGCAGTGGGCTCCAAAGTTCGTGATTTGGCCACCGGAATAATCGAAGTTGAATCGGAAGCGATAGAGACATCGATCATCGTGATAGGGTTGCTCGGGAGCTGGTCCGAGCCATTCGCGGTAGTCAAGATTTTTCGGGACCGGCATCGGAGACCAACCAGGACCGGGACCGACCTTGTTGTTGTAGCCGATCTTCGTGATGACTTTTTTGATGTCACCGATTTTCCCAGCTTTGGCCGCTTCGCAGATAAACTGGCTTACTGGGTTCGATCGCTCGTGGCTTCCGTTTTGGAGGATACGTTTATTCTTGCGAACCGCTTCAATCATGATCGGTCCATCGGATACGGCGAAGGTCATTGGCTTTTCACAATAAACGTCTTTGCCTGACTCCAAAGCCATCACGCTGATGATGCGATGCCAATGATCGGGAACGACGACGATGACCGCGTCGATATCATCGCGTTTGAGTACTTCGCGAAAATCGGAATAAGCAGTGCAACTGTTTGATGTTCCGCTTTTGCTTTTCTTCGCAGTCACTTCGTCGACTAACTTTTTGGCAGGGAGTTTTCCATAAAAGTGTTCGGGATCCTTGTAGCCGAAGCTTCCTTCGTTCACATCGCAAACAGCTAAGACGTTTCCGAGGTCTGCCGCAAGGAATCGCTTCAGCAATCCCATCCCTTGGTTCCCTGTACCAATAAACGCGACGTTGATTCGATTGCTCGGTGCGTTGGCCGAGAGAGCTGATGAGCCCACAATCAAAGGAGTCGTGATGGCTAGTGATTGCTGGATGAAAACGCGTCGTGTCGATGACATCGAGAGGGGTCCTTGGAATTAACGGTTTCGAATCAAGGCGATTATTCGCTCGCAGATACCAACTAATTGTAGCTTAGTCGAGATTTCGCGTGTGAATCAATCGTCGGAGTCGGCTATTGGCTTCTGATTCTTTTTCAGTCTCTTTTCGACTTAGAGGGTTGCGACGGCATTCGCGTGGGCGTTAGGATGGGAGTATTCACACGGTCGAAATGTTGCTTGACGTTAGGTTTCCATGGGTAAGACTACCGCACAGTTAGGCTTACCCTGAATAAGCGTCCATCGAACGAAGGGAAAAATTTTAGATGATTCATTACAGTTGTGATCGATGTAAACGGGAGATCGATGCGGATTCGGATCTTCGTTACATCGTACGAATTGAGATCGAAGCCGCGATGGATCATATGGCGGGTGAGGTTGTTGACGATCAGGATCATTTAGAGGTTTTGGAAGACTTGCTCGAGTCGTCCGATGATTACTGCGAATCATCCCTTAGCGATGAGTGCTATCAACGCAAGCGTTACGACCTGTGCGGCGAGTGCTATCGTCAATACATGAAGAACCCAATCGGAAAAGAAGCCAGCCTTCCTTTTGGATTCAGCAACAATTAAGCATTCAAAGCGTTCTTTGTTTCGTGCCGCTTTGATTCGAAATCTTCGCTTAATCTATGACTTCAAGTACTTCTCTAGGATTTGAAAATCGTTTCGTGGACTTGCTTCCAGGCGATAAGGAGTCCAAAAACTTTTGTAGGCAAGTTTTTGACGCTTGCTATTCGAAAGTAAAGCCGACATCGGTTTCAAATCCTCAAATCGTTGCTTATTCGCGAGAGGTTGCTGAGCTTCTTAATCTTCCTGAATCGTGGATGACAGCGAAGGAAGCAGCCGAAACGCTAGGTGGCAATCGATTGATGCCAGGCATGGATCCCTATGCGATGTGTTACGGCGGGCACCAGTTTGGCAATTGGGCTGGACAACTTGGAGATGGCCGAGCGATCAACTTGGGCGAACGAGTCAACTCGAGCGGTCAACGTTGGGTGCTGCAGCTCAAGGGAAGTGGCGTAACGCCTTATTCACGCCACGCGGATGGGCTAGCGGTTTTGCGATCGTCGGTTCGCGAGTTCTTGTGCAGCGAGGCGATGCACCACTTGGGAGTTCCAACCACAAGAGCGCTGAGTCTTGTTCTCACCGGCGATCAAGTCACACGCGATATGTTCTACGATGGGAACCCGGAACGCGAGCCGGGTGCGATTGTTTGCCGAGTTGCACCTTCATTCGTTCGCTTTGGGAACTTTGAGATATTTGCTGCCAGGCAAGACACGGTGACTTTACGGAAGCTGATGGATTTTACGATTCGCGAGTATTTTCCGCACTTGATTGCGACTACCGAACTTCAGGCGGAGACTCTTTCGACGGAGACGTACCTTCGATGGTTCGATGAGGTTTGCCGGCGAACGGCGGAGATGGTTGTGCACTGGATGCGTGTCGGTTTTGTGCATGGAGTCATGAATACGGACAACATGTCGATTCTCGGTTTGACTATCGATTATGGTCCCTATGGTTGGCTAGAAGATTACGAGCCAACGTGGACTCCGAATACAACGGACGCTTCAGGGCGTCGTTATTGTTATGGGCAACAGCCACAGATTGCGATGTGGAATTGTGCTCAGTTGGCCAATGCCATTTGGCCTGTTGTGCAGCAAGAGGAGCCGCTTCGTGAGGCTCTCAAAACCTACTCTGCGACCTTTGAGGCGAACTGGCAAACCATGATGGCCGGTAAGCTTGGGCTTCGGAGCTTTAATGTTGGGGCGGATGAGTCGCTAGTCGAGGAGCTCTTGAAGCTACTAAACGCAATCGAAACCGACATGACCCTTTTCTATCGGCAGTTGGCAAGTCTCCCGCTCGAAAGCAATTTTGGTCGTGACTGTAACACTGACGAGAGCGACGTCGAGGATGAGCTGGATTTTTTTGTAAGTCACTTTTCGGTTGCATTTTACGACCAGCGGCAGATTTCGAAATCTTACAAAAGCCAAATCGGGCAGTGGCTCCAGAAATATCGGAATCGCGTTCGACAAGACGGAACGGACGATGCAGATCGTCAGACCTCGATGGACCGAATCAATCCGCTTTATGTGCTCAGGAATTACTTGGCTCAGCAAGCGATCGACAAAAGTGAGCAGGGGGATCATTCGATGATTTACGAACTGCTTGACGTTTTGCGTGATCCTTATCGGCCTCAGAAAAACCGTGAGATTTTCGCCGAAAAGCGACCTGAATGGGCTCGAAATCGTGCCGGTTGCTCGATGCTATCTTGTAGCTCGTAAGCCAGCCGTTGGCCAACACTCGTTGGGGCACCCGCTTAGCGATATCAGTTTCTTCGTCTTCGTGCTCGATCCGAATGCGATCGAGTACGAGCACGAGTGCCGGCTTACGCCTGAGTACGAGTACGAAAATGCAGAAATTACAGGATTTCTGGGCGAGTATTCCTCTTACGCAAGGCGGCAAATCTTCCGGAAGTAGGTGGCGTTGAACAGCCGTTGGCAGGCATTCTTGGCGGAAAATCCTCGAAAATGGAGAATTTACAAAGAAATTCGCTCTTGCGGTAACGAGGGGGACTAGTACACTTTGGCACTCGATTTCGATGCAGCTTTGACTGCGTTATGAATCGAGAATTGCCGGTGTAGCTCAGTGGTAGAGCGGCTGATTTGTAATCAGCTGGTCGGGGGTTCAAGTCCTCTCGCCGGCTCTCCAGAAATATCTGGGTTTTGATTTGGTTTCCTTTGAGCAACTCAAGTCAGAACAGTCTGAATTCTGGTGAACAAATGCGATAGACGAGAGTCATTATTACGGTCGATTCCGTTGAATAGCGACTGAATTTCGTTCAGCGTCTGAGAAGACTCGGGCTGAACAAGCGAAAGAAAACGGAAGGTTGCCCGAGTGGCTAAAGGGGTCGGACTGTAAATCCGATGGCTTACGCCTACGTAGGTTCGAATCCTACACCTTCCATTTGGTTGATTTTCGAAGAGTTGGTTAGTGCACTCAGGAATGAGTGAAAAACAAGAGATTTCGCGGGTGTAGCTCAATGGTAGAGCAGCAGCCTTCCAAGCTGAATACGAGGGTTCGATTCCCTTCACCCGCTCTGTTTGATTTGCTGCCGTAGCTCAGTTGGTAGAGCACGTCCTTGGTAAGGACGAGGTCGTGGGTTCAAGTCCCATCAGCAGCTCTGGCTGTCGGTGATGCCAGGGTGTAGGGATCAGTCATAGTATTGATTGGCTCCTCATGGTAGATTTTGTTTTCATTGGTGAAAGCACGTGGGCATCGACCTCACGGCGAAGTTCGAAGTTTTGTAAAATTTTAGGTGTTTTGAACAATGGCTAAAGAGGTATTTGAACGGTCGAAACCGCACTGTAACGTTGGAACCATCGGTCACATTGACCACGGCAAGACAACAACAACCGGTGCTTTGCTTGCAGTGCAAGCTGCTAAGGGCTTGGCGACGCCAAAGTCCTACGCGGATATCGCTAAGGGCGGTACCGTGCGTGACGCGACCAAGACTGTTACTATCGCCGCATCCCACGTTGAATATAGCTCGCCAAATCGGCACTATGCTCACATTGACTGCCCCGGTCACGCGGACTTTATTAAGAACATGATCACCGGTGCCGCTCAGATGGACGGCGCGATTCTTGTTGTTAGCGCGGCTGATGGACCAATGCCTCAGACCAAGGAGCACGTTCTTTTGGCTCGCCAAGTTGGTGTGCCTGCGATCGTTGTGTTCTTGAACAAGTGTGACTTGGTTGACGACGATGAGTTGCTGGAGTTGGTCGAGCTTGAGATTCGAGAGCTTCTCAATAAGTATGACTTCCCTGGCGATGATACTCCAATCGTGCGTGGCCAAGCGAAGGCTGCTTACGACAAGCCTGCTGATCCAGTTGCTAGCAAGTGCATTAGCGAACTGATCGACGCGATCGATAGCTTCATTCCGCAGCCAACTCGTGAAGACGAGAAGCCATTCTTGATGGCGATCGAAGACGTCTTCAGTATCGAAGGCCGTGGTACGGTTGCTACGGGTCGAATTGAACGAGGTATGATCAAGGTTGGTGAAGAAGTCGAAATCATCGGTCTTGCCGATGAAAAGAAGAAGACCACCGTCACTGGCGTTGAGCAGTTCCGTAAGGAAATGAAGGAAGGCAAAGCTGGCGATAACGTCGGTTGCTTGCTTCGAGGTGTGAAGCGTGAAGATATCGAGCGCGGTCAAGTTTTGGCTAAGCCAGGTTCGATTACGCCGCACAAGAAATTCCATGCTGAAGTTTACTGCTTGAGCAAAGAAGAAGGTGGTCGCCACACCCCATTCTTCTCCGGATATCGCCCACAGTTCTTCTTCCGCACGACTGACGTTACCGGAACAGCGAACCTGATCGGAGCCGAAATGTGTATGCCTGGCGACAACGTCAAGATTGAAGTCGAGCTGCAAAAGCCAGTTGCGATCGATGACGGCATTCGCTTTGCTATCCGCGAAGGTGGCAAGACGGTTGGATCCGGCGTTGTAACGAAGATTGTTGAGTAATTTCAGGTCTGCGGTCTAACGGCTGCAGATTCCTGGTGTTGCAGAAAATCCAAGTATTACCGTAGATTTGAATTTCAAGTCTGCGGTATGCTGGTTTAAAGGTTTAGGAGTGTAGCTCAATTGGCAGAGCACCGGTTTCCAAAACCGGCGGTTGCGGGTTCGATTCCCTCCGCTCCTGTTGATTCCAGGTGGTTCAGTTTGCGTTCCGGCGCGAGTTCGGAATGGCTTCGTTTGATTAGAAGAGCAAATATGTCAAGCAATGATGCTATCAGCAGCCGATCGTTATGGAGCGAGTTGCTGATGTCTGAGATATACAAGCGCAACCAGGGCCGAATGGTTCGTCAGGTGACTTGCTTGGCCATTTGGGTGGTGTCGTTTTTGGCTGCCTGGAGGTTTTACGAAACTTTCTTGGCCGAAGCGACTTTCGCCGAAGGGGCGAGCCCTTGGGTGGGGACTTCGGTTCGATTTGGCGTGCCTGCGGCGATGTTTCTGGCTGGGCTCTGGTTTGGCTATCGATTGGTGAATTGGCCTAAATTCGCTGATTTTTTGATTTCGGTCGAGGCGGAATTAAATAAAGTTTCCTGGCCGACGTGGCCTGAGCTTTACAGGGCGTCAATAGTTGTTATGTTTACGATCTTCTTCTTGGTAGTTTTGCTGTTTAGCTATGACTTGCTGTGGGCTTGGATATTCCAATCCTTGAAGATCGCTTAGTTTTGTAATCCATTCGTTGTGATTGATCGGTAGATTGGGATACCCAGTTACCGCGATTTCCAATACTTAAAATAAGCCGGGAGATGAGCTGGTGTTTTGCCAGTTGTCGTAGGTACCGGCACGAAGGTTGTACTGTGATAGAAGCTGAAAGCCCAGAACCGACTGAAGTTCCAGTCCCACCGATGATGTGGTACATCCTCAAGGTTGCGTTTAACCGTGAGGATTCCATTCGTGATTCGCTTGCTAAGCGGATTGCCTTGTCTGAGCACAAGGATCTTTTCGGTGAAATTCTTGTTCCGACCGAGGATGTCGTTGAGTTTACTCGGGCTGGCAAGCGCAAGGTTGTAAAGCGAAAGCTTTATCCTGGCTATCTGATGATTCGAATGGGGGTCAACGATGAGAGTTGGTTCCTGGTTCGTGAAACCCCTGGGATTGGTGATTTTACCGGTGCCTCTGGTAAGCCAACGCCAATGAGTGACATTGAGGTTGAGCGGATCATCAAGATGGTTTACCCGGATGCTGAAGAGGAGCAGTCGCTCAAGACGACAATTCCTTTCCGCAGTGGTGACCGGGTCCGAGTGAAGGAAGGTAACTTTCAGAATCTCGAGGGGGATGTTGATCGCATCGACGAGGCGAACGGCCGCGTGACTGTGATTATCAGTATCTTTGGTCGCAGTACGCCGGTTGAGCTGGATCACTGGCAGATTGAAACGCTGTAGTGGTCGGTTCTTTCGAATGCCTGAGTGGGGCGTTCGGTGTGATTTTGTGGTTCGTAATCGATTTTTTTGTGTTGAAGGTTAGCGGTCTATGGCCAAGCAAATGGTTGGACAAGCGAAGTTTCAGGTGCCGGGAGGTGCTGCCACGCCGGCCCCGCCGGTCGGAACGTCGCTTGGTAAATTTGGTGTGAATCTCGGTCAGTTTGTATCGCAGTTCAATGAAAGAACGCGTGAGTACAACGGGACTCCGATTCCGGTTGTCGTGACGGTCTATTCGGATCGTACTTTTGAATTTAAGACAAAGAGTCCGCCAGCTTCTGCGTTGTTGAAGATTGCGGCCGGTCTTAAGAGTGCATCGAAAGAGCCTGGTAAGACGAAGGTTGGCAAGGTGACGTTGGCTCAGGTTGACGATATCTGCAAGAAGAAGATGGAAGATCTTAACGCACGAGACTTAGAGCACGCTCGTCGCATGATCTACGGTACAGCTCGGAGTATGGGTATTGAGGTGGAAGGGTAACATCGATGGTCAAGGCAACAAAAGCAATGAAGGCGATGCTTACGAAGGCACCTGCTAGTAAAGAGCCGATCTCGCTGTCAGAAGCGGTCGGGGTTCTGAAGCAGTTCCCGGCTCGTAAGTTCGATCAAACGGTAGAAATTCACATGAAGCTCGGTATCGATCCGACTCAAGCGGACCAGTTGGTTCGCGGTAGTGTGGTTCTTCCGCATGGGATTGGTAAAGTTCAGCGCGTGGTTGTGTTCGCGAAGGGTGACCTTGCGAAGGCGGCTCTTGAGGCTGGTGCTCTCGAGGTTGGTGCGGAAGATCTTGCGAAGAAAATCAAAGATGGTTTTCTGGACTTCGATGTCTGTATCGCCACTCCGGACATGATGGGTCAAGTCGGACCTCTCGGTAAGGTTCTTGGGCCTCGCGGTCTGATGCCTTCTCCTCGGGCTGGCACGGTTACGACTGACGTCGCTCGGGTAGTGAAAGAATATAAGGCTGGTAAGGTTGAGTTTCGAAACGACAAGGGTGGTAATCTCCACGCGGTTGTTGGAAAGTTAAGCTTCAATCAAGCTCAGTTGGAAGAAAATATTGCGGCGTTCATTAGCTATGTAATGGCTTTGAAGCCGAATGCGGTCCGTGGTACTTACGTTAAGTCGATCGCGATTTGTGCGACTATGTCGCCAAGTGTTCGTGTCGCGGCTTAGTCACGAGAGGGTGAGTTTATATGAGTAAGTTAGTTAAGAAATTAGTATCGCGTGACATTGGCAGCAAGCTTGTTGGTGTTGCGGATGCGGTTGTCGTCAATGTGGTGGGTTTGGATGCGAATTCCAACTACGGCTTGAGGAAAGCATTCCGCAATAAAGGTATCTCGGTCTTGGTGGTGAAGCGTACGATGGCAGCTCGGGCTACCGAGGGTACATCGCTTCGGCCTGCCTTTAATGACTGCAGTGGAAGCATTGCGGTTGTATGGGGTGCTGAGGATTTTGTTTCGCTCGCCAAGGAGATTACCGCCGTCAGCGATTCCGGACAGTACAAGCTGTTCGAGATCAAGGGCGGGGTGATGGACGGAGATGCGTTGACAGCCGAGCAAGTCAAGGCGATCAGCAAGTGGCCTAGTCGCCAAGAGCAGATCTCGATGTTGGTCGGCCAAATCTTGTCACCGGGTTCGAACCTGGTTGGTCAGATCTTGGGATCCGGCAGCAAGATTGCTGGTCAGCTAAAGACCTTGGTCGAGAATCTGGAAAAAGGGGCTCCTGCAGAGTCCGCAGCAACCGAGGCTGCTCCAGAAGCTAGTTAAGTTATTCAAAAGTACTGTTAGTGGGTTGAAGTCGGCGGGACGGCTTAGCCAATCAAGTTGTAGAGTTTGTTTGTTTTTTAATTGAAGGTATTTAACATGTCCGATTCAGCCACCGCTTTTGCGGAAGACATCAAGAGCCTTGGCGACAAGATCGTCGGTATGACGCTCAAGCAAGCCAAAGAGTTGAGTGATTATTTGAAGGAAGTTCACGGCATTGAAGCTGCTGCTGGTGGAGCGGTTATGGTTGCCGCTGCTGCTGGCCCTGCCGCTGCTGCTGTCGTTGAGCAAACCGAATTCGATGTTGTCTTGGCTAGCTTCGGCGACAAGAAGCTCGAAGTCGTCAAGGTTGTCAAGAACATCACTGGCGCATCATTGATGGACGCCAAGAAGTTGGTCGAAAGCGCACCAGCCAAGATCAAGGAAGGCGTTTCGAAAGAAGATGCCGAGAAGATCAAGGCTCAGCTTACCGAAGCTGGTGCTACTGTTGAAGTGAAGTAATTCGTTTCTTCAGTGAAGGTTCGTCCCAGACAGTCCGGGTATCTTTCTCAGTTCAGGATAAGTATTCCTGCGGTTGGCACCGATTCTGGTGTCTTCCGCTAGGGGCGCAGTCGTGAAAGAAGCTCGGTTGGTTTAGCATTGTTACTGTAAGTCTATGCTTGCGGTGACTGGCAATTGCTAGCCTCTGCCGCCATTGGTGTGCCAAAGCATGAAGTTTTGGAAAAAAATGCGGGGATAATCAAAAATTTGGTTGTTTTACCTCTGTTTTCTGGTTTACGAGAATGCAGAGCTTACGCTACACTATCGACGTGGATGTTGGCTTGGGTTTATCTCGGGTTTCTTATCGAGGCGCGCTAATGCGTGGAACGCTATCTTTGCGCGCTTATTCGACTAGGTTTGAATTTGGCAGGATACTGTCGTTTTCTCATCGAAACTTTGAGTTGATTCTTTCCGATCTTCATGCTCGTTAGTTCGCGAGTTGGTTATTTTGGTCGCCGTTTAGCTTTGTTCGGAGTCTGCTAGCCTTATGGCAACATCTTCCAAGCGTCGTCTTCAGCCTACTGTTGTTCGTCAATTCGGTTCGGGCCGTCACGCTTTCCCGATCCCTAATTTGACTGTTCTCCAGACTGCCTCGTATGAGGCCTTTCTGCAGGAGGATATTCCGCACGATAAGCGCAAGAATCAAGGCTTAGAATCGGTCTTTCGCGAGATTTTTCCTGTCGAAAGTTTCGACAAGACGGTTTCGTTGGAGTATTTGCGGTATGAGCTAGGAAAGCCCCGCTATACGCCAGAAGAGTGCCGACAATTACGCTTGACTTATGGAAAGCCGCTCAAGGTGTGGTTGCGATTGAATCGCGAGCAGCCTCTCGAAGAGGAAGTCTACCTCGGCGACATCCCGATAATGCTTGGTGGTGGCGAGTTCATTATTAACGGTGCTGAGAGAGTTGTCGTTAGCCAGTTGCACCGGTCTCCTGGGGTCGACTTCGTTGAAGAGTCCGAGGGGACTTCTGAACGCAAGATCCCTAGTTGCCGCGTCATTCCTGAGCGTGGTAGCTGGATCGAAGTGAACGTTACCAAGAAAGATAGTCTTTCAGTCCGGATCGATCAGAGTGGTAAGTTCTCGGTGATGACGTTGCTTCGTGCGATGAGCCCGAAGTTCAGTACGAACGCAGACTTGCTCAAGGCATTCTATGAAATTCGCGAAGAGAAGCTTTCTGGCGGAGCGAGTGCGTCGAAAATCGAAATGAAGATCGCAGTAGACGATGTGGTTTATCCATCGAGCAGCGATCGCTCGGGTGAAATCATTCTTGAAGCCGGCCAGCGGATCAGCAAGGAGATGGCCGAACTGATTTGCACTTCGGGTGTGAAGTCAATTGAAGTCATGGAGTACCCGAAGGTGCAGTATGTGATCAATTCACTCGGTGAAGATAACACTGCCAGCCACGAAGAAGCTTTGCTGCGAATCTATCAAAGACTTCGTCCCGGTAATCCACCGCAGTTGGAAAAGGCACGAACGCTGTTTCATGAAAAGTTCTTTGATGCGAATCGATATCGACTTGGTCGAGTCGGTCGATTCCGAATTAATCGTAAGCTTCAGTTGGATGTGCCTGAAGATGAGATGACTCTGCGTCCTGATGACCTTGTGGCGTCTGTGAAGTATCTGATCGACTTGTTCGACTCCGAAGGCGGGTCCTACTATGACGACATCGACCACTTGGGTAATCGACGTTTGCGAACGATCGACGAGTTGGCTTGTGAAGAGCTTCGAAAGGGCTTCTTGAAGCTGCGTCGTACGGTTCAAGAAAGAATGAGCCAAAAGGAAGTTGAAGACATGACTCCGCGTTCTTTGGTCAATCCAAAGAGCATCAGTGCGGCGATCGAGTACTTCTTCGGTCGAGGTGAGCTATCGCAAGTGGTTGACCAGACAAACCCGCTTTCGCAATTGACTCACGAACGACGTTTGTCTGCCCTCGGGCCTGGAGGCTTGAATCGTAAGCGAGCGGGCTTCGAAGTTCGCGACGTTCACATCTCGCACTACGGACGAATCTGCCCGATTGAAACGCCTGAAGGTACCAACATCGGTTTGATCAGTTCGTTGTCGATCTACGCAGGTGTCGATCCTTATGGATTCTTGGTTACACCGTATCGTAAGGTTGCCGATGGGAAGGTGACAGAAGAAGTTGTATGGCTTCGAGCGGATGAAGAAGCGGATGCCTACATCGGACCTGCGGATTTGGCCGTCAAGGATTCCGCATTGGTTCCAGGACCAGGGCTGATTGCTCGTCACCGAAGCGACTTTGAAATCGTTCCGCCATCGCAAGTTCAGTACATGGACATCGCGCCAAGTCAGATGATTGGTGTGTCTGCAGGATTGATTCCGTTTCTCGAGCATGACGATGCGAACCGTGCGTTGATGGGTTCTAACATGCAGCGTCAAGCTGTTCCTTTGTTGATTCCCGAGCCGCCAATCGTGGGCACGGGACTCGAAAAGGAAGTTGCTTACAACAGCTCCATGATTATCCGAGCCAAGCGTGCAGGAAAGGTTACCTACGTCGATTGCACTCGCATCGAAGTTGGTAGCGACGTTTATCCGCTGAAGAAATATCAGGGATTGAACGAACGAACTTGCTTGAATCAAAAGCCGATTATTAGCCTTGGAGATAAGGTCGAAAAAGGACAAGTTATCGCCGACGGTGCGTCGACTTACTTGGGCGAGTTGGCACTCGGACGAAACGTGCTCGTTGGGTTCATGTCGTTCGATGGCTATAACTACGAAGATGCCATCATCATCAGCGAAGAACTAGTCAAGCAAGACGTTTATACTTCGATCCACATCGAAGAGTTCGATGTTGAAATTCGTGAAACTAAATTGGGCCGTGAAGAGTTCACTCGCGATATTCCCAACGTAAGCGAAAAGGCTTTGCGTAATCTGGATGAGACGGGCGTTGTCCGAGTCGGAACCTATGTTCGTCCGGGAGACATCCTGGTTGGAAAGGTTTCACCCAAGAGCAAGACCGAGCTAACACCGGAAGAAAAACTTCTTCACGCGATCTTCGGTCGTGCTGGTGAAGACGTCAAGAATGATTCGCTTGAAGTAAGCTCTGGAGTCGAAGGGATTGTTATCGATACCCAGAAGTTCTCGCGACGTATGAGTCTTTCTGAAGATGATCGGAAGGAATACGAAAAAGAACTCAAGAAGATCGAGACCGAAGGAAACCGAGACATCGCGATCGCTTTCTCGACATTGGCTGACGAGCTTGAGAAAGCAATTGGCGGCAAGTTTGTTGACGAAGACGGTACACCACTCACCGGCGGTCAAGATCCGAAGTTCTTGGCTGAGAAGGCTCTCACGTTCAATCTTTCACGTTTGTTGAATCGATTGGACGAAAGCCTTCATGCTGAAGTGAAGAAGGTCTACAAGAGCCACTGGCCTGCAGTGGAAGCATCGCTCGATATTCGTGATCGTAACGTTAACAGCATGAAGCGCGGCGAAGAACTCCGACCGGGCGTTCTTCAGATGTGCAAGATCTACATCGCAACCAAGCGAGTAATCAGCGTCGGTGACAAGATGGCGGGTCGTCACGGAAACAAGGGGGTTATCTCCAAGGTTCTGCCAGTGGAAGACATGCCGTTCCTACCAGACGGAACTCCAATTCAAATCATGCTTAATCCGCTTGGGGTTCCTAGCCGGATGAACGTTGGTCAGATTTTGGAAACGCACCTTGGTTGGGCTGGAGCCAA
>JAIYDQ010000040.1 GCA_027487375.1 Planctomycetaceae bacterium
CCACGTTTCAAGCATGCATCCTGAGCGGTCCAGAATCCGATAAAAGGTCCGAACGAAAATGCCATGAAAACCACATCGTGAGGTTCGATCAAAGCCGCATCCAAGACCGACTGCCAAGCGTCAATCCAGTGCACCCAATCCTCGGGTGTATCCAAAATGATTAGCGGTTTGCCTGTGGAGCCGCTGGTTCGATGGAACCGCGTGTAGTGTTCGAGCGGAAAGGTGAGGTGAGGAGCGAGTCCTTTTGAATCTGCGTTTTGTGAAAGCTCGGACTTGGTTGTGGTTGCGAATTCCCGATAGTGCTCGAGCGATTCTACGGGGAGAGTATGGCGGTGAAACTTTTCTTGGTAAAAGCGGTTCGAACTGAGGATATTCGACAAAAGGATATTCAGGCGATCTAGCTGCCATCGCTCTAAAGCTTCACGCGATTGGAAATGCGGATCGATCATAGCGATTTCGAAACATCCGTTCGATATGCAACAAGTGCCGGTATGATTCCCGCGAGAATACCCGTGAGTATGAGCGATGGGATGATCCACAACTCGTTTGGATAGTGGATGCTGAAGAATGAGAGCTTGACACCAGTACGCGCTTCGACCAGCGGGCTTGCCCATGCAGCCAGAGCATGACCGCCTACCCAACCGATCGCGCCACCGACGATCGCAATAATACATGCCTCGAACAGTATCACGATAAGAACCGTATCGCGAGAAGCACCTAATGCTCGCATCACCGCAATGTCTCGCGTACGTTCGCTCATGCTGTTATAGATGCTAACCAGGATGCTTACCGCGCTAACGACACACACGAGCAGAGTCAGCGTAAGAAGTGCCCATTGGATGGGCTGGATGAACATTTGCAAAAGTGATGCGATTTCTTGGATCGGGGAAACGGCTTGGGCAGACGGCGTTTTGTTGATTTGCTTTTGCATTCCCATGGCAAAGTCACTGCGCAGAAGAATCGCTGTCACTTCGCGTTTGTCGATCGGAAGTCGCTTCCGAGCACTTGCCATCGCAGCGGGAGAATCTTCAGCGGGTGCCGAAGGATCGCTTTTGGTAACTCGCTTTTCAAGTCCGGATTCTTCATCGCGTTCCGGAGCGGCGTGGTCTTCGAGTAGGTAGAAACCTTCCATATTGATGAATGCTGCACGATCGTTTGGTGTTCCCGTAGCATCCAGAATTCCGACAACTGTGAATCCCTGCTCGTGAACAAAGTCGCCACTAGCGCCGTGCGAAGCTTGAATGGTGTCGCCAATCTTCAACTCCATCTCGGCAGCGACCTCGGATCCAAGCACTGCTTCAAAGAAACTATGCTCGGGCGATTCTTCTACAAAGTTGCGTCCCTCGCGAAATGTGTAAGGATCTTCGTTGCGATCACCATGTTTCAAAAGATTAAAGAAGTCAGGTGTAGTCGCAACAGCACGGAATCTGCCAACGTAATCGCCAAGGCACATTGGGATAACGAAGCCGTTACTCGTAAACATAGCGTACTTGCCGGATCGTTCCGGATCTTTCAAGTTCCCACCAAGTTTGGCAAACTGTTCTTGGCGACCGTTGCCAGGCAAAAACTCAAGGAAGTAGCTGTACTTGAGATTTTCAACGGGCGAGCTGAGGTAGTAGACGCTGTTGAATACCAATTGAGTGGAGCTCCCTTTGGAGCCAATGATCAAGTTGTAGCCAACGTTGCCGTTGCGTTCGAGCGATTTCGTGACGACTCCGGAGATACTCATCACCATGACGGTAAGTCCGACTCCAAGGGCCATCGAAAGCGTCGTCAAGCAAGTTGCGAGCGATCGATAACGAAGATTTCGCCAAGCAATTTCAAATAAGTTCACGATCGGGCTTCGCTAGTGAGAACGGTGTTGATTTGATCGAGGTACTCGACGCGATCGAATTGTTGTGAGATCGAATCAGAGTGAGTGACCATTAAAAGTGCGATTGATTCTTTGCCGCACACTTCCTTCAGTAGATCAATGATTTTTTGTTGGTTGCCTGGATCGACGTTGGCGGTTGGTTCATCGGCCAACAGAAGTCGCGGTTGGTTCGCGAGGGCTCGTGCGACGGCAACGCGTTGTTGCTGGCCGACGGAAAGCATTGAAGGCCGATAGTGCATTCGATCGTCCAGTCCTACCTGAGAGAGTAACGATTTTGCGCGATCCAGCCGATACTTTCCACGCCCGAAAGTCATTCCCAAACGAACATTCTCAAGTGCAGTGAATGCGGGAAGCAAATTGAAGGTTTGAAAGACGTAGCCCATCTTGACCGCGCGGAATCGATCGCGAGCCGATTCACTCAGCTTTGTAAGATCCGTTCCATCGAACAGGACCTGACCGCTATCGGCTCGAGTGATACCGGAGATTATTTGAAGAAGGGTTGTTTTCCCGGAGCCACTGTCGCCACGAAGAACGATTTGCTCGCCTGAGCGAATTTCCAACTTGGGCACGTTTAGGATGGTGACGCTACCGCCTGTTGGTTGCGGGTAGCTTTTTCGAACATCTTTCAAGAGCAGCATAAGATTTCTAACTCGTAATTCTATTTTCGCTTCATAGCTCGATCGATATCGCGTTTCGCTTCTTTTGCTTTCATCACTTCTCGTTTGTCATGGACCTTTAAACCTTTGCATAAACCAATGACACACTTTGCAACCCCTCGATCGTTGAAATATAGCTTTAGAGGAACAAGCGTCAGGCCTCGCTCGGAGGCCTTTCCGCTCAGTCGGAGAAACTCGCGTCGGTGCAGGAGCATTTTTCGCGGCCGGGTTGGTTCATGATTCCAGAGGGTCGCTGGTTTGTACTCAGGTATGTCGCATTGAATCAGCCAGAGCTCGCCGCTGCTTACGCGTCCATAGGCCTCATCGAGCGAGCATTTCCCGTCGCGCAAGCTTTTCACCTCGCTGCCACGAAGCATCAGTCCGCATTCGATTGAGTCTAAGATCTCAAATCGGTGACGCGCTTTCCTATTCTCGGCGATCATTTTATGAGTAGCACCGACCGCAGCCGTACTGGTCTTCGCCCCAGACTTGCTGCTTTTCTTGTCTTTCGCCGGCGCTTTGGCCGAAGTAGGGGTCGGTGGTTTTTTAGCCAAAATGAAGATCTGCAAATCAACGAATGAATGATTGTGACGGCTTCGCGGGTTGAACCGACTGTTCGTGCGGTGTCGGTTGTACGGAAGGATGCCACGACTGGTTTAGCATTTTAATCATACCGAAGAGGGCATTTTTATCCCAGTGCTCCGATAATGCTGCGACTTCTTGCTATTTCGGTTCAATACTTTGGTAAATCATTCAAGATAGAACGATTTTCGTTTGACCGAATTTGATCATGTCCTACTCTTCCACATCCTGCTCTCCGAGATCGCGTGGAATTCGATCGCAAGATTGCGGCGACGGATTCCCTTTTGTTTACACTTTGCACTGATTGTGATAATGGCCGATACTTTCTCACCAACACCAGCCTTCTCCGGACCGATTCCGGATTTGACGCTCATGGTTCCGGTGGTAGGGGCTACGCCGGTTGTGCCCAATGCTTTGCCGAAATCCAACACTCCGAGCCCAGAGACGCGGCAAGTCGTGCGGCAAGAAGCGAGGCGAAGCAGCAATGCAGCGTCGCGATTGGGTATCTATTCCAGCTTGCTCCACACGTTGCGCGCAAAGCACGCGCCCACTGCTGCACACTGTATGCGAGTCGCGCAAAGCATCTCTGCCTGGGGACTTTATCACGACGTTAGCGAGGATGATTTACTCAAGCTTGAATTGACCGGACTGCTGCATGATATTGGCAAGGTTGGTATTCCTGAGCGAATCCTGCAAAAGCCAGGCCGACTTGCTCCGGAGGAAAGAGCAATCGTCGAATTGCATCCGAGAGTTGGTGTCGAGATATTGCGATCCGCGAACGTTGACCAACTCATTCTAGACTCCATTGAACAAATTGGTGTGTGGTTCGATCAAAGCAATCGTGTATCCAAGGGACACTTGCCGATCGCGCAGCGAATCTTATCAATCGCAGATGCGTTCGATGCGATGACGAGCGAACAGATTTATCGCCCGGCGATGTCCGTCAAGCAATCGCTTGCAGAACTGGAACGAATGGGTGGAACTCAGTTTGATCCGTCTCTTGTGTCCAGCTTCCGATCGACAGTGTTGAACTTCAAAGATGACTTGGCGCGAGCCGTATCGAGTCGTTGGTCTAACGATTCGGGAACCACTTTTGTTCATCTTTTTGAAGGTGAACAAAATCAAAACTGGCAAGGTAGCGCCGCGATTGAGTCGCTCAATAGCGTGTTCCATCAGAATATGATGAACCGCATGAACGACGGTGTTATCTTTATTGATACCGAATCGACGATACTCGAATGGAATCAAGCGGCTACGCGACTGACAGGGCTCAAGCAATCGTCGCTGCTTCATTCGACATGGAGCCCGAATCTCATTGGGCTTAGCGATGAGAATGGAAATACTGTTTCCAGCGACGCTTGTCCGATCGCTCAAGCTCTCTCAACACACGAGACCAAGATCAGTCGCTTCCGCATACAGAATCAAGACGGCCGACTACTGATGGTTGAAATTCAGTCGATGCCGATTTTTGACCAACATGGAGTCCTTCGCGGAGCGGCCATGCTTTTGGGAGATGCGAGTAATCAGGTAACCATGGAACAAAAGATGGTCGACCTGCATACGCGTGCTACTCAAGATCCACTTACCAAAGTTGCAAACCGTAGCGAACTCAACAAGCAATTAAAGCAGCTCGTACAACAATGCCAGACAGAAAAGATCGAGGCAAGCGTACTGATTTGCGACATCGACTACTTCAAGCGGATTAACGACACATTCGGGCACGCCGCAGGTGACGATGCGCTTGTTTCGTTCGCTGCTGTTTTGAAGAGCCTATCTCGCGAGTCAGATCTGGTCGCAAGATATGGTGGTGAAGAATTTGTGATTCTGTGCATGGATTGCGATCTCAAGTCGGCGGTCCAGATCGCCGAAACGATCCGCGAGAAACTCCGAGCGACTCCGTTAGAATCGATAAAAGGGAAGACAATCACGGCAAGCTACGGGGTGTCGCAAATCGTTGTTGGCGATGATTGCGATTCGGCACTCGAGCGCGCCGACCAAGGCTTGCTTCAAGCAAAACAAACAGGTCGTGATCGGGTCATCGCGGTCTCTGCTGACGCTGCGGATCAGGCAATCCGCAATGAAAACAATACGAATCAGAACGAATCGGCAACCGCACCGGCACCGAAGACATCTTGGTTTGGATGGCTGAACTCAGGCGATAACAAGTCGCTTATCGGGAAAGAGTTGTTAACGAATTTCTCAAGGGATATGGTCGCAGAGAAGCTGAAGGGCTTTGTAAGCGATTCAAAGGCCGAAGTGATTTCGGTTGACGCAGATCGAGTCGAGCTTCGCATCGATAGTCGATATGCACCCATTCAAAGACGCGAAAGCGACCGCCCGATTGTGTTCTCGTTAGCTCTTGATCTGATCGATTTCGAACTTGTCGGAGCACGAGCACAAACGCTGACTCAAAACGTGACCAAGCTGAAGCTCGAAGTCAATCCAACTCGAAATCGTGATCGTCGAATCGACAATATTCTCGATCTTGGGAACCGGTTGACTCGAAGCTTTGAAGTCTATCTTTCTGCCTACGCGATCACCGACGATATCTCCAAACGACTGATACCGGTCTACAAAGTCGGTCCTGATGGAAGATAGTTGAGAACGCACGTAGCCAAGTCTCTCCGAGACTTGAAGTCCGGCGTCTCGGAGAGCCGCCGCTACGCATATGTAGTCAAGTCTCTCCGAGACTTGATAATCCGGCATCTCGGAGAGCTGCCGCTACGTGGGAGCGACCCATTTTCGTTCGTTACGCCTTCTCCTACGCTACCCTTGCGACAGTAAACAGGCTTCGATACACAGCCCCGGTCCAAATGCAAGTAGAACCGCGTGTTCGGCTCTCTGACTATCGCCGTTGCGCATCATCTGGTTCAAGATAAACAAGACCGTTGGCGAAGACATATTTCCATGATTGGAAAGAATCTCAAGTGATGGGGCTAATTGCTTCTCGCTCAGCCCAAGTGCAGCTCCTGAGGCTTGCACAATTCTGGGGCCACCTGGATGAATGGCCCATACGTCAACAAAGTCTACGGTGAGCCCTTCCTCTTCAAGCCAACTCGAGAGTGCTTCATGCAGCGATGCTTCGATGCAGGATGGTACTTGCGGATCCAGACTCATCTGAAACCCGAAGTCGCCAATCTTCCAGCTCATTAAATTTGACGTTTGCGGGATGACTTGCGAGAAGCTTGAGGTAATGATCCACTCACGATTGGCTTTTTCGTTCGCTTCTTCGTTTGATGAAATATCGTTTGTGAGGAGTGCATTCGAAGCTTCATCTATTCGCGTCCCAACAACCATCGCAGCTGCGCCATCGGCGAAGAGCGCGTTGGCTACCAATTGCTGAGGATCATCTGTGTATTGCTGATGGATACTACAGAGCTCGACCGCTCCAACCCAGACAACCGCATTCGGATCGGCGTCTACAAAAGATTTTGCCACTCGAATCGCATTGATTGCTCCATGGCAGCCCATGAACCCGACATGAATGCGTTGAACATTTTCATTCAGTCCCAATTTCTCGATCAATTGAAGATCGCACCCTGGAGCAGCAAATCCCGTGCAGGAGACGGTGACTAAATGCGTAATTGAAGTCGGCTTGGTACAAGCACTATCTAATGCAGTTGCGCATGCCTTGATTAAGAGAGGTGCCGCCTCTTGTGCAAAGATCTCCATCCGCTGGGCAGTCGTTGGGCCACTTGGATGACTCGCAGAGGAAGGCCGATAGAATGTTTGGCGTGGTAGTTCAGTTTCGCAGTCACCCTTGAGTAATACGCTTCCCC
>JAIYDQ010000428.1 GCA_027487375.1 Planctomycetaceae bacterium
TGAGGTTCCCTTGGAATGCGGCAGTCACGTCGGCAGCATCCATCGTAGGAGCAAACGACAACTGCGTGACGCGTCGAACTTCGCTGAGAAAGTCTTCGTCTGACGAGAAGTCGATGGTGGATGTTTGTTGTATGTCACCTGTGGAGAACGCGATTGGGTCAGGGGTATGCAGCGCGTCACTCGCGGCTAGCGCCGTCGGTTCGGCGGATTCTGAGCCGTAGGCGCTAGCCTCGGGTGGCGTAGGTACTGGTGTTCGTTCAGTTTCGATTGTTGTGCGGTCAGGGGTTTCGGTTGCAATCTGCGCTGTAGGGATAGGGAGG
This sequence comes from Planctomycetaceae bacterium, assembly GCA_027487375.1. Taxonomy (GTDB): domain Bacteria; phylum Planctomycetota; class Planctomycetia; order Pirellulales; family Pirellulaceae; genus JAIYDQ01. The sequence continues at coordinate 321 of JAIYDQ010000428.1, forward strand.
TCTTGCAGCGCGTCACCCGCGGCTAGCGCCGTCGGCTCAGTGATTGGCTCAGTGATTGGCTCAGGGGATGTTAATCGTTCTAGTTCGTTGAGGTTCTCATCGATACGCGTTTCGATGAGTGAATCGTTTGATGCATCCTTCAATGGTGCATCCGAGGCATCGGTCGACTCTGAAGACGAGCCACCGAAAGAGGTTGTGGGGGGCTCCAAGACGGCCGTTTGGCTTGGCTGCGATGTTGCTGCGTTGGATAGCTCTTGCTGCAGCGAGGCCAATGCGTTGACCGAATCAGCGGTGGTTGGGGCTGCTGCTCCTTGGGGGACCTTGCCGAGGAAGAGATCGAAGATGGCTTGTTCTTCGGGATCCAAGTCCAGTTCGATCGTGGCCGGGTCGATCTGCTCCTCGCCACCGGCATAATCAAACAGGGCCGCGAAGGGGCTTGCGCTGTACATGATCCGGTCGTCAAGCTTGATACCGCTGAACTTGTAGGGTTGTGGTTTCTTTTTGTCTGGCGGCGGAAAGATCGGTTCCATCATCCAGAGATGGAATCGGTAAAGAGCCTTCCAAGCCATCTCGCGACTGCGTTGAATGAACCCTAGGCACTTCTTGGCAAAGCTAGTCCGTACCACGACCGTGACCGGCATCTGAGGCGCAGCCAAGTCGGGCGCCACAGCTGGATTTACAGCTGGGCTTGCTAGATTATCAGAAGTGTTATCCGGACGAAGAGTCACCGACGGGACCTCAACGGGCATAGGAGAAGTACAAATCCAAACCCGATCGCAGCCGTTACAAATGGCTAGACCGAGTCCGATTGGTTCTATCGGCCCCTTGGCAAAGAGATCTGTTTGGGAAGTCTCTGCGGCTTGGGTAAAAGAGCCACCAAAGAAACGGTAGCTCGGATCTTGTCGGATATGCGACGCGTTGGATCCCAACTTCAATATGCAAGATTGCGCACACGAAACGGATGTGAGGGATGTGAGGATTAAGTTGGCATTAAGCAGTAGGGAGTTGCTAATTGCTAGGGGCCAGGAAATCCCCGGCGGAGACGGTCGACAGGGCAGGAACGGTTTGAGGCAATCAAAGGAAATCCAATTTTCTTCAGCAACTCGGAGAAGCGGACCTCGAAACGATCAGCAAAATTATGTCGTTCGTGGGGACTGGTGAGGGACCAGAACCGGCGATACATTGTCGAAGTTAGGAAGTGTGATGGATTCTGGTTGAATAGCGCCACTTTGCGCTGGAGTTAAGGCTTTAGCCGCTTTTGGAGCATCCAAGTTGCTCAGCGCCTAAAGGCTGTGCACCAGTCGAGTTGCGATTGATTGTCAGGTTCAAAGTGGCGTTAACGAACTAAGTTCAACGAGTCCTCGTCGTGACACTCCGGTACAATCTTTAAACCCAGCAAAAGCTGGGTTTTTTGTTGCTCCAACATTTTGCTTTTATCACCTTGCTAGTGATTGAACATTTGTAACGAGACTTCCCATCCATTCGTAGATGATATCAATACAACTTCGGTAATAACTGTGGGACCTGGTTACGACGTGCAATTGGTTAAAGAAAACACACAGGTTGTCCCGCTAGGCGATCGAATCGAGAAATGGAAGGCTTCGCTTTGCGCCGAGCAAGCTTCATCCTATGTCGCTGGAGTCAACCGCGATTATGACCACCTAACCAAGTGCGCTTCCGCAGAGACCTTAGTAGAACTTCGGCTGATGCGATCCTACTGGGCTAAACAGATTGTCCAAGACAAGTTGCACCCCCAATTCTTGCAGTCGTGTAACGCTCAAGAATTGATGGAAGCGATTCAATTGCTGATTCAAGTTCGATGCTTCGTCACAAAGCAAGCGACAGATTTGCTCGTGGCGACAAACGCTCGAGTCGGCGATGATGAATGCACGATGCGACTTTGCGAGTTGCTCGCTGACTTTGGCGATCCGGTCTCCGCTCGAAATGTAATCACGGACCTCGACTCGTCAGGAAAGTACCTGCGTCGATTAGGACCAGCTGTTAACGCAGGTTTTCGCCCGATCCGCAAAAGCCGCCGTAGCTTTGATCCAAGTGAATGGCTTCTTGACAAATCCATGAGCGAAGTTGATTTCATTGATGGAAATCCGGATCATATTCGCGTTCGTGGGGTCGAACTGCGATCGGGTGATATCGGAATCGTTGAGCTGAATCATCCGGGGGACGGGATTCTGGAAAGCTTTCTAGTCTCCCCTGGCTTAGCACCTCATGCGATGCTTTACGTTACTCGGCGGATTCGCGACGCGAAGAACAACATCCTTTTCCAGCCCTCGCTTCTTGAGATTTACGAAGGGGGATGGCGAAGCGTACCAGTGACAACAGGTTTATCACCACACTTTTCTTGGTACTCCGAATGGGTTCGTCCTCCCGATCTTCCAGACACCATTGGTGAGAAGCTCAGCAAAGCGCTCGATGGGATGGAAACAATTGCGTTTGATTTTCAATCGCGTCGTGTTCCTCGTGGCGGATATTTCACTCCTGAGTTTGGCAATCCGTCCGCGACATGCACAAATCTTATTCGAATTCCATTCGAGCGATCAGGCATTGATTGGCTACCCTACGACACGACCCCTATCGCACCGGGTGCACTAGTGAACCTGGTAAAGATCGGGATTCACATACCCGACGGGATCCATACACCAACAAACATTCTTCGCTCAAAAGAATTTACCAAGATTGGAATAGTCGATAATGGCTATCCAGAATGGTCCGTCGCGCAGCAGTTGGTAAACGGTCGACCTGAACATATCGATACCATCGGCGGAATGATTTCGAATCGAGAAGTCCTTATTGAAAACCTTCCGAATTGGCGCAGTATTGGAAACTGGCGAAGCGCATGCGAGGCCGCCAAAGTAACCGTTGCCCAATCGAACGGACTACTCGGAAGCATCGCAAGATCTTCGTTCGGCTACAAAAAGGAAGCCATCCCTTCCTCTGCGTCAGATACAACGATCGCTTTTTATCTTCGAAGCGAGTTTGTCTCGTCTGATATCATTCGCAACGTAATCCATCCAGCGTTAGTGCAATGGTTATCGCAAGGCGGTTCATATCGGCTTTCGGATCTTCGCACCGAATCGACCTTCCGCGCATTACTTCTGGATGCCATCGGTAAGAGTGCACTGGAGCGCGAGCGATGGTATGGCCCGCGAATTAACCGTTAGAGCCTTCATTCGCTGATCGTTTAAGAATCACCTGCATAGCCAATTAAGCGGCAGTTGGTGCTTGCAGCAAACCGAACTGTCCCAAGTCCCATACGATCTGTTTAGCAACACTCAGAGGCAAGTCTTTTGCTTTGAGATCCGACTTCTGAGATTTCAAATTGATGTCCATCATCCCCAGGTCGACGAGAAGTTTGATTTCGTTAGCAATCCCGTTGATGTCGCGAGTGCCATCGAGAAAAGGAATTACCTGTCTATGAACTTCAGATACGGTAATGATTTCATGTCGAAGGGTGGTTACATACCTGTTCGCTAGTGCCTGCGTTCGTGCCCATGATGTTACAGTTGGCTTCCCATCGAATTTCGTTGTTAATCGATCTCCATCAAAACGAAACTCGATGTATCCAGCGAGCATCCATTGGACCATCGTTGCCAAGATATCCTTTTGCGCGATATTACCGCGTTTCAGATCCTCTGCAGCACGATTCTCAATTTCTGCGTATAGTTCATCGATGGATAGGGACCCAGGAAATACATTAGTCATGGATTCCATGATCGCATGGCATACCGGTTGCGTAGTCGTCATGGTGTGGTCACCGAGAGTCTTATAGCTTTTCTCTCTTGGATCGGTTGCCCCCGACTGCATTTGTGGTGGAGCGACTGGAGTGAATTTCCCGAGCACACGTACGCCCTCCAAATGGTCTTTACCTAACTTGCGAGATATGGAAAGTCCCTGATGCACAAGCAATGTTTGCCGGAACGTTCTTCCCGCTATACAGTCGGCGTAGTGACCGCTCTTGACTGGATTGGTGATTGTCTCGAGAGTTTGTCTTGTCTCTGCTGGAAAGCTTCCATTCCACATTACAGCAAGATTCGACTCGCCAAGATATTGCAATCCGTGTTTGGTTGCATCAGCAATAAAGTCCTCGAAGAAGAATGCGTTGTTGAATTCCTCTAAGTGCTCGTGAAAGAGATACGTATCGGGCTGCCTGGAAAGAAACTCCGCTTCACCACGCAAATAGGCAGCATGAGGCGTATTCTGAGATTCATTCGCGGTAACAAGGAAGCCCAACAGCGCTCTAGCTTGCTCGATTTTCTTACGTGGATCATCGATATCTCGAACGTGTCTGAGGAGCATCTGCCGGATCATACCTCTGAAGTACCATCCGGGCAAAGTGTTGTAACTTATATAAGCAACCCCATTCTCAGAGAGGTTCTGTGATGAAACCTTGAGGATGGCCTCACGGACAAATTCGGGAACCCAAGAAAACACGCCGTGGCAAATGATGTAGTCAAACTTCCCAAATTCGGGAGTGATGTCCGCAACGCTTCCTTGTTTGATTTGAATATTTTTTATTCCTACTAACTTGTTAGCGATAAAGGCATCATCCACTTGCACCTGAGAAAGCTCGATGCCAACACAAGTCGAGTTTGGGAATTGGCTTGCAACGGGCATGATGTTTCCACCACCAGCGCAACCGATTTCAAGAATGCGAGCATGCTCCGGCGGAACAGGCTTCAAACCAAAAAGCCTAGCTACCGAATAGAGGCGGTCTGGATGCGATGCAGCAACTGGGTAACTTGGATAAGGAACATCATCGTAAGTACAACCTAAAGCAACAGCCTGTGGTACAGAGACAACATCGTTTGGCGATTGAATTTGCGTCATTACGGATCTTCCTTCGAGTTCACGGGAGGCTACTCAACCTTTATCGGCGAGACTTAAGCAAATCATCAGAAAGAGCGATGACTTTGTTGAACTTGATCGGAATAATCGTTACGGTAGGTATCAAAAGCTATTTGTAAGTCGCTGGTCTACACGGACTTCCCCGAAAACACATCTCGTCGATACTCATTCGCTTAGCAATCACAGCAGCTCAGAGAACGACAATGGAAAGCTATCCTCCGAACTCAGTCATATCAACACCTTGGACTGGCCAACCAAGTGCTCTCTGAAGAGTGAATTGAGCGACGTTATACTCCGCGACAACTCGTACGTACTCGCGTTGAGTCGCTGCCAATGCTTGAATGGACTGAAGGACTTCGATAGGCAGTCCCTGTCCATTTTGGATTCGATCCCGGTGCTTAGTAAACGACTTTTCGGCAGCCTCGACACCCTCCTCTATCACCTCAATCTGTTGCGAGCGAGCATGGACTTGCGCGAAAGCTTCAGCAACTTCGCGTGCGATTCGATCCATTTGAGCGATCTCTTGCATGCGTGCCTGCTTAACTCTTGATTGCGATTCTTTGCGAATTGCCTTTTCGCCAACACCGAACTGCCTCACTTCCCAAAAGGCAACTGCGTCCGCATCCAATCGATCTCCAAAGTCGCTCATAGTGCTTCCCAGACCACCGCCGTTAAGCCCATAGCTTGCCGACAACGCAACGCTGGGCACTAACGGTGCATTTTTCTCACGATTAAGTATTTCAACCGCCTCGCCAACTAAATGCCTTGACTCCGCTAACTCGGGACGATTCGCCAATGCCATAGAAACGAGTTCACGCGGCTCTGAGTTTATTTCCATTAACTCGATCGGTGTGATCTGCGCTTCAGACGGAACAAGTCGTTGCACCGAATCCCACCGTATAAGCTCGGCAAGTCTCGTGGAAGCGACAGCAGCCGATTCCTCAGCACGGATAAGATCGCTTCTCCGAAGTGCAACCTCCGTTCGAGCGCGATCAAAGTCCGATTCGAGACCCTCGCCTACTTTTGCGAATCTTTCTGTCGCGGTCGATAACTGCTCGGCACAAGCAACAATTTCCCGTGCGATTGCAAGGTCTTGCTCGCATCGCAACAACTCCATGTAGGCTACCGCCGTAGATAGAAGTAGATTGTTGGTCGTTGCTTCGGCGCCAGCTTGCCTTGCGCATGCTGTTCTTTGCGCAATTCTTGGCTGGAAGATTGCATCAGCAAAATGGAACTGAGAGATGAGTCCGGGAACGGCTGGCGAACCTGCCCCAACAGCACTTGCCCCCAAACCGGAATAGAAAGCTCCGCGGCTGGTATTAATTATATTACCGGCGACGTCTTGAATCTGCCCTTCGTGTTTATGATAGTTCATACCAGCTCGAATCGAAGGAAGCTTGAGAGCGTTGGCGCGATCTATTTGTGCTAACGACTCTTCGATTCGAGCTTGTGCAAAAGCGATTTGTGGATTCTTACCAGTAGTCAACATCAACGCCGTGGTAAGGTCGATTGTTTGGGTATCAGCATTCGCCAGATATGTCTGTTGCGATCGAGACTCAAGCCCAGAATCGGGTTCGCTTACGGGTACCGAAACTTCGTTCGCACTGGGCATGCTCGAAGCAACAACAACTGCAGCTGAAGCTGGAACGACGTTCGCCCCGGATGGAGTTAATTCGTCTGAGGCAACGCGGCTGTCACTTTCGCTAGACGATGCTACCGCGTTCTCTTTAGCGACGGTCGATTGGGAGGAAACAAACTTCTGTGAGGAGACTGCCCTGGTTTGCGTTGTGAGCGTGCCGGCTGAACGACAGCCAAACACGTTTCCAATTAGACAGAGCACTATAAGCACTTCGGCGAATCTAACATGAATGGTAGCTTGCCTCTCAAGACTTCGGACGTCAACGATCATGCGTGTGAATACTACGTCCTTCAGATATCGTACGACGTCTGAAACGCGTAACGGAGGTTGTGTTCCTTTTGCATGCATTACCATGGAATTGTCTCGAAGCTTCCTCGATACGAAGACAACTCAAAACCGCAACTCATCGAATGTTCCATTACACTTTACCAAGTAACAGAAGTCACCCTTGGAAA
>JAIYDQ010000465.1 GCA_027487375.1 Planctomycetaceae bacterium
CGCCACACCGGCATCAAGAAGATACCGCTGTGAGTCATCGAATTTGACAAGGCTCGGCACGAGTGCTCATAAACAAGGTCAACCCGCCCTTCGAGTTGTTGTCGCGTCAGTTGCGTTTCGATCTGTTCGACGATCAATGCTCCGATAGCCGGGCCGCGTTGCCGAGCTTCGGGCGACACGTTTCTTGAGGTCAGGACGTCTCCCTCGATTGTCTTCTCTGGTCGATAGATCGGAAGCACCGCGATGGTCCGTCCGTGGGATTGATCAACGTAATCTTCTACGGCTTCCTCAATTTGCGGCGGCAAGTCTTCGGTGGTTCCGTCGTACCAGAGCGGCTCTCCCGACCGGATGACTCGCGTTGCAAGGTTATTGAGTGCAGTGACGATATTCGAGCGATTCTCGATCGTGTCCTGGCCACTGATTGAAATGACTTTTGCTTTGCGTCGTTTGGCCGTAGCAATGCTGACTCGGTCGCACTCGATCAGTCGACGTCCTTCGTTCGCTATCGTATAGGCCGTATCCCTTAAATCCAAGTTGTCGTGAACCAGCCGAGCAAATTGGTCGGCCTGCTGGAGAAGTCCATGCTTGTCAGCCACTTTCTGTAGCTGATTACCTTTAAGCCACTCGCCAACGATCTTGCTGATATGTTCAATAAAGCGGAGATAGCCTCTTTGAGCATCTGGCTGAGAGTCACCGCGTTGAAAAACTTCGATCACACCTACCGGCTGTTGAGCTCCGATTAGGGGGGCAAGCACAAGTAAAAAACGGGTTGGGTTAGCCAGCTCTTGATTTTCTCCATAAGCCGATTGAGGTGGAATCAGCTCGGCTTTCCCTTGCGCGAGGACTCGACCAAGCAATCGGGCATGCCGGACCGCTTCCTCGTTCGCTTGATCCGAAAGCATCGGATCCACTTGCATTTGATAAGACAAACGCAACGATCCCTCGCCATCTAGCAACCAAATCGCACCACCAGCCGCAGCGAGGGCTGCGACTACCTTCTGCAAAATCTCAGGATAGTAGACGTTCGCCGGTGCATCGGACTTTGAAAGTTCCGATATTTCGTTGACCAATGTGCGAATCTGACGCTTGGTCTGTTCTACGCTCTCTTCATCAGGTATCGAGGACATTTACTTTGGTCACAATCCATGAAACACGAAATCGGTCGAGGCTTATGACGATAAACGACCGCTCAAATAGCACAACCTAGAAAGCTTGTTTACTACCATTCTTCACATTCAAGATTTTGTCCAACGAACGATTGTACGGAAAACGCAGACTATTCCAGGTAAAAAATTGGCGTAAAACTTGCCTTGCCGGATCCATCTATCCCTATACGAGATTATCGCAGATACGTTCATCTTTCAGGTAGAGCAAATCGTTCCGAATTCTGATCCCGAATTGTCGTTCGCTAAGTTGCTTCCCTCCGAGACAGTGTCGTTTTTTGTCTAGCAGAGACGAGACAGAGCATTTAGAACCAGAGCCGAATTTGGACAGCACCAGGTTTGCGCTGGGGTTCAGGCTTTAGCCGCTTTTTGGCAAATCCAAGGTGCTCGGCGCCTAAAGGCGGTACTCCAAACACGGTTGCGGTCGATTATTGTGCTCGACCTGACGCTGTCCATCGAAGCCTTGCCAAACTCAAGAAATCTGGGGTAGCTGAGTTCTTAGGAAGCCAGATGCCTACGAAAACAACGTCAACAGCTAAAGCTATCAGATACATTTCGACATCTGATACCAAGCCTGCGGGTTTCATCTAGACCAAGCAATGGCACGAACTATGCGGACGCTCAGGCAGTCGGACAGGATTTTGATGAGACAATGACTCCGTATAGACCAAGCCCATCAAACTCCTGATAGCCGATTGTTTTGGCAAACGCGACCAGAGAGCCATCGGAGTCGAAGTAACTGCCGTTCGGTTTGCCGTCGTGCTTCAGATTGAATGGCTTGAGAAGTTCCTTTTCGTTCGAATCGGCAATGATACGTAGGTTTTGATCGAGGAGTAAAACCCGGCTCGTACTCCATTCCAGTTCCGACAGGTTAGGTTCATCCTGCACGATGATACGTGATTGCTCTTGCCAATCAAAGAAAACACCAAGCACGCCTACAACTTCGCCTCGCATTTCGCCACCACGTCGGACCGCAGTCGAATACACAGCGACCGATCGATTCTGGTGGTTGGGGTCGGTGTATATATCAGCGGCGAAGTATTCGGAGCCGTCTTTTGCTTCCATGGCTTTTCGATACCAATCTTGATCCGCGACCTTCGAGCCATGAATCTTCGGAAACTTCTTTGGCTGGGCATTTGCAACAACACATCCGTCCACATCGGCGAGAAGCAAATCAACATACACGCTATAAAACTTGTTGATGGTTGCCAAACGCTCGCCCGCATTACTGGAATCAAAATCTAGAACCAGTTTCCCTTTGCTGTTTTCAATCGATTTTGACTGGTTATTGCTTTTGGATTTGAACACATAATCAACAAGTCCCTGAAACCAGCTACGCGGAGCTTCTTCTGAATTGTCATAGCGGTGTGCCTGAGATTTAGGCCGCTGAAGTTGCTCAAGATGCTGATAGAACGCTTTGTCAGTCGCCCACCAACGAACATCAGCGGTTCGCTCATACAGGTTTCGGACGATTAACTGAACCAAAGTTTGCGACATTTCAACCAGTCGCACTCGATCCCGGCTTTCCAACTCGTTCGACGCTTCCTTGGCTTGCGTTGCCATTTCGGCGAGCAAAGAGGTTTGGTCGTCGGTAGCATTAGCGATCGATTTGCAGCTTGTGTCGACACGCCCTACCAACTCAGATAAGACGTGGAGGCTTGACAATACTTCCTGGCTTGTCGATTGAACGTTTGATACGGTCGAGCGAATAGACTTCGTAGAATCCGAAGTTTGCTTTGCCAAAGATTTTACTTCCTCAGCTACTACAGCAAAGCCTTTCCCTGCAACGCCAGCTCGTGCCGCTTCAATCGTCGCGTTGAGCGCGAGCATATTGATCTTTGCAGCCACCGCATCGATCGTTGCCACGACCTTTCCAATCGACTGTGAAGCGGAGTATAGCGACTGAACCTGTTCTTCAGACTTGCCGAATCTAACGACCGTTTCGCAAACGAGGGTAGTGGATTCTCGTGATTCGTTTGCAATTTGTTGCACCGAAGTTGCAATTCGATCGACACCGACTGCGATTGATTGAATAGAACGAGGATTTTGATTTCGCTTGGGCATGATGAAAAAACGTTGGATTCCACCCTTAACCGAAGAGATAACTCACCAGAAAGACACCGCGATCCCGAACTAGAGATCGAGAAATCTTTCGCCTGCCCCCTTCGAATAAGGTCCTTTCAAAAAACTTGTGTATGTTGTGATTGATTATTGAACTTGCCAGTTTCAGTGCTACGTAAGATTCGCCTGATTTTTTAATGCGTCGCGATTAACCGCCTCGTTGAAAGAATTGGTTTTTCTTGAAGCTCACAGGCACGAGATCCGTTTGGATATTGACCATGGTTTCTCCGCCTCCTAAGAACAAGAAGCCACCCGGGTTTAGCAGCCGTACCGCTTTTCGAATGATTTCTTCCTTCGTCGGAACGTCGAAATAAATCAAGACATTACGAAGAAAGATGACGTCCATTTGAGGAATGCGAGGCCATGTTTTGGAAAGATTAATCTGCTTGAATTCAATAAGACCACGAATATCTTCGGTTGCAACTAGGTTACTCCCCTCTGACGTAAAGAAGCGAGTCTGTTGCGTTGCAGTCAATCCACGAAATGTTTCTGCCTTGGTAAATTTCCCCTGCTTTGCTTGTTCAAGGACTGTTAGCGAAATATCAGTCGCAAGAATGCTTGTGCTCCAACCACCAATAGAGTTGCCAGCTTCACGAACTGTCATGGCTAAGCTGTAGGGTTCTTGCCCGGTGGAACACGCAGCCGACCAAATGTTTAAGCTTCGATCAGCACCTTTCTTAGCAGCGATTTGAGGAAAGACAAACTCCTTGAGACACTCAAAGGGCCATAAATCTCGGAAGAACCACGACTCATTGGTTGTCATGAGATCGATCACTTGATGCTTGATCGGGTCGTTCGGCTTGCTTCGCATGTGTTGAACAAGCGATCGAAACGTTTGGAACTTATCGGTTATAAGTGGCGTTAGTCGTGACTTGACTAGATAACCTTTTTCTTCGCCCAAAGCGATACCCGATTCGCGATGGACTAATCCTCGAATAAACTCAAAATCAGCGTCTAGGAGTGGCATAGCAAGTTAGAATTTTAATGACCTATGAGAGGGACGTTCGCGAGTTAACAACTGGGAAAAACAGATTGATTTCTGGACCGATTTTTGGCAGTGGTAAGACTTGGTTTGCTGTACCGGCTTCTGCGACTGCCCCAGGCATTCCCCAGATAACACAAGTCGCTTCATCCTGAATCCAGACTTTACCCCCAGCCGCGCGGATACTTTTTGCGCCTTCCACACCGTCTCGCCCCATTCCGGTCAAGACAATCGCTAAAGCTCGATTTCCGCAATACTTTGCGACGGAACGAAAAAGCACATCAACAGCGGGCCGACAAGAATTCTCTTTTGGACCTTGGTGCAAAACGGTTCGAAGGTGTAACCCCGTTCTCTTCACTTCTAAGTGAAAGTCACCAGGAGCGATATATATCTTTCCGCATTCCAAAATAGTGTCATGCTGCGCTTGTATAGCAACAAGAGTCTTCTGATCCGATAGTCTTCTCGCAAGCGTTTCGGTAAAATTCGCCGGCATGTGCTGGGCAACTAGAATTGGAACGCGTATCGAACGATCGAGTGTAGAAACAATATTCATCAATGCTTCGGGGCCACCTGTGGAGCTCCCAATCGCAATGACTTCAGGCTTCCAGCCCCCTTTGAGTAGAGATGTTGGCATCTTGTTATGCAGCTCCGCAGCTTTCCATATCGAATGTCAATGCACGTTCAACATCCAAGACCAGTAGTAAACGATTCACGAGTTTATAAACTCCCGCAACTATCTTTTGAGTCTCTCCCTGAACTGTCGCAGGGGTTGGTTCAAATGCTTCTTCACCAATCTCGACTACGTCACCTATTTGATCAACGAGAAGGCTTACTGGCCCATCGTCTGATGTTAAGACAACGCACATAGGCAAGCTATCGTTATTGGTGGGTAGCCCGAGTCGTTCTCGAAGATCTATCGAAGGAACGATTTGACCTCGCAGATTCATGAGTCCACGGACAACCTGTGGTGCGAGTGGTACGGCAGTAATCTTCGGCTGAAGCATTACTTCTTGCACGTTCAATACTTCCACACCGAAATCGAGATTTCCTAATTGGAAAGTACAGTACTGCTTCTTTTTGATCTGTGTGGTCATTCTCTTATACGGCTTCCGTTAGCGATTGCAGTTCTTGGTTTTCGATTACATTTGGAAGGACCGGAGTTACTCGAGAATTTACGTTACACGCGTTTTCCGAAAATTCCGGCGCAAAGTGCTGCACCAAATGACACACATCAATTATCTCTGTAACTCGTCCCTGCACGACGGCGGAATACGCAATACCGGGGCGAGTTGATGCAGATACAATTTTTAATTCTTCATGAACGATGTCAGAGATACGGTGGACCATAAGCCCTATCGCTCTACCCTCACTACCGTAAACAAGCACCTGCGTCTTTTGTTCATGGCTGTGCGAATCCATTGACGATCCACCGAGAGCCAAATTCACATCGATTAGAGGCATGATCTGTTCGCGATATTGAATGACCGTATGGCCCCCTGAGGTCTCCAAACAGTTTCGGTCAACCTCCTCCAAACGTGTCAACGTGGAGAGTTGCACGGCACAGGCCTGCCCATCTCTTGATTCGAATACCAGAAGTGACTGAGTATTAGCCGATCGGGTATCACTTTCAACTAATGCATCTGTTTCCGCAGTACTTAAGTTTCGTGACTCGGAAACGATGTTAGCGCGTTGAGCCAGTTGCATGACGTCTAGAATAAGAGCCACCTGACCATCGCCTAAAATGGTGGCTCCAGCGTAAACCGGAATCGACTTCAGCCTCTTGCTCAGCGGCTTTACAACGATTTCCCCGGTATCTTGAATTTCATCGATTACCAATCCGAATTGTTGCTCATCTGCTTGCAAGACGACTACGTTAATGCCGGCTTGGAATGCTTTCTCGTGCGGGCACAACTTGAGTTCATGCCCCAAGTTTACAAGCGGAAGCAAACTACCACGCAAGCGAATTACAGGTGTTCCATTCACCCATTCAATTTTCGACGATGTCTCTTCAGGCTCGACCCTCAACAGTTCGAGCAAACTAACTTGTGGAATCGCAAATCGATTCCCTTCGCAACTAACCATTAACGCAGGGATAATCGCAAGTGTTAATGGAATTCGAATTCGAATTGTTGATCCAAATCCGAGATTGCTCTGGATATCGACCAATCCTCCAATACGTTCGATATTTGTTTTCACGACATCCATACCAACACCGCGGCCGGATACATTAGTAATCTTCTCTGCAGTGGAAAATCCGGGCAAGAAAATCAGGTAGATAGCTTCCCGATCCGACATCTTGTCGGCATGCTCTTGCGTTAACAAGCCACGCTCGACGGCTTTAGCTTTTACCCGACTGCCGTCGATTCCATTCCCGTCATCGTTGATTTCAAGTATTACTTGACCGCTCTCATGATATGCACGAAGAGATAGTCGGCCTTCGGCTGTCTTGCCTCTCGCCACACGCACTTCTGGTGATTCGATTCCGTGATCCACCGAGTTCCGAACGATATGGGTAAGGGGATCTTTAATGGCCTCAATAATCGTCTTATCTAACTCGGTCTCAGCACCTTCCATTTCGACGCGAACCTGTTTGCTGCAACTGAGTGCCAAGTCTCTTACCACGCGAGGCAACTTGCTCCAAATATTGCCTATTGGCTGCATTCGGGTCTTCATGACCTTTTCTTGAAGCTCACTGGTGATGAGATTGAGCCGTTGAGTGGTAGCAATGAGAGTCGGGTTTTCAAGAGTGGCCGAAACTTGGAGGATCTGATTGCGAGCCAGAACCAACTCACCTACGAGGTTCATTAACTGGTCCAATAAACCAACGTCGACGCGGATGTTGTTGTCGGCAGCGCTCGGAGCCTTGGATTCGCCACTAGTGGCACTTGCGCTGTTACTTGTGTTTGAGCTGTTGGAAACCTTTTTTTCGTCAGCCGCACTTTCATCTTTGGTAACAACTGGGGCAGCGGATGCGGCCGGTTGAGTCGGCTCAACTTCAGCTACCTCAACCGCTCCCAGAGCTTCCGCTTGCGCAGGAACAACGTCAGCGGTCGCTGAAGGTTCTGCATGCACTTCGGCTTTCTGCGAAGCCTCCAAGGCCTGCAAACGGGAAAGCTCAGCAACTAACTCAGCGTATTCGTTATCGCCATCTTTGCCTGTTTTCTCAATATCACCGAGCATTGACCGAACGGCATCGACCAGCGAAAGCAAGCTGCTCGTGATCTCTTCAGTAACACTCAGCTCACCATCACGCAGCTTCGACAAAAGATTCTCGCCGACGTGTGACACGGACTCCAATCGCGTGAAGCCTAAAAACCCGCAAGCGCCTTTGATGCTATGAATGGATCGAAAAACACCAGCGACTATCGAAAGATCGTTTGGTGTCTTTTCGAGGACAACCAAATCACGGTCGATACGGTCCAAGTTCTCACAGCTCTCAATGAGGAAATCGTGTACAAGTTCATCAAGTTCAATCATGACAGTGAGAGCCGTTTCCAAGTGACGATTCAAACAACAAACAGGAGTTTGCTGCTGCATGGAGCCAGGGAGGTATTCAGCCACATAAATGGCTCAAAAAGATAACCTCAAATTCGCGACAAACCGACTTTTTTAAGTGAAAAACATTCTCGGATTAAGTAAATATTGCCGGTTGTATCGACCGTTCATTTATCAATGAAACAAGCGATCGACTTTTAGGCGATCGCTTGTAGCGGACTCGATTTGAGTATTAAAAACTATGCACTTAGTGCCGCTTCGTCATCCGAAAACTCTTCGTCAGATTTGCGTGTTCCAGCATCCTGCACGAACTTGAATTTGTCTAGAATTAGTCGAAGCTGACGGGCCATTTGTTCTAGGTCATTCGCACTTACCTTGGTGCCGTCCGCAAAGTCAGACGTTCGTCTTGCAGCATCCGCCACACCGCCGATGTTTGTGGTGATACCGGTACTTCCTTGAGCGGCGTTACCGACACTTCGGCTAATTTCGTTCGCTGTCGCGGTTTGCTCTTCGACTGCACTCGCAATGGTGTTGAAGATGTCGTTCATATGATCGATGATGGTGCTAATTTGAGTAATTGCACCAACGGCGCCATGGGTATCGGACTGAATTGCCTCGACTTTTTGACCAATTTCTTCAGTGGCTTTCGCAGTAGCTTTCGCTAACTCTTTCACTTCGTTTGCAACCACAGCAAAACCCTTACCGGCTTCGCCAGCTCGTGCTGCTTCGATGGTAGCATTCAGTGCAAGGAGATTGGTTTGCTGAGCAATCGTTGTAATTACCTTCACAACGTTTCCGATATCGGTACTGCTATCGCCGAGCTTTCGAACGATTCGGTTCGTTTGTTCAGCAACTTGGACAGCCTCTGCAGCAACTCGGGTAGCTTCTCCTGCATTGCGGGAGATCTCAACGATACTGGTACTCATTTGGTCAACGGCCGTTGCAACAGTGTTGATATCGTGGTTAATCTCGGTGCTTACTTTAGAAACGGCATCTGCTTTATCAGATGTTTCAGTAGCGTTCAATCCGAGCGATTGACTTACGGAACTCATATGTGTTGAAGATTCGTTAAGATTCACGGCGTTGAGCGCGATCGCTCGCAGCATGTTGCTCATGTTGTCGATGGCTCGGTTTAGCGCTCGACCGATCTGTCCGATCTCATCTCGCGATCGAACTTGAACACGTGTTCGCAAATCACCTTCACTAACTCTGTCAAGAACTCTGACAGTGTCCCGCAGTGGCTTGATGATCGCTATACTAGTGAAGTAGGAAACAATGGTTACAAGAGCACAGACGGCAAATCCAATACCGATCATGTAATTAACACGCGAAGCGACCAACAGACTGGATGCGGTTTCAACGCTTTCACATTGTTCTTTTGCAGCAATGCCTAACTCGGCTGCTGCTGCGGCACTGTCAAGGTAGCATTGACGTAGTTTAGCCATAACTGGCTCGCAATCTTCGAAACGCTTTTCGCGAACTGCTGGATAGAGTTCCGTCTCCGCAATCTCAAAGAATTTTTCTGACGGAGGAATAAGACGATCATTTAGCAGATGCTGAAGCGCCCCCTGCGGTAATGAAGTAAGCCACTCTTGCTTCGAACGTTCAAACTTTTGCTGGACCGCTTTAATGGTTTGAATCAGCTTTTCTTGACCGTTCGACTCTTCAACGTCCTCTAGTTCATGACATTCCAAGTAGGCGGTTTGAATGAATAAATCTGGAGGAAGAACATCCGAGAGAAAGTTTTGGAAAAGTTTAATCTCTGAATACTTTGGACCCAAAATCCGGAGCTCATCAAAAGTCACATAAGACAATGCGGAGAATGTCGCGAAACCTGTAAGAAATACTACAACGAGGGAACAGAGCTTAAACTTTACCGAAAGTGACTTCATGGCCATTTCTTCTCTACATAACGGAAGCTTGGACGAGTTTATCAATGGCTCACACTAAGCCAGAAATTCAACGCAAAAAAATAGCTCAACGTTATGATCGAAATCAGAAAATCAGGAAAAGTTAGCCTGAACAAATTCTTTGAATTTCAGCATTTGCTGGATATACCAATTATGACGTTTCGTTTAGATCGTTAGCAAGAAAGTTAATGGTGAATGATACTACATTCAGGCGACGCTAGAGTCTTTTAGTCATTCTTCGTTTCTTCCTTACCGAATGTCCAACCGATACTTCGAAATGATTAATTAAAGTCTTTTAGAATATTTAATGGCGTCTTCGTACTTTATCAATCGATTGAAAATTTGCTCGTAGGAATGGATTGGCGAGCGCACGCATGATTGCAATAGTCTGAGGAAGTGGCAAATGAAGAATGGATTCAAGGAACTGTCGGTTGCTATCTTGCTTCCTACATTGCATTTCGGACTCTCTGCGTTGACGTCGAATGTCTACGCCCACGAGAATGTCCTCAATCCAACAGAATCGACTTATGCGGAAAGCCCGTCCTACGAAGAAAGCTCGGCACAGTCCGAGCAATCGGAACCTCCAGCGCCGCTCATGACAGCGGAACCTACCCTTCCTATCCCGAGCCATCCCGATCGGTTATCGGAGCCTCCTTCGAGCAGTCTCCCGAAAGAGTCCCAGCCCAAACGCAGCGAGCGACCAACCAAACCAGTTTCCGCACGTCGTACGTCCGCAATGCCTATCCCAGGCCGTCCAAGTCGAAACTTGAATCCACCAGGTCCGGCGGAGGATGGGAGCGAGGGGAGCGACGTTGATGAATCCGCATCTGCACAGGAATCTGTTGGATTGCTTGGTTTCATACCGCACGATTTTCATAACGGCGGACTAACAATTGAATGTATATATACGGGCGAATCATTTACGAAAGCACGCGGTGGGATTATCCCTGGACGCCCAACTAACTATCGAAGCAATCTCGATCTTGTCGCAACTATCGACACAGAAAAAATGGGATGGTGGGAGAGCGGACGATTCTTCGTATATGGCCAAAACTTATCCGGCAAACCGTTGTCGGCGACCGCAGTCGGAGATGTGCAGTTATTCAGTAATCTCGATTCCACGATCAGCGAAACAGAGCGACCATCGTTTACTACAGTCGCTGAGTATTGGTACGAACACTTTTGCCTAGACAATAGTTTGCGACTCAAAATTGGCAAGCAAGATGCAAACGCCGATTTTGCCTTTTGTGATCTTGGTGGGGACTTTGTGAATTCTTCCTTCGGATTACCTCCGATGATTCCATTGCCTACCTTTCCAAGCCAAGCCTTGGGGGTAGCGTCTTTTTATCAACTAACTGAAACCGTGAACCTCGGATTTGGGATCTATGACGGTACGTTGCCTTCGGGGCCTCAGGGTGTTCGCTGGGGATTTGATACCCTTGGTAGCAATGGCGCGATTTCGCTTTATCAATTAGAGTTTAAACCGCAACTCGGTCGTAATGGTGAACTCCCAACCACGATTCGAACAGGCTACTGGTATCATAGTAGCAATGACTCTTGGGTAGAGTTTGACGACGTTGCTGACCCAAGAACTTTTAGAAGCAACTACGGATGCTATACGTCATTAGATCAAATGATATGGAAAGAAGAGTTTGGTGGGGACAATGATCAAGGACTTGGGGTTTTCTTTCAGTTTGGGTGGGCACCAAGCAATCGAAATGTGTTAGCAGAGTATTATGGCGGCGGGCTTGTTTATAAGGGCCTATTACCTCAACGCGATTCCGACTTGACTGGCTTGGCGTTTGCTAATGTTCTGTTTAGTGGTCATTATCGCGCGGCAGAGCAAATCGCTGGAACGGATGTCGGCCCCTCAGAAACGGCGGTAGAACTTTTCTATAAAGCCTTGATTGGAAACAATCTGTCAATTCAACCCGATATCCAATTCATTGCAAATCCAAGCGGGCAATTCCAAGATGCTCTTTTACCTGGGCTTCGCTTTGAAGCTGTGTTTTAAGAAGAACGCGAACTGCTGGGCCGTAGCAGCTCGTAGAGACAGCGGGCACGGTTGTTGATAGACCTTCAAAAGCTGCCGCATGCAGCTCTTCTACATTCGATTCGCAATAAGAAAAGTGCGAACTTGGAGGGCCTTTCTTTTACGGTCCCTTCCGGCGGTTACGCGGGCAATGCGTAACCTATTCCATAAACGAGCATACAATTTCTGCTCTAGCGTTTTGAGTACGTAAATGCTTTTGCTGGCCTAGTGTAGCTTGCTTTGGATCTTTCAAAGAAGCCCGATGTTCGATTTCTAAGTGGATAGCGTGCTGCGATTTCCATTGCCTTACCACCGGAAGAACTAAGCTTCAGCCGAGGGGTTTCCGTGACTGCAAAAAAGCCGCAGATCACAATGCAAAAAAGAAGGCAACTTCCTATGGTTCGGTTTCGGATCATACAGACTCTCCTCAGATTAGCGATTGCAACTGGTTCAACGAATATTCCGATTATCACCACGACCAAGCATTCGTCAGCTGGTGAAACGCAATAATTTGTAAAGCACTTACCGTACCGGAAGATGCACTAAGTTGCACTGATGATCAGAATCGCCATGGAAACACGCGAGTTGTCGCTAGCTATTGCGGCAACAAAAGCGAGGTAAAACGTTTAGAAAAACTCAAAACTTGAAGATTTATAAAGTTAATTTTGCTGAATCGCAAAATCCAACCTAGGGTTGCTTCGGAATTTATCAGGTCGCTAAGGGACTGCGAGATGTTGATTTTTGTCAACGCATTGGTGTGTTTAAGGAACAAGCGATTTGGAAATGCCTCGTCATGTACCTACTCGTCTCGCCTTCAGTATGACAAAAGCAGAGAAAAAAATGCGCAACCTTTTTCAAACTTCCTACACGATCTTGCTTTTCGTGAATCTTATCGCGCCAAGCTTGGCATCGATTGATTTTCATGTGGCCACAAACGGTGATAACGCACATGATGGAAGTGAGAATGCTCCCTTTGCAACTTTAGACCGAGCTCGAGATGCAATTCGCGACCTTCGTTCCGCTCAAAGCGAGCCGTTGGGACCGGTAACGGTTTGGATTCATCCTGGTGTTTACGTGTTGAATGAAACACTTAAGTTCACCGAACAAGATTCCGGTACAGAAGACGCTCCGGTTTCCTACCGCAGTATAGGTGGCGAATCTCCGATAATTACGGGCGGTGCAGTTCTTGCTCCAATTGAGCGTGGATCTTGTCGCGATTTGCTGGAGCGTTTACCGAAATCGATACGATCGCGAGTCAACCTGTACCAAATAGAATCCGCCGATGTTAGCACAGCAGCGCAACTGCATCAGCGAGTTTTAGGACAAGCAATGTTACCAGCTCCCATGGAGCTGTTTTCTGGTGCATCTGCTCTTCCAAGAGCCGGTTGGCCCAATTCTGAATGGGCCCATGCAAAACCAATTGGTTCGAAGCCGCACACAATAGAGGTCGACCGAAAGCTTGACCCTCGCGATGTGGCAGATTGCTGGACCCATGGATTTTGGAATCAAGATTGGGCGGATTCATTCGACAAGGCAAACTACGACTCAATCGGATCGAACAAATCTGAAATAACCATCCATCTTGAGTCGTCAGAAAAATCTATTCGCGATGATGCGAGGTTCCGAATCGAAAATCTACTTTCAGAACTCGATGCTCCTGGCGAATGGTACATCGACCGAGCAACAGGACGCGTGGTTGTTTGGCCAGTCTCATCGGAAGCTAGCCGACTCGTTATCTCCTCGCTTGAGACATCGATCTCCGCTTACGAGGCCGAATATCTCACTTTCGATGGTCTAACAATCGAAGGTACGACAGCCATGGGTATTGAGATCGTTGGTGGACGGAACGTCAAACTCGCCAACTGCACGATTCGATACTCCGGGAACGTCGGTGTAAACATTTACCATGGCCACGAACATTCGATCGCACGTTGCGAAGTTCACGGGACGGGATCGAGTGGTATTCGTATAGAAGGCGGCGACCGCGTCACACTTGAACCGGCAGGACATTCATGCGTAGAAAGCAACATCCATGATTGCTGTTACAGCTACTGCTCGCAAAGACCTGCAGTTGCGGTATATGGAGTTGGCGTACAAGTGAAATCCAACGACATCTACAATCAACCGGACGCGGCAATTCATTTGCATGGTAATGAACACCTAGTTGAATCAAATCGGATTCACCACGTGTGCCAAGTAGCTGATGATGTAGGAGCGATTTCAATCGCTCACGACCCAACGTTCCGCGGCAATCAGATTTTGCGCAATCATATTCACGATATCGGTGGGTTCGGCCAAAGAGACATCGTAGGTATCTACTTAGATAACTTTGCAAGCGGAACATCGGTCCAAGAAAACCTATTGGAGCGAACGATTCGTGGTATCGTTATCGGCGGCGGTCGAGACAATGTGCTTGAAAACAATGTTATTACTGACTGCCTGGCCGGTATCCAAGTCGATTGTCGAGGCCTAAGCTGGGCTAAGCACTTATTCCACGGAGAAACACCAGCCTATCACCAGTACTGTTCGGCTGTTTCCCACAATCATGAAACCTATGCCCAACGATACCCCACGCTCGCAAACGTACTTGAGGATGAACCACAACTCGCTAAGGGGAATGTCATCCGATCCAACACAATAAGCTGCCCGATCACAATTGATTTACAAGATGGATTAACAAACCAAGTTGTACTGCTTGAAATGAATCGAATCGAAAGAAGCTCGAAGCTTGCGAAAGTGAATTCTTCACAAACTTTTGCTGCGGATACCCAATCGCAGAGAAATGACTAACGATGATTTAGAAGCACGCCCCATGTGCAGTGTGACGTCATCGAAGTTTGATTAAGACGACTAGATACAGCCACCTTAAGCCAGAGCCGCTCTGGCTTAAGGTGCTTACGATTATTGCGTTCACCGCGACTTGCATTGCATTCGGCGATGCTCGTACTCCAGATCGATGCGAAATACTCCATCGATTAGGTTTTCCAGTGAAAGCAAACGAGCTGGTGTCACTGATAAGCGTCGCAATATGCTGTCTTCTTGAACGAAAGTCTCCCTTACATTGTCGACCCCTGGTGAGCCCAACCGACGAATTGGAAGGAGAGAATTGCATCCAATTGCCTGTGGTTTAAGACATTTTGCTCCTGAACTTGTGAGCTTTCTGCGATCGAAGCTTAAGAGAGTGAGCTATCGCTGGCGGTTCACCGTTCCATCGACGTTGCGGATTTCAACGAATCGACCATACTAGGCCGATATGTACTTTCGACTCTGAGTAACTTTCTGTCATGTAAGCACAGATCGATTGCCCCTCAGAAATGCCTAAGAATTCGATATCCCGCATGACACAATTGAATAGGTGGCTCGTTGGAGCTGTTCTACCCATTTTTATCGCTCTGATGGGACTGGGGCTCTACTGGCAACTAGGCTCTAGCGAGCCCAAGCGAGTTGGAACGGACGGTAAAGATCCTGCATCGTTGCTTGCGAAACTCCCAATTATCACGGTCGACAAAGTCCTCCCGTTTGCTGCGGATCAATCTCTAGATATTGAAGTTTCTGGAGTCGTCGTTCCATATCGGCAGATTACCGTCGCCGCGGAAATTCCAGGTCGCATCCAAACGAAGAACGAACTCTGTCGCGTTGGTCACTACGTGAAAGAGGGTGACTTGCTCTTCCAGCTAGATCCAACCGACTTTCAACTAGACATCGACCGGTTAACGGCTCTGCGCGATGCGGAATACGCCCAGCAACGTGAACTCGATCAGGAGCTTGCCAATGCCGAGCGTTCGCTTGAGCTTGCCGAACAAGAAGTTCAGCTTCAAGAACAAGAAATCTCACGACTAGAACGTCTTCCAAATGGTTTCGCTAGTCAAAGCGAACTCGACCAAGCCAAACGCGCGCGGCTCGCAAGTCAGAATCAACGACTGACTATTCAAAATCAACTTGAATTGTTGAAGACACGACGCACTCGAATTAGCCTCGCTGAAAGATTGGCTTCGACGCAACTAGAACAATCCAAAGTCAATCTCGCAAGAACCAAAATCGTTGCTCCGATTAGTGGAGTCATCGTTAACGAATCTGTAGAAGAAGATTCGTACGTCGCAAAAGGCGCGACGCTTTGTACTATCGATGACACTCAGCGAGTCGAGGTGTTGTGTAACTTAAGAGCCGACCAGATGCTGTTGATACTTGATCAAGCGACCAAACAAGAAGCGAGCAACGCTGAATCGAAACAAACTGTCACATCGGGAAACACGATCGATGACGACACACAAGGCCCCAATCAGTATGAACTTCCTCAAACTCCGGTAACCGTTGCCTACCAGGTTGCAGGACGTGACGACATGATTTTTAGGTGGGATGGTCAGTTAAGTCGGTACGATGGGATTGGCATTGATTCGCAGAGCCGGACTGTACCGGTTCGCGTCCGTGTTGATAATCCTCGAAGAGTCGTCTCAAAAAGTACACCAGCCTTCAATCAGTCGGGAGGTCCCCCTGCGTTGGTTCGTGGAATGTTTGTTGAATGTACTTTTCACACGAAACCTAACCGCCCACTGATGCTGATTCCCAAACTTGCGCTGAAACCGGGTAACCAGGTGTGGGCCTTCAACAGCGATCCATCAATTATCAATAGCCCTTCCTCAGAATCGATTCGTTCCCCCGATGAAACCGAGATTGGTGTTCCGGCGGACACCACGAATAACAGCCAAACCATCAAAGAAATTAGCAAATCGATGGGGCAATCTCAGGACCAGCCGCTGAATTCGCAACCAGTCATTAAAA
>JAIYDQ010000466.1 GCA_027487375.1 Planctomycetaceae bacterium
ATCGCACGTTGCTGCTCGTAGTGTCGGTTCCACAGCATCGCATCAATACAAGCTTCTATATCCTCAGGCCTAAGATCCGGTAAACGCATTCGGAGTTCTACTAAAACGTCATCGATTGGTTGGCATAAAGCCCGCGTTCCCCCCATACCACCTCCGAAGCCTCCAGAACCTGCGTTAGAAACTTGATCGCGTTTACTCGCCATAGCAAGTTGCCTCTCCCGATATTTATCTCGCTCACGATTAAAGGTCGTTTGAACATAGTCAATCAATTCATCTTCATCGTCGAGTGATGTTTCAAGTATGGCCGCAATTTGTGCTCGCTGTTGAAATAAATACTCCCTGGCGCCCTTCAACATCCCTGTCGCCTTTGGATTTTGCGAATCTACCTCCTTCTCGTTAGAAGCAGGATTCACCAACAACCAATGCTTACATGCGCGGTCGTAGTCTTGAACGATCGGGCGTGGTAGTCCCGGTAGATTGCCAGTCGTCCAACGGTGAGGGAACGTTTCCCAAAGCCACCAGTTCGCCATTCCGCTTTTGACATTACCGTTAAAGAGTTCGTTTGACATCGCTCGTAGCCGAACTTGCATCGGGAATCGTGGGAAGTAAGTTTTGATTGCATTTTGGACCGTGTCGCTATTTGCATCGACTCCGACGACAAAACTCCCATAGGTGCGCAATGGATAGAGACACGCGGTCGCTGCGAACTGTTTTTGATCATCGGTCGAAAGCAATTCAACCGCTTGGACTGCTTGTGCGATCGTTTCAGGGGCGAGTTCGGAATAAATCAGCTTCATCCATTGATCGTAGGTCTTTCCGTTGAATATCGGAGTTCCGGGTTGATGAGTGCGATCGTTCATAGCCGTTGAAGATTCGGCTTGCGTGTCATTCTTACTAATCGTGACGACGACTTCTGCACCACGTGTGAGCGTCACGCGATTCTCGCTTAGTTTAAACCCGTCTGCTTCTGAACCGATGATTCGAATGGCATAAGTTCCGCTGCGTAGCACGATTTGTTTCTCGCTCGTTTCAAGCGTCATCTCCCGCACCGCCGTTTGACCTTGAAGCACCTCGACATTCACGCCAGGAGTATCGCTGCGAATGGTCAGTTCACCTTGATCGGTCGCGATAGTTATCAGGATGCCAGCAGCGAATCCAAACAGAGGTAGCATTGCGGCAGCGACTAACCACCATCGATTGGGTCGACGCGGCGGTTGAGATGTTGCCTCATTTAAATTCCTTATAACGGGTAGATTTCCTGCAGGGATGGCTTGCGATCCGTCTGGCGTCGCGAGGCCAATCTTGATCGCGGTCGATAGCGATTTCTCGTCCGCGAATTTCGCTAAGATCAACTGCACGGCTCTAGCATCCACCGGTCGCTTGGCCGGATCGCGATCGAGCATCGAATCGATTGTTGACGCCAACTCGGTTGGCAGATCCGATCGATGGCTCGCGATGGGTGCAACGGTTTGTTCGCAGATGGCTCGGATTGTTTCCGTCACTTGTCGTGTCGGACCATGTGGCGGAACACCGGTGAGCAACCGATAGAGTGTCGCTCCCAAGGAATACAAATCGGACCGATTGTCAACAACGCGGCAATCTTGAACTTGTTCTGGCGACATGTAAGCCAATGTCCCAATCAGATGCCCAACCGTCGTTAACCGATCGTCATGAGGCAATGGATCGCTACCGGCAAGCACGAGCCCCAGGTCCAAAATCTTGACGACTCCCAACTTGGTCACAAAGATGTTGGAAGGTTTGATATCGCGGTGAACCATTCCGATGTCGCTAATCGCCGAGAGCCCCGCAGCCGCTTGGTTTCCGATTTGGCAAATTGCTCCGATCGAAAGAGGGCCGGTTGAACCGCTGGCACTTCGCTGTATCAACTGTGTTAGATCTAGCCCATCTAAATATTCCATGGCCAGGTAGTGCCATTGATCCTGGTCGCCAGCGTCGAGTGCTCGGACAACGTTCGGATGTTCAAGTGCAGCGACAGCTTGCATTTCTCGCGAGAACCGCTGGACCCAATCGACATCGCGAGCTCGTTCGCGGGGCAAGATTTTTATTGCGGCAGGACGCTTAAGCTTCGTGTGCTCGGCCAAATAGACCGCCCCCATGCCGCCACTACCAAGCGGTCTGACTAACCGATACGGCCCGATTTGATCAAGAGGAAGTCGTGAAGGGTCAGGCTGATGTACGCTGGATTGCATCAGCATTTTTTGAACGCCCGCTTGGCACTCCAATTCGTTTTGGAGCTGTAAATCAAGTTGTGGTGGATTGAAAATGACTCGCCAGTCACCACCGGGGCCACCACGGGGCCCATCCGCGTCCGACAGTCGTTCGATCTCCGCCGTGCAATGGCGACAACTATCGATGTGCTGTAAAGTTCTATCGAATCGCTCGGGCGGGATTCGCCCCCAAACGATATCGCGAAGAAGTTCTGAATTAGGGCATTCGATCATTTGCAGCGTCATGGAAATAGCTCTCAGTAGTAAGCAGAAATATCAGTCTACTGAAAGTACATCGCAGACATTGGACACCGCTCGACTAATCTTCCGACTTATTTTCTGTTCGAAGCGATAACCGCAAGCGCTGAAGTAAGCATATTCGCTGAGCCAGACTTGTTCACCGTGCGTTCACGGCAGCTCTTCCAAGCCTAAAAGATGCAGCCGGAGTCGATGCAGTACACGTGATCGAGCTTTGTAAACTGCCCAGCGGCTGATCTTCAATTCGTCGGCGATGTCTTCGGGACTGCAACCATCAATGGTGGTTCGCCAGAAAGCCTGCCACGATTGGGGCTCGAACTGATCTCGCAGGTTGGCTAAGGCACGTCGGCACACGGCCGCTCGATCCATTGCAACTTCGCTCGGCGGATCTTGATCGATAGTAGATTCGGTAACGCCCTGGATCATGGCCTGCATAGATGACCCGCCAACGGCATTGGGTTGGCCTGATTGCTTTCGCAAGTGATCGACACTTTTATTGCGTGTAATAGTCCAGAGCCAACCACGAAAAGTAGCTCCGGGCTGTGAGCAATTGAACTTCGGCAACTGTTTGACAACAGCGATCAGCGTGTCCTGCATGATGTCGGACGCGTCGGCGGGCTGAAACTGACTACGCCGAAGCCACGCGTACACGATTGGTCCGTAGAGCTGCACCAACTCATGCCAAGCCAAAGAACTGCCAGCTTGGACTCTCGCCAATAAAGAGAACGACGTCGAGGGTTCAGTGAGACTTATTTGTGCCATTTCATCTCCATCGCTCTACATCCAATTGCGGTTGCGACCTTGAAATGATTACATGCCAGAGGAGGACTGAAGGTTCCAGACTATCGAATTGAGCCGTCCGAGTTAGTCGTACCCGTACGTCGACCGTCGAGTTACAGACCTCGCAGTGTTTGCCGCGAGATTGGGTGTATCAAGACAGGATTGCGTTGGTGGCGTTGTCGGTGGCTATGCCGGTGACGGCGCAATTGGGTTTCGCATTCACCTACATGGTCGTAATCCATCCGTCTATTTGAGCGGCGAGAAGTCGAGTGGCTTCAAGAAGAGGCTTTTGACTCCATCTTTAACAGTCAGTGATCCACCAGCAGCGGCTTCGGACGCCTTTCTTGCTGTAACCCAATTTGGATCGAGTCGGAATGCGTCGAAGGATGCTTTTGCAGCGTCTGTTGATGCATGAGCAAGGAGGTAGACAAGCGTTGAATCTACTGCCGTCGACTTAGGATCGATGGCTGCCACTGGCGATGATGGTGGAGCGAGTGTCGACATGATTTTCGCAAAGTCAGCTGGAACTTCCGGTGACACGGACCAATACACGATGTTGGTCATACCATGCTTCGCGAACAGTTCGATTGTGTGATTGCGAAATCGATTGTTCAGAGCTGCTAAGTTACCAAGCGTTGCACCATAGGTTCGAAGCTCAAACACTCGATTGCCAACTTGCGAGGCCTTGAAAAGTGGGCTGTAATCATTTGTTGTTAGGAAAACTCTTTCGAACGACTTCACAGCCTTGCCGTTCTTGGAAGCTTGCTCGAGCGCTGATTGCCACTCGCTATCCTTCTGAAAAGCGGCCCAGGAAGCATCGCTGGTTGACTTATCTGCGTGGCTCACCAACGTGATGACTCGATCATCTTTTGGATCGACCGGAATCCAAGCAGCTTCTAAACGAATCGAATGCTTTGCCATGAACTTGACACCCGCATTCGCGATCAGATCAATGACCTCAGATTGCTTTCCTTCAGCGCTACTATAAACGCGCAACTCATAAAGTCGCGAATCGGCGCTAACGGCTAAGCCGACTGAGTGAAACAAAACAGTAGAAATCACTACAAAGGCAATCAATGAGTCGTGAAAGAATGATCGCATGGGCAAGGTGCTTTCGAAAGGAGGGTGGATGTGGGCGAGTCGAACAACTGGATTCCAATTGTATCGACAAATCGCCCACTTCGCATCGACCGTGTCTAAGCTTAGCCGCTAATCGCTACAAGCTGCTTCGCTTTCGCCATTTTGCGAATGTCTTCAGTGATTCGCATCGAGCAGTACTTTGGCCCGCACATGCTGCAGAAGTGAGCGCTCTTGAAGGTGTCCTGCGGTAGCGTTTCGTCGTGATAAGCCTTAGCCGTTTCGGGGTCCAGCGACAATCGGAACTGCTCGTTCCAATCAAAGCTGAATCGTGCACGCGAAAGGGCATCATCGCGATCTTGAGCTCCTGGACGCTTGCGAGCCACATCGGCTGCGTGAGCGGCGATCTTGTAAGCGATCACGCCTTGCTTGACGTCTTCCTTGTTTGGTAGTCCCAAATGTTCTTTGGGTGTTACATAGCAAAGCATTGCAGCGCCGCTCCAACCAGCGAGTGCCGCGCCAATGGCGCTGGTGATATGGTCGTACCCCGGTGCAATATCGGTGACCAAAGGTCCTAGAACATAGAACGGAGCACCGTGGCAAACTTCGATTTGCTTCTTGATGTTCATCTCGATTTGATCCATTGGCACGTGTCCTGGCCCTTCGACCATGACTTGAGTTCCACGCTCCCAACCTCGTGTGCACAGCCCGCCGAGCGTATCAAGTTCCGCAAATTGAGCCTTGTCACTCGCATCCGCAATACAGCCCGGTCGCAAACCATCCCCGAGGCTCCACGTCACATCGTATTGTCTCATGATGTCGCATAGATCGTCGAATGACTCGTAAAGAGGATTCTGCTTTTGGTGAGCCATCATCCACTTGGCGATCAGCGAGCCACCTCGGCTGACGATTCCCGTAACGCGGTTTACTGTCAGGTGGAGATGCTCCAATAGAACGCCGCAATGGATCGTCATGTAATCGACCCCTTGCTTGGCTTGGTGCTCGACCATGTCCAAGAAATGCTGAGGGCGCATGTCTTCGATGTTTCCGCCTAGCTCCTCTAACATTTGATAAATCGGAACAGTTCCAATCGGAACCGGCGAGTGATTGATGATCTCTTGGCGGATGTTATCGATGTCTTTTCCGGTCGATAAATCCATTACCGTGTCAGCACCAAATTTGACCGACGTTTCGAGCTTCTCAAGCTCTTCATCGACATTGCTTGTTACCGCCGAGTTACCGATGTTGGCGTTGATCTTGCACTTGGCCGCGATACCGATTGCCATCGGCTCCAAGGCACCCTGCAAGTGAACCTTGTTGGCTGGAATCACCATTCGGCCCGATGCGACTTCCGCACGAATCGTTTCCACCGGAAGCTTTTCGCGGTCCGCAACGAACGACATCTCGGGGGTAATTTCTCCAGCTCGGGCCGCCAATATTTGAGTGGTCACTTCGGAATAGCTCCTGGTTCCATTAAAAAGATCAAAACAAGTTCGTCTGCGAAATTGAGACGACCTACTAATATACCGAATTGCAGTGGACAAACACCACCGCCGATTTCAAGTGTATCCGCATGCGAATGAGTGAGTAGACCTGATCATGGAGAATATCTGCTTGGCAAGCCTTCCGTAGGTTGGGACCAGCGTCCCGTCCACCTACCCCACCCAAGCCGCTTTCAGTGTTCTTCACACTGCCGCTTCCAATACGTTTTGGATCATTCCCGCTCATGCTGAGAGTTAGTCGTTTTAACTCGGCTTACGCCTGCGGCTCAATGCGAAGTCGTAGAGCCAAAGTCGATCGCACAAAAAAACCGAGCGAAGTATCGGCAAGGGCCTTTACTTCGCTCGGTTTGAAAAATTCTTTTTTGTAATCTGAAAAGCCAGAACTACGGAGCAGCCTTCACTTCCGCAGGCATGGCAGCCTTAGCTGCTTTCTTCTGTGGGAAAGTACCAGGAGCTGCAACGGCACTCTTCATAAACTGCATCGACTCGTCTGTTCGCCCAAGGCTCTTCAAGATCATTGCCGCATAGTACGCAGTTTGTGGGCTAATTCGTCCGCCGCTCACGACCTGTCCAAGAATCTTGTCAGCGACGTCAGCCGAACCGGTTTTGTATTTCACCCAAGCTGCGGTGGCAGCAAGTCGTTCTTGATTTGGAGCTTGTCGAAGATTGGCTTCGCTGATCTGCTGGGCACGAGCTCGCTTTCCTTCATCATTTGATTCGACCAATACAAGCGCCAAGTTATCAGCAGCATCGAAGTCGTTTGGATTCGCACGGTGAAGCTCCGAAAG
>JAIYDQ010000143.1 GCA_027487375.1 Planctomycetaceae bacterium
CCTCAAGGGAAAGCCAACACTGATCAGTATCGTCCCATCTCTCGATACCGGTGTTTGCGCTATCCAAACGAAAAAATTCAACTCAGAACTTGGGAGCATGGAGGGCAAAATCAATGCCGTCACCGTCAGCCGTGACCTTCCCTTCGCGATGAATCGCTTCTGCGGTGCCGAAGACATCAAGGGATTGAAGGTCGGAAGCGACTATCAAAACGGAAGTTTTGGCCAAGCGTGGGGCGTGATGATTGATGAGCTCAAATTGCTCGCACGAGCAGTTTACGTGCTCGATTCCAACGGCAAAGTAGCATACGCTCAAATCGTGCCTGAGGTTACTTCCGAGCCAGACTACGCGGGTGCGATGGCCGCTTTGAAGGGGCTGCTGTAGATCAAAAAGCGCTCGTCGCGTTTACGCAAACAAAGATATTAAGAAACTTTCGATAGCGAATCTTCCGCAGAATGCACCACTTGTGATACTCGATCGTATCACAAGATTCGGCGACCTGTGTAGACTTGCAGATGGCCTTTGTTTGCGCACGCCTCCAGAGCACTAGAACCTCTTCTTTTAACGGTGGAAGTTATGAATGAATTAACGATGAATTCGATGCGTCGATGGATTGCTCGCTGTCCCTCAAGTAAATCATTCGCAGCGGCCACGATAATCGTCGCATCTACGACCGGCTTTTCCGGATGCGACACGGCAAGCACGGGGACCGCAGAGAAACCGAAGCAACCTGCAGTATCCGCTGAGTTGGATCGCAAGCCTGTCGCTCCGGTTGCCACCGATGCGGCTGCTGCTTTAGCCGAGCAGTCGCTTGCAGATAAAGACAAAACGCCGTCATCAGCATCCTCTGCGGAAGCCCCCGCGTTAACGACGGACAAGAAGCCTGCGGATAAAAAGACAGGTCTCGATTACACATCGCTTAATGTTCCAAAGGAGGGAAGCGAGGCGAAGGATTGGATCGCGCACTTATCAACGATTGATAAATCGATGCGAGAGCTGATGCGAGCTGTCGGGAGCCCGGACCTTCCACAAGAAGAAGCCATTCGGCAAGCTCGTCAGCTCAGCGAGATGAAACTGGCTGCTTCGGAAGGCTTGGCAGCGGTTGCGACTGCTCCCAAAGAGTCTGAATTGGCAATCGTCGCGAAGTTAGAAGCTCTCGCGCACGCAGCTGGTCTCGGAGATGCGGCGGCGGGTTCCAAGCTACGTGTTTTGGCGACCCAGAAAAAAGATATCCAGAATCCAACCCTTGCTCATCAAGCAAATGTAGTTTTACTCGGGTTTTCCTTGTCGGATCTGATGGCTGGTCTAACAGATTCGACAGCAGTGGTCGCCCAATTGGAGCAGATGCTTAATTCCACCGAGCCGCTTCAACAACCTGACATGCGCATCTCGCTTCAGACTTTAAAGGTCCTTGATCAGCAGGGGCAGTCAGCGGCATTCGCTACTGCGAAAGAGAAAATCATTTCCGCTTTCCGAGACAACGCGGACCCTTCGATGGCCATGCAGGCATGGTCGCTGGATGTGAATGATTCTGAAGAGATGAAATTCCTGAACGAGTCGCTCGGCAATCCTGAAATTCCAGGCGAGCGCGTCAAGTCGACGCTCGACGCAATGGTCAAACGATCGCCGACCCAATGGACCATCGCATGGTTGCTCAGCAACGTTTCAAACATCGAATACACAGGCAATTTAGAGCACGCCTCGGCCGTCATGGCAGCAATCGAAGAAAACTTTGCTCTTTTAAAAGCTCCGCAATTGATTGCCGAAGCGAAGCCAGTGATTGAAGGCTTCAAGAAGCGGATCGCGTTGATCGGTCAGCCACTCGATTTCTCGGGGCAAAAGGTGGTTACAAGCGGTAAGGAGTTTGACGTTTCGGCGATATCAGGAAAAATCACACTCGTTGACTTTTGGGCAACGTGGTGCGGTCCTTGCCGAGCCGAATTTCCCAATTTACGCGAACTGTACAAAAAGTATCAGGACAAAGGTTTTGAAATCGTCGGAGTCAATCTAGACGATGCGGAGGAAGATGTTTCTGGTTTTTTGGAAAAGGAATCCCTTCCTTGGATTCACTTGCGATCAATGGACAAGACTCTTGAAGGATTTGCGAACCCGCTTTCGCAAAAACTATCGATTACTGCGATTCCGTTTATGCTGCTGCTCGATCGAGAAGGAAAAGTGGTTCACATTCACGCACGTGGGAAGCGGTTAGAAGAGCTTTTGGCGGCCTATTTTGAAAAGTAAGCGTCCTTTCGGATCTGAGTGCTTTCGGATCTGATTGATCGATAGCATAATGTGGGCGAATTACGATCTGCACCTACTCGATCACCAACTGATGACAACCACCTACAAAGACAGCGGCGTCGACTTAGAACTTTATGAGCAGTCCATGAAGCGACTGCCAAAACTCATGCATCGAACCTTTAGTCCGCGGGTCGTAAAGAACGACGGCGGATTCGCTGGTTTGTATGCACTGGACTTTGCGAACTCGCTTTTTTCGAGGAACTACAAAGAACCGATCCTTGTCTCGGGAACGGATGGGGTTGGGACAAAGTTGAAGGTTGCGTTGAAAGCCAATCGACACGACACGGTGGGTATCGATCTTGTTGCCATGTGCGTTAACGACTGCCTTTGCACAGGCGCTGAGCCGTTGTTCTTTTTGGACTACGTTGCGATGTCGCGTGACAACCCACCACTCTTGGAGACGATCGTTAAAGGGGTCTCTGATGGTTGCGTCGATGCCGATTGTAGCCTCTTAGGCGGCGAGACGGCTATCATGCCAGACCTCTATCAAGGCGATGATTACGATCTGGCCGGATTCTGCGTGGGCGTAGTTGAAAAGAAGCACTTGGTGACCGGCAAGGCAATCCAACCGGGCGACGTCTTGATCGGAATCGGGTCGTCGGGCTTTCACAGTAACGGATACAGCCTTGTTCGAAAGGTTGTCTTCGAGAAGGCTGGCCTGGACATCGAATCTCATGTCGCTGAACTTGGTACGACTGTTGGCGACGCGCTGCTTACACCGACCTTTATCTATACGCGTGTTGTTCGCAGAATCATGGGGCACTATCGCGTCAAGAACGTGCTTCATGGAATTGCTCACATTACCGGCGGCGGATTGCTTGAGAACACTCAGCGAATCTTGCCAGAAAATGTCGACCTAGTTTTCGAACGGGGCACGTGGGAAGTTCCCGCAGTCTTTCCTTGGCTTGCGAAGCTTGGGAACATTCCGCAACCTGAAATGGATAACGTCTTCAATATGGGGTTGGGAATGGTGCTGATAGTAAGCGGTTATTATTCCGAAAGCATCCAGAAAATGATCCGAGACGAAGGTTATCGCTGCTGGGTAGTCGGAGAAGCTGCATCTGGCACCGGACACAGTCGCTGGAAATAGTGGCCGGAGATCGCGCTCTATTGAACCGCCAGCATTAAGTAACGATTTTGCAGATTCCCGATTCTAGTCAAAGCAATTAGCATCTTTCGGGACTTCCAATAAGAGTCGAATGCAATCTCAAATCAAGTTGTCCATCATCGATAATCCGATCGGTTCGCGTGACGCGAATGGTTCTCCGTAGCGTACCCCGATCGCCTTGCCCCAGAATTCTGATTCGCTTTTCATGCGTTCCAAAAAGCTAGGTGATATGGATTCTTTTCCGGTGATGAATTGACTTTGATAAGCTGAAACCGACGCGAGCTTGGATTCCCATTGGTCAGTGATATCGATGATAAACGCAGGTTGTGGAACCAGCTTTAGATGAATGCAGTAGTAGTAGAATATTCTGGCGGGATGAAATGGTTCGCCAGCCATGTCCGTTTTCGATAGCTTGCTCCAAAACCTCGCAGCCTCAATCATTTGGGTCGCTGCTACGTGGTCTGGGTGAGCATCTTCCCAGTAGGGCGCGAAGAGCCATCGCGGTCGTGTGATTCGAAATACCTCCGCGAGCGCCTGTCTGTTCTCAATTGTCGCTTCGAGATAACGGTTTCGCATACCGAGATTCCAGCGCCACTTCAGTCCTAGCGATTCGGTTGCAATCTTCGTTTCCTTTTCGCGAATCTCTAAAGACCCATGTGGAGTCGGCTCGCCAGTGGTCAGGTCTAATACGCCAACATTCCAACCCTTTGCAATAAGCTTCGCGATCGTCCCGCCCATGCCTAGCTCAGCGTCATCCGGATGCGGAGCAATCACTAACGCATCTAAGCTACCATTAGAAATTGGGCATTGTTCAATCGAATTCATAATGGATTACTTAGTCAAAGGAAATGTTTTTCAAATCAATACTTTACGACGCCATGAACGGCCACGCGACTTCGCATGGGTGAGCACGCGATCGAAAGCTACTTATATTCTGAGAGCAATCTCGCGAGTGAATCCATGGGCAATC